>CAJPTV010000009.1 GCA_905373665.1 Bacteroidia bacterium
CTTTTTTCTCCAGAGGTTATTACTTTTGCGCTTTCGCTTCGTGTTGCTTCTTTTGCGATCCTTATGTGGCTGGAAGGCAGACGGGGGCGTGGTTTTGTTTAATGTTGTTAACAATAGTGGTCTGTATTACGATAATAAACAAAGTCTACTGTTCGTAACTTGTTTAAGATTTGACGCTTTTTTACATTGCTTCTTACTACCTTTGATTGTAGTAAAGAATCGTATACTTACGCCATGAACCAAGAATTAAGCAACCTTTCCGAGAAAGCCCTCATCGATTGGGAACTCGTGCAGCGGGCTTGCAATGGCGATGAGGAGGCGTTCCGCGTCCTGCATGATAAGTATCGGAGTAAAATCTACTATCTCGTCCTCAAAATCGTGAACAACCCGACAGATGCCGAAGATGTGACCATCGAGGCCTTTGGCAAGGCGTTCAAGAATATCAACCAGTACGTACCGCGTTACGCTTTTAGTTCGTGGCTCTTCAAGATAGCCACAAACAACAGTATCGACTACTGTAGGCGTAAACGATTGTTACAGAAAGACTACGAGGACATGAACGGGGAGGCGACGGCAAAAGAGAACCTCGTGACGGCCACTGCGCCAGACCCCGAACAGCAGATGATACGCGATCAGAACATGCAGCGCCTCGAACAGCTCGTCACCACCCTGCGACCACAGTATCAGCGCCTAGTGCGCTTGCGTTACTTCGACGAACTCTCCTACGAGGAGATTTCGGTTAAACTAGACCTCCCGATGGGCACGGTCAAAGCGCAGCTTTTCCGTGCAAGAAATATGCTTCAAGACCTTCTGAGAGCCTCCACCGACGGGGAGTTTCACGAGTTCTAGTGCTGGGGGGCTAAAAACGTACCTGACAATGGACACACGTACGCTTCTACAGGGCTTCTACCCTGACCTTACCCCCCACCAACTCGAGCTCTTGGAGCGTTTTACGCAGGAGCTCACGGCTTGGAATGAGAAGATAAACCTCGTCTCTCGTAAAGACATCGAGAGTCTCGTCGAGCATCACATTGTCCACTCTCTTGCCCCATTGCGGGTATTATCGTTACAGCACGCTGCGCGCGTGCTCGACCTAGGGACGGGCGGCGGGTTACCTGGCATACCGCTCGCGATCGCCTATCCCGATCTATCGTTTCACTTGGTAGATTCTATCGCTAAGAAGATTAGGGTCGTCGAGGCCACGGTGGCGGCTCTTGGATTGAAAAACGTTCAGGTGACTTGCACACGTGCCGAGGCGCTCCCGCGGGCAGAATATGACCTTGTGGTTACACGCGGCGTCGCCTCTCTAGGGCAGCTGTGGCAGTGGGCAGCGCCACGCTTACGCGCAGGCGGAGGATTGGTGGCATACAAGGGTTATCCGCTTCCTGAGTCCGATTGTGTGGGGGTGGCGGCCTCCTTTGTGCGGGTACATCCGTTGGGCGAGGTGCTCGCGGGAGAATACTTTGCACAGAAATGCCTCGTTGAGGTGCAATCTTAACGGCGAACGACCCGTGCTGGGGGATGAGGGTGAGCAGAAGGAACATAGCGTGGCACGGTGTCCCGTCTTGCGGGGGCGGAAGTTGAAGCTTTGATACACATCTATGTCTGTGAACGCGCGTCGGTTTCTCTTTTGGGTGGGGATTCTTTTTCTTGTTGTTCCCCTTCCCCTTCGCGCCTCAGAGACGCAGCTTTCTGAGCTCTACCTCGCACTGCAGAGCGAGAAGGCACGAGAAGGCGCTTCGCAGCAGATTTTACAGACGTTAGCGCCCCGTTATAATGTGGGGCTGGACGAAGAGCGGTTGCAGACCGACTCGCTTTATGCACAAACGATGGCGCGCCTGAGTTTAGCTTACGCGTTCCATGAGCAGTGTTCTTACAACCTCTCGGCACAACTCTGTAACAAGATTATACCCTACTATAACGAGCAGGGTGATACGGTTCATGCCACCTCGAGCCTCTTGCTCCTAAGTGCCAATTTCTTACAATTGGGGTTGTTGGGAGATGCGCTGCCCCTGATTCTGCAATCAAAACTGCTGGCGAGTGCTGCCAAAGATTCGTTACAGGAGCTTCACTCCTTGCAGATGTTGGGGCAGATCTACCTCCTTGGCGGTAAGTTTGAGGCGAGCCTCGTATACACTGACGAGGGGATTGCTTATTGCCAACAGGCGGTTTGTGCGGCGCGAGAGCGTCTTCTTGCCGAGTTGATTTGCCAGCAGAGCCAAGCCTATTTGGCGCTTCAGCGGGCACAGGAGTGTATAGCGCCCCTGCGGCAGGGGATTCTCATTAGCGATACCCAGCAGTTGCACAAGCTGCGAGTCAAGCTGCGCCGTTTGTTTGGGGATGTCTATTTCACCCAAGGGCGTTATCCGAAGGCAGAGCAATATTACCTAGAGGCGCTTTATTTTTCACGTCTCGAACATCAGCATGCCGAGCGCATCGTGGTACTTCAGCAGCTGAGTGCCTTGCGCGAGGCGCAGGGACGCTGTGAGGATGCGCTGAATTACAACAACAAGGCGCTTGCCCTCTCAGACTCGCTCCATTTGGTGGGGAATCTGCGAGAGCTGCTCTGGCAGCGTTATCAACTCACACGCACTGATAATCCCGAGGAGGCGCTCACTTGTCTGGAAAGATATATCGCCCTGCGCGATTCGCTTGAGTATTACGTGGTGCAGACCAAGCTCGATATCCAGCACGACCGCTACGAGCAGCAGTTGCGCGACAAGCAGCTGGAGATGCAGAGTCTACAAATTGAGCGAGACTGGTATGCGAAGCTACTACTTGCAGGCTCGCTGGTCATCATGGGCTTGTTTGCCCTCGCCCTGTTGTGGATTGTGCGTCAGCGTCGCAAAAAGATTAAGAGGTTGGCAAAAGAAGCCCTTGCAAAGAATCGACTCTTCTCGCTCGTCTCGCACGATACGAAAAACTATGCCCTGTCGATACAGGTCGCCCTCCGACAGCTGGCATCCCTCTACCAAACCCTACCAGAGGAGCAACTGCGGGAATATCTTCGTGAGCTGAACAACGCCGCAGACATGCAGATGGAGTTCCTCACGAACCTGTTACAATGGTCTCGTTTACAGCTCAATGCAGTGCGTTATGCGCCCGCAGTATTTTCGCTTAGCGAGCTCCTCGAGCAGAATTTAGCCACCGTGGAACTTGCGCTTAAGAACAAAGGCGTGTGCGGACGCGTAGTAGGGGAGAAAGAGGCGACTCTTTTTGCCGATCGGGATATGGTGGATGTCATCGTGCGTAATCTGCTTTCTAATGCGATTAAGTTTTCGCCAAGGGGCGGGGAGATTCTCCTCGGGATTGAGCGTGTAGGGCACTCCTTGCGCCTTACGGTAACGGACCAAGGGGCGGGAATGACCCCCGAGCAGATCCAGAAGATCGGTCTCCTCGAGCAGCGTCTTTTGAATACGGGCACAAAGGGGAGTCAAGGGGCTGGCTTGGGGCTCGTCTTGTGTCAGATTCTTGCGCAGAAGAACGGCGGAAGGCTGGGCGTGGACTCCACCCTAGGTAAAGGGACTTGCATGTCTGTCACCTTCGGGGGGTGGTATAACAAACGAAAATAGGGAAACGAAATGGCAACAATCTTAGTGGTAGATGACCATGCACTCTTTCGTCTGGGCGTCTCTACGGCATTACAGAATGCGGGAAAAGGCTACGTGGTCGTGGGAAGCGTTGGCTCGGTACGAGAGTGCTATGAGTTTCTTGAAACTCACGAGCCACCCGATCTGTTGCTCCTCGACATTATCTTACCTGACGGCTCGGGCGAGGATATCGCTCGCCACGTACGCAAAGAGTACCCCGAGGTGCGGATATTGGTACTCTCGGCCGAGAGTTCTGATGAGGTGCTCTTGAACCTCGTCGAGGCTGATGTGCACGGGTTTGTTGCTAAAGATGAGCTACTCGATGAGCTGCTGGAGGGCGTGGAGTACATCTTGAGTGGCGAGAGGTTCTTTGGTAAAAAGACAGACGAGTTGCTCAAAGAGCTCTATTCTGACAGATGTCGGCGCGAGCGAGCCCATGCGGAAGCGCTCTTCTCAGATCGAGAGCGGGAGGTGATTAAGTTCTGTTGCGAGGGCTTCCCGACGAAGGTGATTAGTGATAAACTCGGGATCTCGCCCCGTACCGTGGATGCGCATAAGGCAAACATCTTTTCAAAGCTCGGGATTAGTAATACGGTCGAGTTGGTGCGCTATGCGCTCAAGCATCGATTGGTGAAACTCGGTTAATGGGGCGTTGTGGTAGGCTGTGCCGATGCCGAGGGAGGAGCTCGTATCTTCTCCATGGGGGTAAATCAGAAGAAAAAGCGCGTTGTTGTAGGAGGTAATATCTGTATGAAAGTGAATCGATTGATGGACTGGCGTAAGCTGTTGGGTGGCGGAGGGCTCTCGCTCTTGGGGGTCGTACTCTCTTTTACCGCCTGCGCTCCGAAACAGGCATTGCGGGTGAGCCCGTATGAGACAGGACGCCCCCTCAAAGCGGATGAGTGGGTCTATTACCTCCCGCAAACGGTTTTAGACTTTGGGTTCTGTATGGAGGTGCGGCGCTTTACGCCTGGCCCATACGCTGCCTACTGCAATACGTTGTTGGGTTTCCCAGCAAAAGAGCGCGCAGAGGCGCCGACGTATCGCATCGTAGAGGTCTCGTTGGGGAAACACCAAGAGGCAGACCTTCAGGCACCCTACGTCGTACGCCAAACGGGGATTCCTGCTTCTAACTTCGTGGAGATGACCCGCGGCGGATGGCTTATCCCTGCCGCACAACCGCAGGAGAGTGCCCTCATGGGGCAACGATCCGTTCATCTTCCAACCGTAGAGTTTTTAGACAGAAGTGCAGAACCCTTTATCGATTCGCAGCGGAGTGTCTTACATGCCGTACAGCAGCACGATTCGACCTTTGAGAGTGTCCCCGTGGCACGCGAGGTGGCTGTGAAACGTACCGAGGCGGAAAAGGCGCAACAGGCAGCGAATGTGATCTTTCAATTGCGGAAACGTCGCTTAGACCTCCTCTCTGGTGAGGAGATGCCGACCTCGCCCGATGGACTCGCCGTGGTGCTCAAAGAATTGAATCGGTTGGAGGCGGAGTACCTCTCCCTATTTCGTGGGGTGAGCCGGTGTGATACGATTTGGACGAAGCTCGCCTTTGTACCGCAGCGGGGAGCGAAGACCGCGATTCTGTGCCGCTTTGCCCCTTCGAGAGGGATTGTTGCTGCCCACGAGATGACGGCACAACCCCTCGTCTTACACCTAGAGAGCGACGGGGAAGTGGCAGGGGTTACCGCCCCTCCAAGTAGCAAAAATGCGTATTTCTACCGTTCGCAACGGGCGGTAAACGTACGCTTGATGCGCGACAATCAGATGTTGTACGAGGGACGGGTGTCGCTCTCACAGGTAGGTGAGCTCTTGCTCCGTCCCATAGCGCAGCAGTGATAATGGGCGAGATAGAGGAGTTTGTCCGAACGGTGCGTCGCACCCTCCACCGTCACCCAGAGCTTTCGGGACAGGAGATGCGGAGCTCGGCATATTTACAGGGGATTTTGGCGGAGCGTGGATGGGCGATAGCCTCCATCCCCCACACCACGAGCTTTTTAGCCTATAAAGAGGGGGAGCTGCCCTATACTGTGGGCTTTCGCGCAGAGCTCGATGCCTTGCCAATACAGGAGCTCGTAGGCGAGTGTACAAGGGAATATGTGAGTGAGTGTACGGGCGTGATGCACGCTTGCGGGCACGATATGCACGCTGCACTGGCCGTAGGGCTCGCTTTGGAACGCGATGCGGCAGCAGGCAAGGGGTTTCCCAATTTGCTCCTGGTCTTTGAGTCCTCGGAAGAGGTGTTGCCAGGAGGGGCACAAGCCATCCTATCGAGTGAGGCTTTTGCGGCATACCGTCCCGAGCTAATGCTTGCCGTGCATTGCGACCCTGATTTGGAGGTCGGGACGTTCGGTATCCGCGGCGGGCAATATATGGCCTCGGGAGATGAGCTCTGGATTACGGTGCACGGCAAGGCGGCGCACGGCGGGTTGCCCCACACGGGGGTCGATACGTTGTTGGTTGCTGCGCACATCTTGGTGGCGTTACAGAGCGTGGTGTCGCGCAATGTGCCGAGTTCGGAGTCTGTGGTGCTCTCTTTTGGTCATGTCGCGTGTCAGGGGCGCATGAATCTCATCCCTGCCGAGGTACGTCTGGAGGGGACGCTCCGTACGCAGTCAGAAACGTGGCGTAGGGCGGCAAAGGAACGTATCGCCGCGATTGTCGAACACACGGCAGCTGCTTTTGGTGCAGAGGCGCATTTGGAAATCCGGGAAGGATATCCGCCGCTTTGCAACGACCGAGCGCTTGCCGAGGGGGCTAAACAGCTTTTGGAAGAAATGGGCGGGACGGTGCAAGAGCTCGGCCTGCGGATGACTACCGATGATTTTGCCTACTTTGCACAGCGTTTCCCTTCGCTCTTTTTGCGGCTGGGGGTGGGGCTTACGGGCAATCTTCACTCGGGAGCGTTTATGCCAGACGAAGCGGCGCTGAGTCATGGGCTGCGTGCATTGCGTCGTTTGGTATGTTGCTTGTGGCGAGAATAACGTAATAACCTATAAAAAGCAAGGAGGACTGGCAAAGATGCGATTATTGTTGTTTTTGACGTCGCTCGTTTTTCTCATCTCTTTTGGGACGGTGGTGCGTGCGGAGAAGAGCCCCGTCGTTGAGATCGAACGAGCTTTTGGGAGTGGCGATGCGGAGAAGTTATTGCCCTACCTAGGGTCTACGATAGACCTCCGTATCCTAGAAACGGAGAATTTGTATGGGAATGCGCAAGCGAAGGTCTTGTTATCCAATTTCTTTACAGCGAATCCGCCAGCGGGGTTTGTCGTTATCCATCGTAAGATGCGTTCGGACAACTCGTTTTTCATCGGTACTTATAGCTCGCGCACGAACGCGTATCGCGTTAGCATCTTTCTCAAGATTGAGCAGGACAAGACCCGTATCACACAGATTCTGATTCAGAATCAGGGGTCGTAGCGCGTGTGGGGGGCGTCCCTTTTTCACACGGGGGACGTTTTGCTTGTTATATGCTTTTTTCGTACCTTAGGGTCGTATTCACTTAAACTACTAGGTATCATGAAGACGACAAAGAAGCTTTTAACAGCGGCGCTGGTGTTACTGGTCTGGCTAGGGAGTTGGTGTAGCGCTTCGGCAGAGGAACGACCCTTTATTACGAAGTGGCAAGGAGTGAAGGGGGCGGAGCTGCGCATCCCGATCATGGGCAAGGAGTATAAGCTCGTAATCAAGAACGCAAAGGGGGAGGTCGTAAAGAGTGAGGCAAAGCTTACGCTCGAAGATTCAACAAAGCCCTACGTCTTTACGCCCAATGAAGATGGGGTCTATACCGTGGAGGCAGGACCAGAGGGTGTTACTAACATAATGATGGCCGGGGTGTTTCAAGGCTACGACTTTATACCAGTTGCGAGCAGTGGAAGCCTACTCGAAGTCGTGCAGTTCGGGACGGTAAAGTGGACAACCATGAAGAGTGCCTTCAACGGGTGTTGCTTTATGAACTTCGCTAAGGACATTGACGTCCCAGACCTATCGCGGGTTAAGAGTATGCTTCAGACGTTCTCTGGGTGTACCTCTTTCAACGCACCTCTAAAGTGGGATATGAGCAAGGTCGACACTACGGAGTTTATGTTCGATGGTTGCTCCGCTTTCAACCAACCGCTGACTTGGGATCTGAGCGAGGTGATATCAATGGGCTCTATGTTCACCCGATGCATATCGTTAAACAGCCCTCTAGACTTTAAGTTGAAAAAGGTGAAAGATATGTGGGGCATGTTCTTCGGCTGCTCCGCCTTTAACCAGCCCTTGGAAAACTGGGACGTGAGCGGGGTGACCAATATGTGGGGCATGTTTTCCGGCTGCCCCGCTTTTAATCAGCCTCTAGAGAAGTGGAATGTGAGCAAGGTCTCCAATATGTCAGGGATGTTCGCGGGCTGCACCTCGTTTAACCAACCCCTTGGAAAATGGACGATTAAGACGGAGATCGGAGGGCTTAGTGAGACCGCTATGAGTCCGTCAAACTATTCCAACAGCTTGCTCGGTTGGGCAACCCTGAGTGATACTATCAGCTTTGGTAAAGAAGTGGCTGGGCTTGTTTACAATGATATGGGTGCTGCCGCACGCAAAATTCTTGAGGGGAAGGAATGGAAGTTTAGCGGCGACATCCATCAGACGAGTGGTGTGTCTATTGCGCCTCGCAAGTTGCGTCTGGCGGTAGGTAAGGAGCTCGTACTCCCATTCGAGAAGTGGGGGGTAGATGCCGCAGAAAAGGTCACCTTTGCATTGAGTGTGGAAGGGTTGCTTTCAAGCGAACTCACGGCAGACGGAAAGGGTGTGCGTATCAAGGGGCTTAAGGCTGGTAAAGGTAAGCTTACGGCCATTATCGCAGCCAAGCAGGGCGTGCATGAGGAGTATAACAGCTCCTGCGAAGTGGAAGTATACACCGAGGTAGAAACCATTACCATAAAGCCCGATGCGCAGACGCTTGAGGTGGATGCAAAAGTCTCGCTTGCACCAACGGTAGCTCCCGCTACTAGCGACCAGAAAGTCATCTGGAGCAGTTCTGATGCAGGCGTTGCTACAGTAAGTACTACGGGCGAGGTGACTGGTAAGCGTCTAGGCAAGTGCACCATCTTTGCTAATACGCTGGGGAGCACCGTAACAGGTAAGTGCGAGATTACGGTCATTGCAAAAGGGAGTAAGGTTATGGTAATGAGCGTCACCGTAAAGCCAGCAAGCAAGACGCTCAAGGTGGATGACACGGAGACATTAACTGCAGAAGTTGCCCCAGATAACGCTAACGTTAAAGAGGTAACGTGGAGTAGTTCAGACGAAAGCGTTGCGACCGTGAGCGAGACAGGGCTTGTAACTGCTAAGAAGGTGGGCGAGTGTACCATCACAGCCAAGAGCAAGGAAGAGGGGAGCACGGTAAAAGGAGAGTGTAAAATAACGGTAGAGGCTAAGACTTTAGCGGTCGAAGAAGCCACCTTGGCGAACATTGTCGTTTCTCCTAATCCCTTTAGTTCGCAATTGCGGATTAGCAATTTGGACGGCAACGCACTGCGTTACGAGTTGCTGAATACCGTGGGGGTTGTGGTGCGTTCTGGCGCGTTGTTAGAAAACGAGATGTGGATTGACACTGAGACACTCCCCGCAGGTATCTATTTTGTGCGTTTCTACGGGGTAAATACTGCGCAGTGGGGCGTAAGGGTAGTTAAGTATTAAGTTCTATAGTTCTGTAACGAGAAGTCGCCTCAAAAGGGGCGGCTTCTTTTTTATGAAAAAGGTCTTGGGTGAGGAGAATGGACGACGGATCTGCTACTATGAGTTGCAGGCGCACCTAAGATTTTGTATCTTTGCACAGACTCTTAGCGCTCTGATGAGCGGGAGCGGAGGTAAAGGAAAAGAATGGACGATCAGGAATACGGTTCCGTCTTGTTGTCGAACGCGGTGCGTGCATTGTGCAAGCTCCCTGGGGTGGGGAAACGTACGGCGATGCGTTATGCCCTACATTTGGAGAAGAGTCCGGTTGTGGAACAAGAAGCCTTTATCTCGGATTTATTGGCGTTTACTTCCCACATTCAGCGTTGTCCGATCTGTAACAACTATTCAGACGATGGTGCCCCCTGCGCCCTGTGTCGGGATACGCGGCGCGATACTGCCCAGCTCTGCATCGTCCCCGACGTGCGCGATCTGCTCGCAATCCTTCAGGCACAGGTCTATTCAGGCAGTTTCTTTGTCTTGGGGCGCTTGCTTAACCCGATGAAGGGGGTGACCCCGTCGGAGCTCCCGATACAGCAGCTCCGCGATCGGATACACCGTGGCGTGGAGGAGGTGATCCTCGCACTACCGAACCATTCGGAAGGGGAGATGACCATCTTTTACCTTCAGCGCCTCCTCGCTGAGTATCCGATACAGCTTTCCCTTCTTGCGCGTGGCATACCATTTGGTAACTCTGTGGAGCAGACCGATGATAACACCATGTTGCTTGCCTTTGAACGGCGCACGACTCTCACCCTTCCACAAATGAAGATAGATCAGACGGAGGCTCTTTGAGGTCTCGCGTCGTAGTTCACCATTATTTTGAGACGGTTATGAAGCGAAAATTCCTTTTGGTAATATCCTTTTGTTGGCTTTTAGCCACGGCTGCATGGGGGCAGGAAGGGGCTGCTGCGGGCGTCGCCGAGGCGAAGGCGGCTCTTGCGAATGACGATTTTTCCAATGCACGAAAGCTCTTTGAAGCTGCCTATAAGGAGAACCCTTCGGATACGGCGGTGTGTTACGGTTTGGCAGAAACATACCTTCGGATGCAGGAGGCGGGGAAGGCGGAAGACTTTGTAGAAAAGGCGCTGAAACAGTTCCCCGATGACGCTATTTTGCACCTTAAGTTGGGGATAGCCTTCAATTTGAAGGGCAAGTTTAAGAAGGCTGAGGAGGAGTTCGTACGCGTTGATGAGCTCCTAGCAAAGGACGATTTGTTGCGGCAGACTCTGTACATTAACCGTGGTATTGCCGTGCTCGGGCGTGAGAAGCCAGAGGAGGCGACCCCGTGGTTTGATAAGGCGATAGGGGTGAATCCGCGCAATGCGACGGCGTATAACTACAAAGGGTCAACCCTTTACCGTTTGGAGGATTATGACGGTGCGTTGCGTTCTTTTAATACGTCGCTCGACATCGACCTTCAGAACCCTATTTCCCTTTATAATAGGGGGATGACTTACCTCAAGCTCGAGGATCATGCGAAGGCGTGTCTCGATTTCCACGCAGCCTGTCGTAAGGGGAATATGAACGCGTGTAAGCAAATCGTGGTGGTTTGCAAGCAGAAGGAACAGTAGTCGTGAGCACTAAAGGGGGGCGCTCGTGACTCCCGAAATAAAGTGTTATCTTAGCGCACCAATGAAGGTAGTACGTGTAGCGAGAAGCGTGGTGATGAGACACCTCTTGTTTTGGAGCTTTGTGGTGTGTCTGAGTTTGTGCTCTTTGTCCGTTGCTTGGGCAAGTGAGGGCGAGGTGTGTATCGATCTTACGAAGCACGATTTCGCTGGCGGTGAGGCAGTCTACCTCCGCGGCGAGGTGGAATTTTATTGGGGCGAGATTCTCTCTCCCAATGATTTTAGACGTGGACGGCACAATAACCCCGCAATCCTACAAATCCCGGGCTCTTGGAGAGGACAAGAGGTGAATGAGCGTAGTCTGCCCTCTAACGGGTGTGCGACCTATCGTTTTAGGCTTGTTGTGCCCCCTTTGGAAGAGGAACAGGAGTATGCTATCCACGTCCCGATCGAGTACTCGAGTTATCGGATGTGGGTCAATGGCGAGCTTTTGGCTTCGGTGGGGAAGGTGGCTAATAACCCTTATGATGCGCAGCCGAGCTCGCGCGTGACGGCGATTACCCTACGCGAGCGTATTCGGAAACAGGATACGCTGGAGTTCATCTTCCAGATGTCTAATTTCCATTCACCAGTGGCGGGGCTTGTTACGCCGATGCGTTTTGGGACAGAACAGGCGCTTCGTAACTACCGCTTCGGCATTACCAATTTCCACTATCTGCTCCTCGGGGCGCTGGCATTGCTCTTTTTGATGAACCTCTTGTTGTTCTGGGGGCGCAAGGAGCAGTATTCTTTTTGGTTTGCCTTTGGGTCGGTGCTTGCGATTATTCGGATTGTGTTCGGGGAGTCTGACCTGTTGCAGAACTATCTGCCGTGGCTTACATGGAGTTTGTATCACAAGGTGCTTTATCTCTCGTCCTTGGGGGCGATGATGTCGCTTTTTCTTTTTGTGCATTGCCGTTATCGGGGCTATCTGAAAGATAGTGTGGTGCATTGGGTTAACGTCGTGGGGCTCGTGTTGGGGATCTTTTTCTTCTTTACGCCAGTCGCGATCTTTACCCACTTACGGGTGCTGCTTTACCTCTACTACGTTGCTATTTTCGTATTGCTTTGGCTCAAGATCTTGGTGCATGCCATTCGTCGGAGCGAGCTTTTGAGTATCGCCTTAGGGTGTTTGGCGCTCATGGTCTGCATGGCGCTCAATGGCTTACAGGGGGTCTTTCATTTCGAGACGCTGTTCCCGTATGTTACGCTCGGTACGACGCTCTTTGTGCTGATCGTGATTTGTGCGATGTCTTGGGAGTTCAGTTATTTGATACGCAAGGCGACGGAGTATAAGCTTCAGGTCGGGGTCGAACGTGCTGAGTTGGAGAATAAGATCAAGCAGTTGAGTCTTGAGAGTGAGCAACAGCAGCGGCGTTATAATTCGGAGCAACAGGAGCAACGGCAACAGGTCTGGGTCGATAATGGGATTGCACAGCTTTCGACGCTCATGGCGCAGAACCAGAATAGTCTTAAGGGGCTGTGTGAGAAGACGCTCTTTCAATTGACAAAATACCTTCGGGTGAATGCTGCGATGCTCTATGTGGCGCGTATTGACCCCAAAGAGTACTGCACGAAGCTCTATATGTATGCTCATTATGGGCTAACGCAAGAACAGCTGGAAAACAACCAAGTCTTGGATGAGGATCAGGGCATGGTCGGGGCTTGTTATCACGACAACACGTTTCAGCACGTTTCAAACCTCCCCAAGGGCTTCATGAAGATATCCTCTGGGTTGGGCTCTTGTACGCCGCCGTCGTTACTCCTGATGCCGCTTCAAAGCACAGCGGGCGTGGTCGGGGTGTTGGAGCTTGGGCGTTTTGAGGATTTCCAAGAGTATGAAATCTCGTTTGTGAAGCGCATTGCGGTGATTTTGGCGAACAACCTCACGCATACGAAGAATAACGAGGATTATATCCTTGCGCTCGAGTCGACCAATCAGACCATTGCGCAGTTGCACAAGCAAATAGAGCAACAAGAGCAGTACAACGAACAGATGGCGGCCGAGCTGGAAGAATATCGTCGAGGCTAGGCGCGCGCAGCGTGACATTACCCAAAGGGGGCACACGATAGCAGCAATGAAACGTAACTTCGTTATAGGTGTGGCGGCAGGGTTTCTGCTCCTCATAGTAGTGGGTACACTGGCTTCGTGTGGGAGTACCCGACGGCGCGGACGCAGTAGTTCTGGGCGGAAATACCGTCCGTTAAAGTGCCCGTGTGACAACCGAGTGGATGGGCGAGAAGAGCATCTGTGGTTGGGTAGCGAGGTGTGGGGCGAGGTGCAGCAGCGCGAAACCCCGATTGACTAAAGGGAAAAACATGGAGAAAATAGGCGTAATCGGTGGTGGAAGTTGGGCTACGGCCATTGTGAAGATCTTGCTAGAGAATGTAGAGACCGTGGGCTGGTATGTGCGTAACGAACAGACACGCACATCATTGCGAGAGACGGGGCACAATCCGAATTATCTGAGTGACGTTCACTTCCCCCCCACGCGTTTGTGCCTTTATGAAGATGTGAATGCATTGGTACGCGAGTGTGATATCATTTTCATGGTCGTACCCTCGGCTTTTTTAGCCGAATGGCTTAAGCCTCTTACTGAGGATCTTACGCATGCCTTTGTGGTAACCTCTATTAAGGGGATTGTCCCCGAGCACCACCTTACGCCGTCGGAATATCTTAAACAACGTTTCGGAGTCTCCTATTCGCGGATGGGGGTTGTGAGTGGTCCGTGCCATGCTGAGGAGGTGGCGCTTGAGCGTCTTTCCTATCTTACAGTAACGTGTAAAGAGTTGGAATGGGCGGCGCGAATTAGTAGCCTCCTGCGTTCGAGTTATATCCGAACCATCGAGGGGCAGGATATTTACGGCACAGAGTATAGCGCAATCTTGAAGAATATCTATGCCGTAGCGGCGGGGGTTTGTCATGGACTGGGCTATGGAGATAATTTCCAAGCCGTGTTGATCAGCAATGCGCAGGACGAGATTACCCGCTTTTTGAACCTTTCCTACCCCGCCGAACGTAATACGAATACCTCGGCTTACCTTGGCGACCTCTTGGTCACTTGCTATTCGCAGTTCAGTCGAAACCGAACCTTTGGAGCGATGATTGGCAAGGGCTATAGTGTAAAGTCGGCACAGTTGGAGATGAAGATGGTAGCCGAGGGCTACTATGCCATTGCGGGGCTGCATGCAGTCAACAAAGAACATGGTATTCGGATGCCTATTGCCGAGCGGATGTATGCGATCCTTTACGAAGGGCGGAGTGTACGTAGCGAAATGGGCGCGCTCCTTGCCGAATTGAAATAATCAACCTCTATACTAGCACAGATGGACTCTGAAGGGATTTTGCGGTTTGAGTGTGGCGCGGAAGCGTTGCCGCAACAAGATGCTTGTCAAGACTTGGCAGAGAAGGCGCACGAGGCCTATTTCTCGTTACTTTCGGGGAAGAGTACTACGCCGCGTTTTGATGGGTGGCTTTCGCTGCCAGGGGATGCAAAGACCAGCAATATCGCACAGGAAGTGAATGCTTTAGCGCGAGAGTTAGTCGCGTATGAAGCGGTCGTCGTGATCGGGATTGGGGGCTCCTATCTTGGGGCATTGGCATTGGCAGAAGCGTTAGAAGATCAGAAGGTAAAGCCACACACAGAGATCGTCTTTCTCGGTTTTACTCTTTGTGCTGACTACATGGCGATGCAGTTAGATCGCCTCAAGGAGCGGCGTTATGCGGTGGTCGTTATCTCAAAATCGGGGACTACGACAGAGCCAGCGCTGGCTTTTCGTTATGTGCTCACGGCGATGAAAAAGAGTGCGCTCGGGTATCAGCCAGAGCGTGTGGTGGCGATTACCGATGCGGCGCATGGTACGTTGCATGACCTTGCAGAACGGGAGGGGATACGCCGTATGGTGATCCCTGATGACGTCGGGGGGCGTTATTCGGTACTCACGCCAGTCGGGCTTTTACCCTTGGCGATAGCGGGCGTTGACATTGATGCGCTGTTGGAAGGTGCGCGTCGAGCGTTGGAGGAACAGACGAATCCGCATTCTGCTGCTGTGGAGTATGCGATATGGCGTAATCGTTGGTATCGTAATGGGCGTAAGCTGGAGGTGCTTGCGCTTTATTCGCCTTTCATGCGCAGTATCGGTGAGTGGTATAAACAGCTTTACGGAGAAAGTGAAGGAAAGCAGGGGAGTGGAGTCTTTCCCGTTTCGGTGTGTAACACGACAGACCTGCACTCCCTAGGGCAATATCTGCAGGAGGGGGAGCGTCTCTTTATGGAAACGCACGTCCTTTTCTCGGAGTCGCAGCAGGCGTTGCCTGTGCCTGCTCTTGAGGGGATAGCCGATGGGCTTGAGTATCTCGTGGGGCGTTCGCTTCATGAAGTGAATTTGGCAGCGGCACAAGCCACGCTTTTGGCGCATGAGAAGAGCGGGATTCCCAGTGCTACGTTACGTTTAGCGCGTCGGGATGCTTTTTCGCTTGGCTATTTGCTTTACTTTTGGGAGTTGAGTTGTGCGCTTGGCGTACTGATGCAGGGGCATAATCCGTTTGATCAGCCTGGGGTGGAGGCTTATAAGAAGAATATGTTCCACCTGTTGGGGAAGCCGGGGTTCTAAGAATCCGTCCTGAGTGCGCACGGTTCTGTGTTTTAAGTCGGGTGTGAGGCGCTAAAGGGGTATCTTCCACGCGACTCGCGTACCCTTAGCGCGGATTGTTGTACCTTTGTCCCGAAATATAATCTGAAGACGACGAAAGAGAGGAAGCTTATGAGACAAACCCCTCATTTTATGGAATATAATACCCAACGCAAGAGGCTCGTGATGCCAGAGTATGGGCGGCACGTGCAGTTGTTGGTTGAAAAACTCCTTTCTATTGAAGATCGAGACGAGCGTACGCGTGAGGCATACGCCGTGGTGCAGATTATGTTGGGACAAAACCCGCAGCTCCGAAATGTAGAGGAACAGGAGAAAAAGGTCTGGGAGCACCTCTATATGATTTCTAACTATGAGCTCGATGTGGATGCGCCCTACCCCATGACGCGTCCTACTGCGACCTCTGTTGCGATGCGGCGACGTCACCTTCCTTATCCGAAGCGGCAGAGCAAGATTAACCACTATGGTACGCTGGCGCCTAAGATGTTGGGGGCAATCTGTCGGATTCCGTCGCTTGAGCGGCAGCTTCGTTTTGGGTTGCAGACCGCGAACCAGATGAAGCGTAGCTATCTCGAATGGAACAAGAGTACAGTCGAGGACGCGGAGATTATCTCCGATGTGGAACGTCTTTCGGGGGGGCAAATCGCCCTTGCGAATGCGGTGCTTGAAGGGTCAGACTTTCCGTCCACTCCGCGTCAGGGACAGCAACAGCGGCGTGTACAACAGGCACGTAACAATGGGCAGTTCGGACAGGGGCGTCAGTCGCAACCACGTTTTAATTCGCGTAACGGACAAAATGCGTCGAATAATGGACGTTCGCAACAACAGCAGCAGGGCGCTAAGAAACAGATGCCGCAGGCGGCTGGGCAACGTCAACAGCAGCTGCCTCGGGTTACGCAAGTAGCAGGTGCGCCGCAACGTCAGATGCCGCAAGGGCAGCCGACGCCGCGTGGTGGACAACAACAGGGGCAAAACATCATACCTCAGCAAGGACAACAACAACAAGGACAGCAGCAGCGGCAACGTCCTCCACAGGGGGGGCGTCGGGGAATGCCCTCCTCACAGAACGGACAGGGACAATCCAACGAACCGCGGCAGAATCCCTCACAAGCCCCGCAGCGTGAGGCACGGCAACCCCAGCGTCCGTATACGCACAATGTGCCGCAACAAGGGGAGGTCGTGGAAAATGGGAATGCAGGGCATTCGTGGATTCGTAAACGGGGACGTCGGCGTCGGAGTGATTCGTAAATGGAAGCTTTTCGGATAGAGGGGGGAGCGTCCCTCTCGGGGGTAATTCAACCCAAGGGGGCGAAGAACGAGGCTCTGCAGGTGCTTTGTGCGGTGCTTTTAACTACAGAGCCCGTTCGGATCAATAATCTGCCGCGTATACATGACGTTTTGCGCCTTATTGAGCTTTTGGAATATTTGGGCGTGACGGTTGAGTGGCATTCGGCTGACAGTTGTACGCTGTGTGCCAAGCGGGTAGACGTCAACTTGCTTTTTACAGAGGAGTTTCGCCAACGGGCAGGAAAGATGCGCGGGTCGGTTATGTTGGCTGGTCCGTGTTTGGGGCGTTTTGCCGAAGCGTTTGTGCCTAAGCCTGGGGGGGATAAGATTGGGCGTCGTCGTCTTGACACGCATCTTGAAGGTTTTCTCAAACTGGGGGCTACGCTCGACTATCATGCGGAGTGTGATGGGTATCGGGTACGTGGTGAGCATCTCCGCGGAGCGTATATGCTCCTTGACGAGGCGTCGGTGACAGGGACTGCCAATATCATCATGGCAGCGGTGTTAGCTTCGGGTGAGACTACGATTTTCAATGCGGCGTGTGAGCCATACGTGCAGCAGTTGTGTCTGTTGTTGCAGCGCATGGGGGCAAAAATCGAAGGGATTGGCTCTAACCTGCTACGTATTTGCGGGGTGAGTTCGCTCCGCGGGGCGGAACATACCTTGCTGCCTGATATGATAGAAGTGGGCTCGTTTATCGGGATGGCAGCTATTACGCAGAGCGAGCTCACGATAGCGAATGTGCAGTTGCCCCACCTTGGGATAATCCCACACTCCTTTGCACGTCTTGGTATTGCGTTAGAGGTGCAGGGCGACAACCTCGTGGTGCATGGTTCGCGCCCCTATCAGATTGAGACCTTCATGGATGGTTCGATCATGACCATAGCCGATGCGCCGTGGCCGGGGTTGACGCCTGACTTGTTGAGTGTTTTCCTTGTTGTTGCAACGCAGGCGCAGGGGGCGGTACTCATCCACCAAAAGATGTTTGAGAGTCGGCTCTTTTTTGTGGATAAGCTTATCGATATGGGGGCGCAGATCATTCTTTGTGATCCGCACCGTGCTACAGTGATTGGCTTGGCGCGGCAGCAGAAGCTTCGGGCTACGCAGATGACCTCGCCTGATATTCGTGCTGGCGTGGCGCTTCTTTTGGCGGCGCTTGCTGCGGAGGGAACAAGCACGATTTACAACATTGAGCAGATCGATCGCGGTTACGAAGCGATCGACACGCGCTTGAATGCCCTCGGAGCGCGGATAGAGCGGTTGGGGCGTTAAGATAGCTTTCCCGCTATGGGGGAATGTGATCGTGGCTCGTGAAGGTGTGCTGCGCACCTTTCGTATCGTTGTCGTTTATTGGGAGAGGCTATTGCACAGCTCAAGGAGAGTGGTTATCTAGCTCGGTTCAGTGATACGGCGCTCCCTATCCACCTCGTGGGTATCAGTTTCGACGAAAAGACCTGCAATGTAGGAGAGTGGGCAGAGAGGAGGTGCTGTCGCAACGCTAGAGCCCCTTGTTCCCATACTGTCACCCCCCGCTACAAGGGCGTCTGCCATTCTGTCACTTTTTCTACGTCGGCACGTTTCTTGCCGTTTTCTTCTATCTAAGAAATAGATGATCATTACCGCAATGGATAAGAAAAAGCATACTCACGCAGCCAAGGATGAAATGCCCAAGGGTGCGTCTACACAAGAAGAACCAGTAGAAACGGTAGAAGCAGAGGAGCTCCCCACGGTGGAAGAACCTAGTGAAAAGGAGGGAGAGGCTACTCTCGATGTGAAAGTGCTTGCCGAACAGGCGGAGCTCGCAAAGCAGGAAGCCGAGGAGTGGAAGGATAAGTACCTCCGTCTGAGTGCCGAGTTTGACAACTATCGTAAGCGTACGTTGCGCGAGAAGCAAGAGCTCGTGGCTACGGCCAGTGAGGCGACATTGACGAAGCTCCTCCCCGTGGTGGATGACTTCGAACGGGCATTGCAGAACAGCACCTCCGCAGACCCCGAGTCTATGCGTATGGGGCTTGAACTCATTTACAAGCTTCTGACACGTTTCTTGCAGGAGAGTGGCGTTTCGGAAATTGAGGCGATGCACCAAGAGCTCAATACAGATTTCCACGATGCCGTGACGCAGTTTAAGGTGGATGATGAGGCGCTTCGCGGGAAAGTGGTCGATGTCTTGCGTAAAGGGTATTTACTCAACGGACGTGTATTGCGTCATGCGCAAGTGGTGATAGGAGAGTAGGAGGGGAGAGTGGATAGATGGCAAAAAGAGATTACTACGAAGTCCTTGGGATTGAGCGTGGGGCGAGTGAAGAGGATATCAAGAAAGCCTATCGTAAGAAGGCTCTCGAATACCACCCAGACCGTAACCCGAATAATCCGGAGGCTGAAGCGAAGTTCAAAGAAGCTGCCGAAGCCTACGATGTCTTGCGTGACCCCAACAAGCGGGCGCGTTATGATCGTTTTGGACACGCGGGGGTAGAAGGCGCAGCAGGAGGGGGACGTGCAGGGGGAATGACCATGGAGGATATTCTCTCGCAGTTCGGTCCACTCTTCTCTGGCTTTGGCGATTTCGGGGGCGGCGGTGCTTCACAGCGTAATGTGGCACGTGGTTCTGACTTGCGAATTCATTTGAAACTCTCTTTGGAAGAGATCGACAAGGGGGTGACCAAAAAGGTAAAGCTCGCGAAGTATGTCGCTTGTAAGACTTGTGGCGGTTCGGGGGCAGCTCCGGGTTCGGAAATGGAGACCTGTTCGCATTGTAATGGGACGGGGCAGATAGTCAAGACGGTGCGCAGTATCCTCGGATTGATGCAGACGGGGCAGCCTTGTCCGCATTGCGAAGGGACGGGAAAGATCGTAAAGCAGAAGTGTAAGGAGTGTCGCGGCGAGGGAGTGGTTCGTTCGGAAGAGATGGTGTCGGTCAATATCCCTGCGGGCGTGGAGGATGAAATGCAGTTGCAGATGACGGGCGAGGGGAACGCTGCGCGTCACGGTGGCATTTCGGGGAATTTGTTTGTCGTGGTGGAGCAACTGGCGCATGACGAATTCATTCGCGAGGGGGCAGATTTGCTCTATAACCTCCATCTCAGTGTAGCGCAGGCGATGCTCGGCGCAAGTATCGAAGTACCTACTTTAGGGGATAAAGTGAAGGTAAAGATACCCGCTGGGGCACAGCCTGGGAGTCTGTATCGTGTTAAGGGAAAGGGGATTTCGTCGCTGAGCATGCGTTCGAGGGGAGATTTGATTATCATCGCCGACGTCTACATCCCCGAGTCGCTGAACAATGAAGAGAAGTCTGTCGTTTCTAAGTTAGCAGACAGTAAGAATTTTGCCCCTAAGGAGAAGAAGGGAGCACTCAACACCTTGCTGATGCGGATACAGAAGATCTTTTCTTAAACGCACGATTCACTCAATACGATGGAAAAGCAATATATGGGGCAATACCTCCCCGAGATAGATGAAGCGAAGATTCGCCGCATGGTGGATATTCGCGAACGCTATCTCAATGGAGAGCTCTCTCTGGAGGAAGGGCGTAAGCTCTTGGCAGAACAGGTCGGAAAGATCTGTTCGTATGAGATCGCTTATGCTGAGCAGCAGCTCAAGGCGCTAGAGGATGACGAGTGTCGGAAGGAGGATATCCAGTCGATGCTCGACCTCTATAAGGATATTTGGGATACGTCGCGTCCTGCGCTCCCCAAATATCACCCCATTGGATGCTATTATGAAGAAAACGATGTGATGCGGAAGCACCTCCTCGCGGTGGAGGATTTGGTGCAGTACCCCGTGATTCGGAATCAGTGGTACGAACTCTATGACGAGTTGGCTAAGTTCAAAATCCACTTTTCGCGTAAGCAGAATCAGCTCTATTCGTTGCTAGAAAAGAAGGGGTTTGATCGACCTACGAATACGATGTGGCTCTTGGATGATTTCATCCGCGACGAGATCCGCGATTTCCGTAGGCTGTTGGAAGAGGGAAAGGAAGAGGAGTTTATTGCGAAACAAGCGACGTTGGTAGCAGACATCCGCGACTTGATGGAGAAAGAAGAACGGGTGCTTTACCCGACTGCACTTGCGATGATCTCTTCGGCGGAGTTTGAGGATATGAAGGTGGGCGACCGAGAGATCGGTTTTGCGTGGATAGAAACGCCAGAGGTGGACAGCCCTAGAACGGTGACGCAACAGCCCCAAGCAGAAGGGTTCACGCAAGAGCTTGTGGCGCTGCTGGCAAAGCATGGTTTGGGAGGAGCGAGTGCGGATCAGAAGTTAGAGGTCACCACAGGGCGTCTGACGCTTGAGCAAATTAACCTCATTTTCAAGCATCTGCCAGTGGATCTCTCTTACGTAGACGAAAACGAGTTGGTTTGTTTTTATTCGGATACTGAGCACCGTGTCTTTCCGCGCAGTAAGAATGTGATCGGGCGCGACGTAAAGAACTGCCATCCGCGTACGAGTGTTCATATTGTAGAGGAGATTATCGATAAATTCCGTTCGGGTGAGGCTGATACGGTGGACTTCTGGATAAACAAGCCAGGCTTTTTCGTTTACATCCACTACACGGCGGTGCGTGATGCACAGGGACGTTTTAGGGGTATCCTTGAGATGATGCAGAATTGTACGCATATTCGAGCATTGGAAGGTTCGCGTACGCTGCTTGTTTGGAACAAGGATGAGCACGGTGAGACAAAACAGACTACCGAGGAGGTGGATTTGGCAGAAGAACCGAAGGAGGAGGCTGCCGAAGGTGGGGTAGCTCTTGACCTGAAGACGATGAAGGTGACGGGAGAAACACGTTTGAAAGATCTGCTTGCGACGTGTCCGGCGCTTAAGGCCGAGTTGCCTAAAATCAACTCTTCGTTTAAGATGTTGAACACGCCGTTGGCGCGGGTGATGATCCCGAAGGCTACGGTCGCGATAATGAGTGAGCGAAGTGGGATGCCATTGGACGATTTGATAGCTGCCATAGAGGCGTTTATCAGGAAATAGACATTCGTCACTCCCTTGTGGGCACAGATAAAATTTCTATAGAAATTGGAAAGGAAGCCCACGTGGATTGCGAAATAAGCATTACCTTTGGAAACAAACAACGAGTACAGTTATGAAGAAAACATTGCTACTAACCGCAGCGGTAATTTTTGCCGCAAGTGCTGCTTGGGCACAGACCGTATTGAAGGAAAAAACTCATGGGTTGCTCCCCGGGAATCCGAACCCAATGATTCAGACCGAGGCTACTACGCCCGGAGCTGCGGGGGAGAATGTAACGTGGGACTTCTCTACCCTGAAGCAGAAGGCTGGCTTTTATGGTGATATCACAGACCCCGGTTACTACAACCCGCCGCTACAGGCACAGAAGAGTAACACCGTTTTGGTAGAAGACGATATTCACTCGTTCATGACAACCTCCTCCAAGGAGCTGAAGGTATTGACTACCCGCGTGGGGACGTTCCTTCGTGTGTATAATGAGCCCGTGGTTAAGATGCGTTACCCCTTCGCTTATGGCGATAAGTATGCTGCTACTGTGACTGGGGAGCAGTTTTACACAGACGTGAACTATCATCAGACGTTTGAGCTTACCTACAGTGTAGATGCTGACGCTTACGGTACGCTTCTTCTCCCAGGTACAACGCTTAAGGATGTGCTTAGAGTTACGACGACCCAAACCTACGCGTATGATAACTATGCTTCGACCGTGGTTACTTATCGTTGGTATGTAAAGTCACATCGTTACCCCGTCTTGGCGTTTATCTTTGGTAAGCGCGAGGATGGCACGTTGTACCCCATCAAGGGGGCTTACAACCCTGTAGTAGAAGCTCCTGCGCTCATCGCAAAGGCTGAAAAGCAGGCAGCTAAGGGGGCAGTAACAACATTGAACCTCTATCCGAATCCGTTTGACGGAGTGCTGAATGTGAACTATACGCTGAGCGCTCAGAGCTATGTGACTATAGCGCTTTACAATGCTCAGGGCGTGTTGGTAAAGACCCTTTTGCAGCAAAACCAAGAGGAAGGGACGTATACCTCAACCTTCACTTCTGAAGTACAGAACCTCCCAGCGGGCATGTATATCTTGCGTGCTGAAGCCAATGGTGGGGTACTGGCACAAGAAGTTGTAAAGGTGCAATAAGGCGAACCAATTAGTCTTCTCTCGAGGGCGCGGCGTATGAAGCTGCGCCCTTGTTATTTAATAAAGGGAAATCTTTTACTTGGAAGAGTGTTGTTATTTTCATATCTTGCATTCCGTATCAATGGCTTTTTGAGATGAACTGGGACGATAACGCAGAGGCTCGACTAGCGCACGACTTGGTGCTTCACACTTCTTCTAATCTTTTTCTTACTGGTAAGGCGGGGACTGGGAAAACGACCTTTCTTCGCAACCTGTGCCAAGAGTTGAAGAAGAATTACGTTATCGTTGCTCCGACGGGGATTGCGGCTCTTAATGCGGAGGGCTCTACCCTACATTCGCAGTTCCAGCTCCCGATTGCTCCATATCTTCCAGCAAGAGATCCGCAAGCGCCTAACCCTCATCTAAAGGCAATGAGACAGGAGAAGCGGATTGTCATTGAAAATCTTCGTCTTATCATTATTGATGAGGTGAGTATGGTGCGAGCGGATACGCTGCAAGCGCTCAGCGACCGTTTGTGTATGGAGCGCCAATCGAGCCTTCCTTTTGCGGGGGTGCAGCTCCTCCTCATCGGCGACCTTTACCAACTCCCGCCCGTGACCGATACGGACTGGGCACAGCTACAGCCAGAACCCTACCGTACGCCTTACTTCCTTTCTGCTCCTGCACTAAAGAATACCTCTTTTTACTTCCTCGAATTACAGAAGATATACAGGCAGAAGGACCAGGTCTTTATCAATCTCTTGCAGGCAATACGTACGGGGAAGGAGCTCTCCACCGCGCTGCAGCGACTTAATCAGCGAGTAACGGACTCGGAGATCAAGCTTGAACCCGGCGAGGTGGTGCTGACCTCCCTTCGTGAGCAGAGTGCTAACTATAACCAGAAGTGTCTTGATGAGATAGCGGAAGACTCGTTTTATTACTATGCAGAAGTCAGTGGAGAGTTCCCTGAAAAGGATGTTCCGACCGACGTTGAGCTGGAGTTAAAGGTCGGGGCACAGGTGATGTTTGTTCGCAATGACAATGAGTCGGGGCTCTTTGTGAATGGCGAGTTGGGGATTGTTACAGCCCTCTCAGAAAGAGAAGTAACGGTGAGAAAGATGGGGGGCGGGATGCCTATCACGGTGAAAGCCGTTCGGTGGGAACGCTATTCGTATGACATCAATTACGAGACGCGCAAGATGGAGAAGAAGGTGATAGGGCGTTTTGTGCAAATCCCACTCCGTTTGGCGTGGTCGATAACGATACACAAGAGTCAGGGGCTTACCTTTGACCGAGTGAGTATTCACACACAAGGGATTTTTGCCTCGGGGCAACTCTACGTTGCACTGAGTCGTTGTCGGAGCTTGGAGGGAATTCAACTCAATGCGACCGTACCGATGAGTGCGGTAAAGGTGGACGAACGCATCGCGCGCGCTATTGATTATTGTAAGAAGAATTATGCTCTTCCGAAAGACCATGTTGTGGATATCTCTAAGTCTAATAATTTGGATGAGCAGCTGAGTGGATTGGACTATGATGAAGAGGGGAAGGAGATCTCCTCAGCGCGTGCCGAGTATATAGCCTCGCGTATCCAAGCCTATATTGACCGCAAGGCGCCAGTGGTGGGTATCTTGAAAGAGCCAGATATTTCCATCTCGGAGTTAGAGTCGTGTGTAAATACCCTCTTGGAGAATGGGGCTGTAGAGCTTAAGAGCGTTCTTACGCCACGCTCGTATTCTTCTCTAAAACAGTATTATGCTCTTTCGCCACAGGTTGATTTATCGACACGGAGTCGGGCGTTGAAGGGGATAGTGCCGCCTGTTGAGTTGAGGTGGTTTGACCGGTGGCGTGTAAAGAAGTCGTAGTAGATTTTTCGATACTTGTGTAACTTCTGCGGGGCAAGTTCGTCTTATGGACGTTAATCGTATATAACTGAGAGAATGAAATACTTCGTTTGGCTTCTCCTATTGGCTCTCCCGTTTACGGTTTTAGCGCAAAAAGAGGTGTTGCGTGGGACGGTTAAAGATGAGGGGGGCGAGCCGATAGCTTTGGCGGTGATTCTCACTGTGCGTCCGCAGGACTCTTCGGTGGTGGCACATACGGTGACGGATGCTGAGGGGAACTTCCGTGTGATGGGAGCGCTTGCTGGGCGTTATTGGGTACAGGCACACCAAATGGGGTATATTACGGCTTCGTCGGAGGTCACGCTCCCTGCAACAACGCCTATCACTTTGGTATTAAAGAACGACCCGAAGGAGATAGAGGCTGTGCGTGTGGGCGGACGTCGTGGTGGGATGCAGCGTAAGGGCGACACCGTGGGGTATAACCTCAAAGCTTATGCTACGGGGATGGAAAAGACCCTCGGGGACGTGCTGGCGAATCTCCCCGGCATCAAGGTCTCTGCTGACGGACAGGTTACAGCCCAAGGGAAGCAGGTCTCTAAGATCCTCTTCAATGGGAGAGACTATTATGGCAACAACGTAGCCATGGCGACCAAGAATATTGACGCAAGTGTGGCTGATACGGTCAAGGTCATCCAAGGTTATAGTGAGTTTGATATATTGCGTGGCTTTCAAAATGTAGACAAGACGGTGATTGACGTCGGCGTAAAGGACGGGATGCTCAGCAAGGTCTTTGGCAAGATTGAGGCGGGGGGAGGTTATCGCAATGCTTATATGGGAAACCTTAAGGCTACCTATATGGGTACGAACCACATGTTTACGGCGCTGGTTGCGAGCAATAATGTGGCAGAGGAGACCTTTACCATTATGGATTACCTTGCGATGCAGGGGGGCTTACAGAGTCCAGACGGTGGATTCAACGTGCGTATTCAGCTAGAGGATGGGCTCTCTGATATAATCTATCCTCCAGACGATACCTATCAGGCTAATACGCATGCGGCGAACCTTCTCTACAATTATCATAAGCAAGACCGTCTGAAGGTGACCTTGGCGGCGCTCGTAGCTAAAGCGGATAATGATGCAAAGTCGGAAACACTACGTACGTTTCAACTTGGAGATCAAGCAGGAAAGTCGTTTACTACGGGGAGTGAAAAGCACAACGAGGTGGCACATGCGTTGGCTAATGTCGGGGTGACCTATAACCCTACGAAGCAGTGGATGTTGTTAGCTGGGGCGAACGCAGACATGGGTTACAATAAAGAAGAGTCAGTATACCAAGACTACTACGATAGCCAATTTTACCACACTCAGGAGCGCGAACAGGGGCGTCCGTTAAAGTGGACAGCTAAAGGAGGGGTATACTATCGCCCCGGGAACAATATGTATTATGCTTCGGGCTATGTAGAAAGTGCTCGTAAAGACCCGACGAAAGATTTTAATACCAATGACCCGATCCTTCCACTGATGCTTACTCCAGAGCAGGGACGTTATCTTTTTCGTTTCCTGATGTCGAACAAGCAGATGACGGCACAGTCGGAGGTGGGAGTACGGTTGAAGCTCACGAAGTCGCAGGACGTAAAGTTCTGGTTGGCAGATGAGAACTCGGGCACGCGCTTTAACTCATGGTTTGAGGGAAACAATATTGGTGTGCGTCCGGGTTTTGATGGTGAGCTTAATACTGATTTGCGTTATACGCAGAGTACGATTACGGCAGGTGCACATTGGCGCTTTGACGATGACTCTTTGTGGCGTGCGGGAGTAAAGCTTGAGGGGCGCTACATCCTACAGAATAGCAAACAGCCTCAGTGGTCATACTCTGACCAAGGTTTCTTTCTTGTACCCGATGCTTTTGCGGAGCGTCGGTTAGGCGATGGGGTGGCTCTTGGGGTGAATGCGAGCCTTTATCTTAATTCGCAGGATGGGAATAAACTCCTGCGGTATGGGATGCAGGCTGGTAGCTACCGAAGTATATTGCAAAATCATGGCTACCATTACCTTGCTGAATATGACTATGATATGCGAGTCTATTTCCGGATGTTCCCTTCGGAAAAGACCTTCCACGGTCGGACGCAGCTCGCTTATTTCAAAGACCATGATGCTATGTCGCGGAATATCCAGTATGGGCTTCTCTCGCTTGACATGCCGTTCGGTTTGCAAGGCGATGAGAAGTTGAGGTGGAACTTCATGGTAGCGAACCGTTTTGCAGGAGTATGGACACTCGCATTGCGTGGCGCTGCATTGTTCGGACGCTTTGACCTTCTCTACGATGATTCGTGGCAGAAATCGACGCGTAATTCTCAAGATTTAAGCTTTGAGGTACGTTCTACTTATCCGGGGCACGTTAATGTAGAAGCGGTGTTTAGTGGCGATCGTTCGGAGCATAAGGTGGGGGTACGTCCCGCTTCTGTCGATTATGAGCTCTCGGCAAGAGCAAAGCTCCTTTTTGAGTGGAATGCCTTTCGAGCGGAGCTCGGGAGTAGTTACAGTATCAGTGCTTTCGACACGCGTAATCGTAATTGGGTGGGATTGGATACGGAACTCTCTTACACGTTCCCTCACAACGTTTCGTTGGTGCTTGCGGGGAAGAACTTGCTCAATCTTCACTTGCGGGAGTGGGCAGAGGTCAATTACTCAGATCTTTTCCGTAGCGAACGCATTTACCGTTCGATGCCAGGGTACGTCCTAGCTAAAGTGCGCTGGGAGTTTGGACAGAAACGGGACTTTATGCGTGGGATTCATGTGAGGAGGATGAAGTAATAGGACAAGAGGTTAACTTCCCCATTATAATTCCCCCCCATGTTCGACGCAATACGCGACTTTGCTTTAGCCCTTCCCGATGCCGAGGAGGGCTTACCTTTTGGCGACGATGTACTAGTCTTTAAGGTGCAGGGAAAGATGTTCCTGTTGATACGCCTGACCGAGCACCCTAACCCCTTGTCAGTGAAGTGTCCGCCCGAGCGAGGAGTGGAACTCCGTGCCGAATATGACAGCATCGTCCTAGGGTGGCATCTGAATAAGAAGCACTGGATTACCGTAACGAACCCTGAGGCTATCCCTGCCGAGCTGCTCTGGGAGCTCATCCGCACCTCCTACGAACTGGTACAGAAGCGGCGCTAGAACCGTACCAACGTCCAGTAACGTCCGCCACTCGGGCGGTAATAGACTAGGCAGTGATACTCGTTGTGCGTCTCGGCACTGTTGCCCTCTGCGAAGCGTCCGCCAGCGAGATAACGGTAACTATAGACCCCCTGCTTGAGATAGACGCTTACCTCGTACATGCCCCGCTCTTCGGAGTAACGCATCGGCAGGCGACGCGCTCCCACCTCCAACATAACATCCTGCCCAGCAAGCCCCTCTAGCGTAAAGTAAACCCAAGCATACTCCGCTTCTAGGGGAAAGTACTTGCCACCACCCGACGGGCGCAGCCGATCCGTCGTATACCCTTCGACACACCACCCGTTGAGGTCAGCACGTGACGAGGCGTGTAGCCGCTCACGTCCCGGGAAGGAAAAGCGGTCGGGAAGTACCTCTACGTGAAACGCCTCGTCGCGAAAGAGGATAGAACGCACCCCCTCGCCCGGCACGCGTAGACTCTGCAAGTCGAGTACATGCCACTCGTCTCCTCCAGCAAAACGCCCCGTATCTTGCCCGCCATAGAGAAGCCCCGCAACCCCCTCCCAGCTGTGGCGCGGCAGCTCCTGCCAACGGGCATTGTTCCACCCCTGTCCGACGAATACCCGTAGGTCGCGCGGGTCTAATAGTCGCCCTAGCTTCTCCACGTCGAGGTGTACCCAAAGGTGCTGGTGTGTGAGACGCTCTGCTCCCGTCACCTCGCGTTGCTCTAAGGTTGCCCGTACAAGGGGCTCTGTTAGCCCAAATCGGCGTCGAAGAAGCAATCGCCCTTCATTATACCCATCTCGCACCTCAACGGCGTAATTTCCCCCTAAACGAAGCTTTACGTCACTGTTCGGAAGACGGAGCGTGTAGTGAAGGTAGGGCTGCACCGTCCCCTGCGAACGCTCGGGGGCTGGAATGGTGTTTTCTTCAAAGCCCGTAAGGTAGTCTGAGGTGAAGAGGTCGGAAGCTTCCCCCTCGGGGGTACAATGGACGATGCGATAGACGGGATGAATGGGTGCATCGCCGAGATAATCGAACGTTAGTTCCAAATAAAGCGCCCCGCGGAGGGGGACAAGCGGCGGTAGCGGTTGCCGTTCCGCCTTGCCTGTCTCTTGCGGCAAGAGGGTCACTGCCCCGAGCTCGGGCGCGGTATATTCGTCATCCACTGTGGTGGGAAATTGACCGTAAACCCCTTTCACCCCCAAAAGGAGCAGGAAGAGCAGTAACCCTGTGCGCATCGCCTTATTCCTTAACTGTATGTATAGCAAAAGTACCTTGTTTCTATTACTTTACTAGCTTTGTGTGTCTAATTAAGGAGGGGGGACAGACGATGGTTCGCAATTTCAGGGAACGGCTGCATGACATTCGCGCCTTTGCTTTCGACGTCGACGGCGTATGCACCAACAACACGGTTTTGATTAGTGAAACGGGCTTGTTGCTTCGCAATTCCAACACCCGCGACGGCTATGCCATCCACGCCGCAGTACGCAATCAGTTCCCTGTAGCTATTATCACGGGCGGACGTACCGAGAGTGTCGCCTCGCGCTTCAAGGCGTTGGGGGTGCAAGACGTCTTTTTGGCGGTAGCGGACAAGACGGTAGCTTTTGAGGAGTTCCTCCTAATACATGACCTTAAGGCAGAGCAAGTCCTCTACATGGGCGACGATTGGCCAGACTACGACGTACTCAAGCTCTGTGGTCTGCCGACCTGTCCTGCCGATGCTGCGCCAGAGATACAGGCGATTTGCGACTACGTCTCGCCCTATCGTGGTGGCGAGGGGTGTGTACGCGATGTCATCGAACAGGTGCTCAAGGTGCACGGCTGTTGGGGCAAGTTGGAAAGTGCGGGGCAGTAGACCGCGATGCTCCACAATGCCCTTTGGCTCTTACGCCTGATGCGCCCTGCCCACCAAGTGGCATTGGTGGCTATCTTCTGTGGGGTGCGTTACGGGATTGTACGTCCTTGGCTAGAAACGAACTTCTTGCAAGACCCCTTCCCAGGGGCGCAGTTCCTTATCCTTCTTGCAGGGGGGCTGCTGCTCTCGTGTGGGGCGGTGCTTATCAACGAATATTTTGATTGGCAAGACGACCGCATTGCGCGCCCAGAGAATGTGATTGTGGGGCGACACCTCTCGCGCCGTACCGTCATTGTGTGGCATGGGGTGCTTACGACCCTCGGGGTGCTGGCGCTCTGTTACCTTGCCTTCGTGTGGCGCAATTTCTATCTTCTTTTCCTTTTCCCCTTCGTTGCGCGGGTCTTGTGGTACTACTCTAAGCTTTACAAACAGCGGCTTGTGTTCAGCGTCCCGTTGCTTTTCCTCTTTCTATTTTCGGCGGTGTTGCTGCCCTTGCTCTTTGAGTTTTTGGCCATTAACCAGCGGTTGTGGCAAGTGATTGTGGTCAACGGGCTTTCGGTGTGGAATGTGCTCATCCTGGGGGTGGCTTACGCCCTCCTGATTGCACTCTTTGGACTTACGCGGGCTTTTGAGAAGCAAATCCGTTACTATGCACAACGAACCACCTTCCGTACCGAGACGCTCCCCGATCGCATCGGCGTACAGCCTGCGAAGATGGTCGTTTTGGCGCTTAAGACGGTGCTTTTTCTCCTTTTGTTTGCTATTGGGGCATCTTTGTACACCCGGCAGGTGGAAGTGGGCTGGATTGCCCCCGTTTACCTCGCTCTCTTTATTGGGCTACCGCTTGTGGGCTCTGCGGTGGTGGGAATGGGCACGTCGGAGCAATCGCCGCGCTGGGCGCGCTTCCTGACAACGGTCGCTGCGCTCTTTGTGATTCTCTTTCCGTTACTTACTTCCGTGCTGGGGTGGTTTCCGCCGTTTCCGTAAGGGGGAAACCCTTATCAGTGCGCATTGCGTAGCATGGGTGCTACTCCCCCCGCCGCAACGCTTGTATGATCTGCCCTGTGTATTGCGTGTGTATCCCCGAGGTGCGCTGTGCGTAATACGCGCGAGGTGCTTCGCTAAACCCCGCTGGGTCTAGGGGGGCATGGTAAAGCAGTTCGCACTCATAGACCTCTACTGCCTCGGCAAAATAGGGCGTCTCGCGCTCCGTATAGAGCGTATGCAACCCAAGTGCTGCAGCCTTGTCGCCGTCGCGCCCCGAGTGACAGCCCATGTAGTCGAGGATATCGCCCTGAGTCTCGTCAAAGCTCATCACGGTGAAGTAGCGCGCACGCTCCATCAACCCGTAGGTATAACGCTTGGGGGTGACGTAGACCGTGAGGGTCGCATTCCCCGACACCCAGCTATTGCCCAGCGCGCCCCAACCGATGGTCATCGCGTTACACTGCGTGCGGTCGCCCGCTGCTAACAACAACCCTTTTCCCTTAAACCAAGTAAAGGGATTGTGAGCGAACTCGCGTAGGACATCGAAGGGGTGGAAGGCGGGGCTGCTTATACTGCTCATCATGGTCACTTTTTTTCTACGCCCTAAGAACGTACGTGAGGGGCAACACATTGCGCGCAACCTACGCGTGCTTAAGGGGACGGTGCGCGAGGAATAGGGCATAATTATTGCAATATGTTACCTTTGTAAAAAGATCTAAGAAACAACCGAATGCACCCTGCTGCGATTTATCGTTCCCTCCCCCCGCTCGTCTTAGCCTCGGCCTCGCCCCGCCGTGCGCAGCTTCTTACAGAAATGGGGTTGGCGTTTGAAATCTGCCGAAGCACGGTAGACGAGCAAGAGATATTCCGCAACGCCCCGCCGCACTCGCACGAGGAGGGGGTACTCAGGGTAGCCAATGCCAAGCGTGAAGACGTCTGTCTTAACCTTGCAGACCTTCGCCCTACGCTTGCCGATACGATGATCCTTGCTGCCGATACGGCGGTCTTTCTGGGCGAACAACGTCTCGACAAACCCAAAGACTACCACCAAGCACGCGAGACCCTTACACGCCTTGCTGGGCATACGCATTCGGTTATATCCGCCATTAGTCTCTCTTACAACGATCTGGTGTTGACGGCAGTTGATACCACGCGCGTGACCTTTGCCCCGCACCTCGTCGCAGAAACCGAGCACTACCTGCAGACAGCCCTCCCGCTTGACAAGGCGGGCGCTTACGGCATCCAAGAGTGGATAGGGCTCGTAGGCATCGAACGCATCGAGGGCTCTTACACCACCGTTATGGGGCTACCGACACACCTCCTACACCGACTCCTTTTACAAATCCTCGTGATGCACCAAGCGCGCTAGGGATGTGGCGGATAGCTCTCGGCGCGCTCCTCTTCCTGCTTGTTGCTTTACCCACACGGGCGCAAGTCGTGCTCCGTGGGTCGGTGCTTGACCTTGAGCGTCAGCCCGTTGCTAATGCCAGTATCATTGTGAAAGAGACGGGCAAGGGGACGACTGCCCATGCCAATGGCTCGTTTGAGTTGACCCTCCCAGAACGTCAGCGCCTCCACCTCCGCTTTGAGGCGATGGGCTACGAAGCCATCGATACCGTGGTTTCTACCTTCACGCAGCGCCTCCCGCCGATGAGTATCCTGCTCGAAGAACAGGTTACGCACATCGATCAGGTTGCCGTCGTCGGCCAGCGACGTAATTTTGCCACCCTTGAGCACATTGACGTTAAGACCATCTCGACCATGCGCGCCTCTTCGTTGGGAATAGAGCACTTGGTGAAAACGCTCCCTGGTGTACAATCCTCGAACGAGCTGAGCTCGCAGTATTCCGTTCGTGGGGGTTCGTTTGACGAAAACCTCGTTTACATCGACGGGATGGAGGTCTACCGCCCGACGCTCGTCCGTTCGGGTAACCAAGAGGGGCTTTCGGTCATCAACCCTGATATGGTCGAAAAGCTCACCTTCTCGGCGGGCGGCTTTCCTGCTTACTATGGCGATAAGATGTCGTCTGTGCTGAGCATCCAATACCGTACCCCGCGCGACCTTGCTGCAAAGGTACAACTCGGGCTGTTGGAAAATAGGGTTTTGCTCGAGGGAGTAACCCCCTCCAAGGATCTCGGCGCGATGGTCGGGGTGCGTTACAAGACGACGCGCTTGCTCCTCAATACGACCGACACGCAAGGGGACTACTCGCCCGCCTTTCTCGACCTGCAGAGCAAGTTACACTATAACCTCTCCCCGCGTTTCTCTCTCGACCTCGTGGCAGGGCTTGCACGCAATGCCTACCGTTTTGTCCCTAAGGTTAAGCGCACCAATATCAATACCTTCTCGGGGGGCTATGATAACCTTACGGTCTACTACGAGGGAAAAGAGGAAGACTTTTACAACACCGCCTTTGCGAATGCTGCGCTCCGCTTCCGTCCCACCCCTGCGTGGGATTTGCGGGCAAACCTTTCGGCTTTCCATACCGCTGAGTTCGAGTCGTTTGACATCCTTGGTGAGTATTGGCTTAAGGAGCTACAGCCTGACGGGACGGCAATAGCCAACGTGAACGATTCGTTGGCGAATTTCGGTGTCGGCGGCGCGCTCGATCATGCCCGTAACCATTTCAATGCTTGGGTGGCTGGTGGGCAACTGAGTGCTCGCTATACGTTTGGAGACCATGCGCTGCAGTTGGGTGTCGAAGCGAAACAACACCTCTTAGACCACCGTCTGGCGGAGTGGCACGTGGTGGATAGTGCGGGGTATACACTGCCACGCAATAGACTCGCCTTTGAGGATGCGCAGACAATGCACACCAGTGGCACGCTCCGTTACCTCCGTCTTGCCGCCTATACGCACCTTCACCTGCAACAAGACTTTTGGCACACTCGGTGGGAATTGGATGCGGGGCTGCGACTCTCCACGCGTGACCAGTGGGATATGCCGCGCCTGAGCCCCCGTTTGGCTTTTACCGTTTCGCCAGAGGCTGTTCCGAACCTTGCGTGCTATTTCGCCTCGGGCGTCTATTACCAGTTTCCTTTCTACCGCGAAATGCGCGATAGGCGGGGCGAGTTACACCCCACCCTTGCGCCACAACGTGCCGTACACTTTGTCTTGGGGTCGCGGTGGAGCTTCCCTACGGCAACCTATCCGTTCCGTGTACAGCTCGAGCTCTTTCAGAAGGAGCTTGCCGAACTGATCCCCTATACCGTGGAGAACCTTTCGCTCCGCTACGAGGCGGCGAATATCGCCGAGGGACGTATCCGCGGTCTTGACCTTAAGGTGCACGGCGAGCTGGTTGCGGGGGCAGAGTCGTGGTTGAGCCTCTCGCTCATGAAGGCGCAAATGCATTTCACGGGCGAGCCGCGCGAGGCTGCACGCCGTCCGACAAGCGATGCTGATTTCCCGATGCCCTCCGATCAGCGCTTCGCCATTTCGCTCTTTTTGCAGGACTATCTGCCCAACCTTCCCTCCTATAGTGTAAATCTTACCGCACATTACGCTTCTGGGCTACCATTTACGCCGCCGAACGCCCCTTATGGTGTAACTGCTAACCTCCCTGCTTATAAACGCGTAGATGTGGGCTTTGAGAAAGTTTTCAAGTCTTCGCAATATTCCGACCTCTGGTTACGCCGTACCGATTGGCTCAAGGAGTTCACCGTGGGGGTTGAGGTGCTGAACCTCCTCGACATTGCCAATACCTCGTCGCTGCTCTGGGTGACCGTGCCCACGCCGCAGGGGGGCTTTACGCGCCTTGCTGTACCGAACTACCTCACTGCGCGTTGCGTCAACTTCCGTGTGCGCTTGGGCTTTTAGGGGGCGCTTCTCCTGTTATGCTAGATTGGGTAAAACAGCTCATTGACGAACGACGGACGAGGCGTAAAGGGGGGCTCTACCACAAGACGCAAGTGCTCCTAGCCTATAACTCTAACCGTATCGAGGGAAGCCGACTGACTGAGGAGCAGACGCGCTATATCTTCGAGACGCGCACCATTGGCTTTAAGGAGGAGGAAGCCTTGCCCGTCGATGATATTATCGAGACCTCCAATCACTTCGTAGCTTTTGACTTTCTGCTTGATACGCTCGATGCGCCACTCTCTGACGACATCCTTAAGACTTTTCATCGCCTACTAAAGGGGATTATTGCACAGTAAATACATCTTATATTGATGATTTTTAGTAACTTAGT
>CAJPTV010000010.1 GCA_905373665.1 Bacteroidia bacterium
AAGCCTCTGTTGGAAACTGTGGAGGATAAGGCATTAAACGAGGCGAACCGTTCGCTCCTTAAGGCTTTTTATGAGGTCATTAAGCAGTGCGACGAGTATATTCGTTTTGCCTTTCTTACGGGGATTACGAAGTTTAGCAAGACGACCCTTTTTAGTGGGGTGAATAATCTGATAGATATCACCCTGCTCGATGACTACGATGCGATTTGTGGCTTTACGGAGGAGGAGCTCACCGCCTACCTCTCCCCCAAAATAGAGAAGCTTGCCGAGTCGGAAAATAGTACGCTGGAAGAGACGCGTGCAACGCTTAAAAAGAAATACGACGGGTATTGTTTTTCGCGAAAAGGGGGGCGGGTGTACAACCCCTTTAGTTTGCTGCGGGTGCTCGCTAATAGCGAATACGACTACTATTGGTTTGAGAATGCGACGCCCTCTTATCTTGTGCACTACCTGAAGCGGATGTGGATCTTCGTCCCAGACCTAGATCAGGATGTAAAGATTGGTGCGCAGGTAGTGCAGGACTTCCGTTATAACGACCATGACGCCATCATCCCGCTCCTCTTCCAGTCGGGCTACCTTACGATCAAGAAGACCATTGCCAAAGCCACTATCTTTCAGCTGGGCTATCCGAACGAGGAGGTTCGCTTCGGTTTCCTACGTGAGCTATTGCCGCTTTACTCGAGCCTTACGCGTAGTGATATTGATATCACCGTCTTAGAACTCTACGATTTCCTCGATAGTGGCGACTTGGCAGGGGCTATGGAGCTCATCAAGCCGATTCTGGCAGGGATTCTCTACGGTAACATCCCCAGTAGCGAGAAAGGGCGTCCGTTACGCGAGCAGTATTACCAGTCGGTGCTTTATGCTGTTTTCCGCTTACTCGGGGTTTATGCGCAATGTGAGGTCGTTTGTGCCACGGGACGCATCGACATGTTAGCCACCACCCAAAACCACGTTTACATCTTTGAGTTCAAGGTCAATACCCAGGGCTCGGCGCAGGACGCCATTGACCAGATTAAGGATCGGGAGTATTTCCATTCGGTTCGTGCCGAGGGGCGTCCCGTTCACCTCGTCGGGGTGAGTTTCGACGAAAAGAGCCGTAATGTAAAAGAGTGGAAGGAAGAGGTGCGCTAAGGGCGGTCCTAAGGGCGGACGGCCCGTGGTGAAGGAGAGTCTAGAGGGAATTTAGAGGCGAGGAGCGCCAAAAGGGCGAGTTTATTTGCCGCGAAGCGAGGTTAGGATAGAGATTAGGATCATCTATACCACGGGTGGCGCGCTCTTAGTACCTTCCCGTTGTTAGGAAAGCCCTGCGAAGCTCTTTAGTTTTGTAATCTCTTCAGGCCAACGTGTAGGGTCGGGCGTTTCGAGGATAAGAGGGATGCCGTCCGTCCGAGGGTCTTCGATGAGTGCTTGGAAGGTAGCCCAACCGATAGTGCCATCGCCGAGGGGGGCGTGACGGTCTTTTTTGCTTCCTGCGGGGTGTATGGCATCGTTGAGGTGCATGCCGCGTAGGTGTTGGAGTCCGACCTGTTCGTTGAAAGCATCCATCATCTCGGAGTAGCCCGCTGGGGTAGAGAGGTCATAGCCTGCTTGGTGGGCATGGCACGTGTCGATACAGACGCCGATGCGCGAACGGTCGGTTACTTGGGCGATAATCTCTGCCAACTGTTCGAAGGTATAACCGAGGTTAGAGCCCTGCCCTGCGGTATTCTCTAGTACGGCACAGACGTCGGGGACTTCGGCGAGGGCTTGGTTTATCCCCGTAGCGATATAGCTAAGGCACTCCGTCGGGGAGATCTCTTTGAGGTGACTGCCGGGGTGGAAGTTCAGTCGGTCGATACCGAGTTGGTGGCAACGCCGTAGCTCATCGATGAAAGAGGCTAGTGATTGGGCGCGTTTGCTTGCCTCGGGGTTACCGAGATTGGTGAGGTAGCTGTTGTGTGGGAGGATTTGCCCTGCGCTGTAGCCGTATTCGGCACATCGGGTACGAAAGGAGTTGATCTCTTCGCTGGAGAGTGGTGCGGCAGTCCATTGCCGTTGGTTCTTGGTAAAGAGCGCGAAGGCGGTAGCTCCGATGGTATGGGCATTTTCTGGGGCATTGGCTACGCCGCCACTGGCACTGACGTGTGCTCCGATATATTTCATTGGTTTGTGAATTGCTTTTCTCTTAAACGCTTGATAGGGCGATCGTGTTTATAGGGAGAGCGACGTAGAAAGAAATCGGCGTTTTCTTTCCATATCGGGAGTAACGTGTAAAAGGAATCGCGTTTTCTTTACACGTCGGGGGAAACGTGTAAAAGAAATCGCATTTTCTTTATTCATTTGGAGTGACGTGTATAAAAAGTGGCGATTTTTATACACATCCTCCCTGACATGTATAAAAAGTGGCGATTTTTATACACGTCTGATATAGCACAGACCTCACAGCTGATTACTTGTGTAATATTTCGACCTCTGTGCATTGATGGAGGGTAAGGATTTCAATTGTTCTGCAAGATGTACCCCCTTGTGGGAAGAAAGTATAAGCTCCACAGTCTCTTGCGCCGTCACTTCAATACACTCGAGCATGAAGAGAAGCCACGCTTCCCACTCGCCGCGGTCGCGTACGCTCTGTAGAAGTTGGTAATACTTGCCCTTGTGCTGGGTGATGTAACGACTGAGGTAGAGAATCGGTAGATCTAGATACTGGTAAAGCACGAGTAGGAGGACGTTGAGAATACGTCCCGTGCGTCCATTACCGTCGTAGAAGGGGTGGATGCTCTCGAATTGGTGGTGCACTACGGCTAGCTTTATCAATCCGTCGACGCCGTCTTCGTTATGGATGTACTTTTCGAGGTTGCTCATCAGTTGCGCTACCTCATCACCGCCTTGTGGGGGCGTATAGATTAGGTTACCGAACTGATTTTTTAGCGCCGTCCCGGGGATCTTGCGAAAGCCCGCGGAGTTGCCAATAAGGCGTTCCTGTATCTCTAGGATTAAGCTGTTCTTCAGGAGCTTGTGTTCTCGTACTTGGTAGAAACCGAATTTTAGTGCCTCGGCGTAACGCATGACCTCTTTGGTCTCTGCTGTGAGGGTGGCGTTGGCGAGGTCTAGTTCGGCTATATAGAGCTCGTCGTGTGTGGTGACGATATTCTCAATTGCTGAGCTGTCTTTTGCCTCTTGGAGTACGAGGGTATTGATTAGGATTTCCTCCTTGGGAATGAGCTTTGATACCCCATTGAGGTTACCTAGGGCTTGGTGCGCCCGCGCGAGTTGGCGCATGACGGGTTTGGTCTCGAGGTCGGTTGCCAGTGGCAGTGTGGGTACTTGGTACATGGGCGTTATCTTTCGTGTTATTTCGAGTTACGGACTATTCTATCAAGAAACCATACTCATAGACTTTGGGCACTATTCGTTGCCGCAGCGTCTCCATTGCCTCTTTGAGCGCCCCTAGTAAGCGCATATACTCGGGGTCGTCGCTCTTTGAGCGCATACGTCCTTGTTTTAAGGGGAACGCTTCATCGGAAATCGCCCGTCCGGCGCGAGGACCGTTACGCCCTTGAAAGTGTGCCCTGATGTCGTAGTACGAGGCATTGGGGTTGGCGTGGGGCTGTGCATGGTAGTAGCGCCAGAGCTCGCGCCCAGCATCGAAGACTGCCGTTGCCTCGGGGGAAAAGATGAGCGGCTCGGTGGGAACGAACGACTGGGCTTGAAAGAGTACCCCACTATCGTGATCATACTCCAAGTCACCGCCCGTCCGGCGTGAGGACCCCGCTATGAAGTCCGTCATAAAGTGGCTCTCAAAGCTGTCTTTTGCATCCACTTCGGCTTCGGTGAAGGGTATCCAGTGGTTGGTGCCCTCGGTGGATGTAATGCGGTTTTGCCCGTGGAAAAGGGTAAAGGCTAGGCAGTTGTTTTGAAATTCGGTGTCGCGCTGCCAGCCATCGTTGGGGTAGAGGAATTGGTCGCGGTCGTTGAGCCAAGTGGGAGCAATACATAGACGTACTGAGAAGTAAATTCCTCCTAACAAGATTGTTGCGGCATTGAGTGGAGAAAAGGTACAGTGACGAGCCTCTGTCTTGCTATTGATACAAATGGTCTTGTTGTGTTGGAAGTCCGTTCCTGTACTTTCTAAATATCCTATTGAAAGAGGAGCTTCTTGCCAATAATTCGTGCGCCAAAGATTGATAGTGTTCCCCTCTGTATGAAGTTTCTTTTGCCCTAAAAGGGTACTGTGGTGGTCATATACGTCCGCTGAAACTGTGGCAATTGTGGAATAACTGTCACAACACCACACCTTAAACCCAATCGGGAACGCCCCCTTTACATTGTCGAAGGTATCCGCTGGAACCAAAAAAATTTTCTCGAGCTTCGCTCGAAAGAACCGCCGGAAATCAACGAAGTTGCTGGATTGGAGAATTTTCAAAGTTGAAAATTCTCCAATCCAGCAAGAGGGGATTTGGTCGTAGATACGGGCTAGGAACAGCGCATAGAGCTCGCCACTCGCTTTCTTAAGTTGCGCTTTGTAGCGCTCGTAGGTTTTGTTGCCTATTGCCACGCCCGCCTTATTTTGCCCTGTACTGGTCGGAGTCCGTGCATTCCCCGCTTCCGCATACGGCGGGTTAATATACACGACTAGCTTGCGCCGCTTCTGCGGGTCATTGATGATGTCCTGCAGCCCTGCGGGGAGCTTATCAAACTCATCGTTCAGGAAGTCAAATTGAAAGACGTGGCTCTCCAACAGGTTCGCCCCGTTGGCAATGCGGTCTTTCATTACCTGCACGTCTTGCAGGTCGAGGGTCGATGCCCAGATGTTATACTTGTTCGTCAACCCATTGAGGAGGTTGCCTGTCCCTGCGGCGCAGTCCCATACGTAGTACTCCTCCTGCCAGTTCTCGCCCAGTACGTCGGCAAGGTACTGCTGCGAGAGTTCTACCCATTGGCGCGGGGTGAAGAACGAACCCTTACGCTCGCGGACGTCTTGCGGCGCAAGGAGGTCGCGGCGGTCGATGATATACGCCCAATACTCTTCGCGTGGGGGGCGCTGGTAGAGACTCCAGAACTGGGTGTGGGCGCGTTGCTTGTCCTTGAAGAAAACGCTGCTTTCATGGAATAACCCCATGGCGTCAATCTTTCTGTCAAGGACGTAACGATCATCTTGCAACAACACATAGAGCGCCTCCTTGAGCGTCTGGTTGTGCTCGGACAAGAGGTCGGCTAGGAAGAAGTCCCCGTCGATGATGCCCTGTTTCTTGAGTAGTGCCCAGTCTACGGCGATGCTCGGCTGCACCGTCGCCAACCACCGTTGGTAGACTGCCACGAAGTTGTTCTTATTGACCTGTATCTGACTCCCGCCTTGCGAAAAGTGCTGTTGGATGAATGCGCGCAGCTCCTCGGCGTGAGCATCGTAGCGGTACAAGTAGAGCTCGCCCGCCTTGTCGAGAGTTGTTCGTATTGCTTCGTATAATAGTTCAAATTCTCGCGTAGCGGTGTCAGACGGGGTGACGTTCCAGTTGAAGTCGTTAAGGGTGAAAAAGGGCAGGATTTCCTTATAGGGCAAGAAGACGATCTTCTCCGCATCGAAGACGCCGAGGAAGGGGGGCGGGAGGTAGGAGTCAAAGGTGCGCGCCCTGCCGATGGTTAAGACGAGCTGCACGAGGGGCTTGTAGATGTCGGTTACTGTACCGCGCTTGGCTTCTGCCCAGAGGAGAGACTGCAGAGGGTCACTCTTGGGCAGGGCGACGGTAAAGTCTATTTTGCCGATGATGTGCGTACAATCATACGCAGCAAAGAAGTCTTTTGCGATGAGGTTCTTCAGCTCCTCTTCGGCGATGCCTGTGTAGCCCATTCCTTTGTCGAGTGTTTTGTCTGTTCAAAGGTAGGTATTACATTTTGTGTACTCTGTGTTACTTTGTGGGAACGTTACGCTAGAAATGAGAAATCTATACTACTTCTTTTTTACCTGCCTCTTATTGCTTTTTCCTTTGTCTCTTATGGCAGCGCCGAGCGGGTTGGTGCAGAATATCCGTGGTGTGGTTAGGGATGTGCAGACGCGCGAGGCTATTGCAGGGGCTGTGGTGCAGGTAACTACGCTTTCGCCAGTGCGGACAACGACCACGGATGCTGAGGGGAAGTTTCTGCTAGCGGACGTCCCCGTCGGACGCCATTCGTTGCGCGTGACGTGCTTAGGTTATACCCCTTGGGAGGCGCACGCGCTGCTCCTCTCTTCGGGCAAGGAGCTTTATTTGACCCTTCCTTTGGAGGAGTCTGTTACGGAATTGGAGAGCGTGACGATAGCCTACACGAAGCGTAAGGAAGCCGTCGCTAATGAGTTTGCCCTTGCCTCGGCGCGTGCATTTACGTTAGCGGAAACGGAGCGTTATGCAGGGAGTCTGGGCGACCCAGCACGGATGGTTGCCAATTATGCAGGGGTGATGAGCGTCTCTGATGAGCGGAACGATATCGTTATAAGGGGGAACTCCCCTACGGGTCTCCTTTGGCGGCTGGAGGGGGTGGATATCCCGTCGCCGAACCACTTTTCTACCGATGGGTTAACGGGCGGGCCCGTCTCGATGGTGAGTGCGAATTATCTGGCACAGTCGGACTTTTTGACAGGTGCGTTCCCCGCTGGTTATGGCAATGCCCTTGCTGGCGCGTTTGATTTGCAGTTGCGTAACGGTAACCCCGAGCGCTATGAGTTTGTCGGACAGGTCGGCTGGGGAGGTTTTGAATTGGGCGCAGAGGGACCACTCTCGAAGAAGCATGCAGGGTCGTTTCTTGTGGGCTATCGTTACTCCTTCCCTGCTCTATTGAAGCGCATAGGGGTGAACCTCGACTTTGGGACGAATGGGGCGACGCCCTACTTCCAAGACTTGACGTTTAAGGTACAACTCCCGTTGGGGGCGCGTTGGCATGCTGAGCTATTTGGGTTGGGAGGGCTTAATAGTATCTTCTTTCCGTGGCGTGAGGGGGGGACGCTTCAGGCAGGGCAGGTCGAGAGAACGGAGTTAGATTTTTCGACTGCGGCGGGCACGCTCGGCACGCGAGCGACCTATCGTCTTTCATCTGATACGCGCCTCACATTGAAGCTTGCGTTGACAGCCCACCAATCGGCTACGCAGATAGACTCTATTACGCTAGCGGATAGGCGAATCTTGTGGTATGGGATGTCTTTGCGGCGCTACGCCCCCTCGTTCTATCTAGACTACCAGCAGCGTCTTTCGGCGCGCCATTTCTGGGAGGTTGGGGTGGCTTCGCAGTGGTCGAGGTTTGCGGCGCAGGACTCTGTTCTTACGAAAGCGGGGGATTATCTGCGACGGGTCGGTTCGGAGGGAGATTATCTGCTTTCGCAGGCACACGTGGCATGGCGTTATCGTCCTACCCACAATATGACGTTTGTGACGGGGTTACATGGGCTTTGGTTGCACCTTAACAATACGTGGGCAGTAGAACCTCGTGCGGCTTTGCAATGGAAGGCGACAGCACGTCAGGCGTTGACCCTTTCGGGTGGTCTACATAGCCAGACGCAGTCGTCAATCTACTATTTTTTGAAAAAGCGCAAGGCGGAGGATGTCTCGATGCGTAGCCTTGGTCTTTCGCGTGCGTTCCATACGGTGCTGGCGTATGACCTAAGCCTTGGGCAGGCGATGCGCTTGAAAACGGAGCTTTACTATCAGTGGCTTTACGAGATCCCGATCTCGCGTGAGGAGCGGGCGGGGTTTTCGCTTCTGGATGCGGGGGACTCATACAATATTTCCGTGCCGCGCGATTTGGTCAACAAGGGGCATGGACAGAACTACGGGCTGGAGCTTACGGTGGAGAAGTTCCTTTCTCACGGGTATTATTTTCTATTTACCGCTTCGCTTTTTCAGTCACGCGTGCAAGCTATTGATGGGCGTTGGCGCAATGCGAAGTTTAATGGGGAGTATGCGCTGAACCTGCTCGGCGGGTATGAGTTTACCTTTAGCCCCAAGTTCTCGCTTCTTGCCGATGCGCGGGTGGTTTACGCAGGGGGGAAGTGGATGAACCCAGTGGATGAGGCGGCTTCGCGTAGCGCAGGCGAGCTGGTGGAAGACTGGAGTGCCCCCTATTCGGAGAAGGCGGCGCCCTATTTCAAGGTCAATGCCCGTATCGCTTTTCGGAACAATTCCGCACATTTCTCGCAAGAGTGGGCGCTGGACTTACAGAACCTTACCCATCAGCGCAATGTCTTTGCCAAGTATTGGGATGGGGAGCACCAGCGCGTAGCGTATCGTTACCAACAGGGCTTCATCCCGATGGTCAACTATCGGGTGCTCTTTTAGGCATTGGCGTAGGGCGTCCTGCTGTGCATTTTTCGTTACCTTCGTAGCAAGAAAGGTAGCGCGAAATGAACACAGAAGTACAGCCTTCCACATCTCTTCTTCCGGTAGGTCACCAAGTTTTCGAAGATATTCGGAGGAGCGGATTTATGTATGTGGACAAGACCCATTACTTAGCCAAGCTTATGGAGGGGGGCTTTAAGAGTGTCTTCTTGAGTCGTCCGCACCGTTTCGGAAAAAGTCTTTTCACCTATACGCTACAGGCCTATTTCGAAGGGAAAAGAGAGTTGTTCGATGGGCTCTACATCGCACAGGTTGAGGAGGAATTGGCGAGAAGGCAAGGGCGTGAGCCGTGGGGGGGAATCCCCGTGCTTCGTTTTGACTTGAATGCTAAAAATTACAGTACTCAGGAAGCCTTGCGAGAGCGGCTTGAGTCAAAACTGAGTACCTTGGAGGCTGTATATGGTATTGTCGATGTCGCGAGCGAGCCAGAGGAGCGTTTTATTCACCTTATACATGCGGTTTATGCACAGACGAGGAAGAAGGTGGTCGTTCTCATTGACGAGTATGATAAGCCGCTTTTAGAAACTTTTGACAACGAGGAGCTAAATCAAAAGAATCGCATTCTCCTAAAGTCTTTTTATGAGGTGCTCAAAAAGGAGGAAGAGTATATCCACTTTGCCTTTCTGACTGGGATTACCAAGTTTAGTAAAGTCGTGCTGTTTAGTGGACTGAATAATCTGGTAGACATTACTCTGGCAGACGACTATTCGGCAATTTGTGGTTTTACCGAAGAGGAGCTTACCTCGCACTTCGCTGCTCAGATAGAGAAGCTTGCGACGAAGTATCAGCAGAGCGTAGAAGAGGCGCGCGCGATGCTGAAAAAGAACTATGACGGCTATCGTTTCTCTGGCAACGGCGTGAATGTCTACAATCCGTTTAGTCTGCTCAATGTGCTAGCCTTTAGCAATTATAAACACTACTGGTTTGAGACGGCGACGCCCTCCTTTTTAGTGAAATATCTCCAGCAAATCGACTACTACGTCCCAGAGATTAAAGACGGGGTGGAGATAGAGGATGCCGCTTTGCAGGACTTTCGGATCGGAGCGCATAACCCGTTGCCCATCCTCTTTCAAACAGGCTATTTAACCATAAAGGACTACGAACCATTCGATTATATCTACCGCCTCCGTTATCCGAACGAGGAGGTGAAATATGGTTTCCTACGGACGCTCCTTGTGGGGTATTACCCGACAGTCTTGGACGCAGCGGTGGATGTGCGTCGTTTCCGTGAAGATATTTTGCGGGGGGATGTGGACACATTCATGAAGCGTTTGGAGGCTATTATTGCGCGCATCCCGTATGGGCGGCTCTCTAAACAGGAGGTGCACTACGAAGAACGGGACGGACAGGTGGCGCTCTTTTTGGTCTTTAGTCTTTTGGGGCAGTATATCCAATCAGAGGTGCACAACCATATTGGGCGGGCAGATGCGGTGCTCCAGACCCCGAATGCCGTCTATATCTTCGAGTTCAAACTGGAAGGGACGGGGACACCCGAGGAGGCGCTCCGGCAGATAGAAGAGCGGGGGTATGCCCTTCCCTACTTGCCGAAAGAGAAGCAGGTCTTTTTGCTTGGGGTGTGCTTTAACGAAGGAAAGAGAAACATCGGTTCGTGGTTGGTGAAGACGCTCGTGTAGGGCATCCTGCTTATTGACACGCTCGGCACACGCTGGGGGGGGTAAGATCGCCTTTTTATGTATTTTTGTCATACGACAAACATATAACAGCTATGAAACGAATTGCTCTATTGGTCTTATTGACTCTCCTTTCGTTGTGGGCTTTTGCCGAAGGGGGGTATTTAGTTTTCAAGAGCATTGACCACCAGTTCGGCGACGTGCCTGAGGCGGGCGGGGAGATCCGCCATACGTTTGAGTTTACCAATAAGGGGGATGCGCCTGTGATTATTTACGGCGTTTCGGCTTCGTGTGGCTGCACAGCGACCGAATGGAGTAAAGAGCCGATTCTGCCAGGGAAGAAGGGGACAATCACGGCGATTTTCCAGCCTTTGGGGCGTCCGTATAGTTTTTCTAAGACGATAACGGTGCGTACGAATTCGCAGCCAGCGACGGTGGTGCTCACGATTCGTGGCTTTGTCATTCCGAAGAATGCTACACAGGAAAGCCTTTATTCGCAACGCTTGGGGGCGGTCGGCTTACGCTCCTTCTATCAGCTTTTGGGGGATGTGTCGCACCTTGCAGTGGAGAAGGTTGAAATCCCCGTATGGAATGCATCGGATAAGCCGCAGGAGGTGACCCTTGGGGCGCTCCCTACGGGGCTGAGTGGGAAGACGAAGCTGAAGCTTAACCCTGGTGAAATAAAGACGTTCGAGCTTGAATTGCAGGCGAAGAAGCTCAAGGAGTGGGGACAGCAGTCGCTTGAGCTTGTGATACGGTGTGGTACGGCAACGGGGTCTTTTTACCTGCATTTTACCCGCGTGGAAGACTTCTCTAAGCTTTCGCTCAAGGAGCGGGAAAAGGCGGCTCGTTTGGAATTGCCTACGTCGCGTGTGAGCTTCGATAAGGCAAAAACGGGGGATGTCGTGGAACAAAAGATGGAGCTGAAGAATGTCGGCGGCGCGCCCCTTATCATACGGAAGGTGGTGACGAACAGTTCGCAAATCACGTACACGCTCGACAAGGAGGAGATCCCGGCTGGGCAGAGTGGTTGGATAACCTTCCGTTTTGACACGAAGGGCTATTATGGCGAGCAGGTGCGGAATATCCAGATTATCGTCAACGACCCGCAGGGGGCGACGCAGACGCTCGAGCTTGCCGGAACGTTAGAATAGTTCGTTTGAGATGGGGCTTTTGCAAATTGCGGACGTGCGGAAGAGTTTTGGCTCGTTTCAAGCGCTCAAGGGGGTAAGCTTTGACGTTGCGGAGGGGGCTATCTACGGGCTTTTAGGACCGAACGGGGCGGGAAAGACGACCCTCATCCGTTGTATTAACCAGATAACGAACCCCGACAGTGGGGAAATACTTTTGAGTGGCGCACCCCTCAAACGCGAGGATGTGCGACGCATAGGCTACCTCCCCGAGGAGCGCGGCTTGTATAAAAAGATGAAGGTGGGCGACCAAGCGCTCTACCTTGCGCAACTCAAGGGACTCTCGAAGCGCGATGCGATGAAGGCGCTTAAGTTCTGGTTTGACAAGTTCGGGATAGCCGACTGGTGGCCGAAGAAGGTGGAGGAGCTCTCGAAGGGGATGGCGCAAAAGGTGCAGTTTATCGTGACGGTGCTGCATGAGCCTAAGCTTCTGATTTTCGACGAACCGTTTAGCGGCTTTGACCCCATTAACGCCGAGCTGTTGAAAAACGAGATTCTTGCGCTACGCGATAAGGGGGCGACGGTGCTCTTTTCTACACACAACATGGATAGTGTGGAGCGTATCTGTGATGCGATTACGTTGTTTAACAAGGGGAACAACGTGCTGACGGGCGATGTGGCGAGTGTGCGTGAACGCTTTTCGGCGGCTCGTTTCAAGCTAGGGTATTGTGGCGACAAAGCGGCTCTCGAACAGGCGCTGGGGGCGGAGTGGCATCTCGAGGAGCTCCCTGCGACCGAGGCGACCCAGTGGGTTAATTTGGCGTGTGAGCGGAAGGATGTGAAGACGAATGAGCTATTGCAGCACCTGCTGCAATACGTGGAGGTGGTAAACTTTTCCCGAGAGATTGCGACGATGAATGATATCTTTATCCGCGTCGTGAAAGAGACCTCTGGGCAAGAAGTACAGGCGACAGACGCCGCGAAAGAAGCGTAACGATGCACAATATCTTACTTATAATCCAGCGCGAGATAGCGATCCGCGTCCGTAAGAAGAGCTTTTTAATCTCTACGTTCTTGGTGCCGTTACTTTTTGCGGTGATGGCTATCCTCCCTTCCCTGCTGATATTCTTAGACTCGGGGAAGCACTATACGATTGGGGTGCTCGATCATTCGCGCCACATTGCAGACTCGCTCCGTTCCTCAGGCAATTTGACGTATGTTCAAGAACGGGATTCGATTAAAGACATTTCGGGTTACCTTACCGCAAAGGGTTATAATGCGCTTTTGGTGATAGGGGCGAATCTGGTGGACAATACCAAGGATGCTACGCTTTATAGCCTTCGGACATTGGCTATGGAAGCCTCCGAGCGTGTAGACCGCGACCTGCAACGCATTGTGAGAGAGGAGCGAATCTCTGGGTTTCAGATAGAGGGGTTAGAGGAGATACTCAAGCGCGCCAATGTGGATGTGGACTGTCGTGCGGTGGTACTTAATGAGGTGGGCGAGGAGGCAGAGACGAACTCGGGGATGGCGCTTGCCATTAGCTATATCTTGGGTGGGTTGGTGTATGGGCTGATAGCGGCCTCGGGAGGGATGGTGATGACGGGCGTGATTGAGGAGAAGCATAATCGTATCGTGGAGGTTTTGGTTTCGAGCGTGCGTTCTTTTGACTTGATGATGGGGAAGATACTGGGGGTGGCTTCGGTCTTCCTTATCCAGATTGTGCTGTGGATTGTGGTGACGTTTGTCTTGGTGAATATTGCTGCGGGGCTGTTTAACTTCGGCTCGGCGGTAGATATGCAACAGGTGACGGAACAGATGACCCAGACCGACCCCTCGGGGATGAGCTCTAAGCTGGTCTCTACCTTCCAATCGTCTTCGCTTCAAGAGATTTTGAAACCACTGGAAAGCATACACTTTAGCCACTTGATTGTGGTCTTTCTTTTCTTCTTCTTTGGGGGCTACTTCCTTTACTCGGCGATGTATGCAGCTATTGGCTCGGCAGTGGAAGAGGCTTCGGATGCACAACAGTTGTTGATCCCGGTGACGGTGCCTCTTATCATTGGGTTCTTGGTATTGATGTCGATCGGACGTTCGCCAGATAGCGCCTTGGCATTCTGGTTCTCTATGATTCCCTTCACTTCGCCTATGATAATGCCCGCGCGCGTGGCGTATGGGGTAGACACGTGGGAGATCCTCGTTTCGGGGGCTATCTTGTTGGTTAGCTTTGTCGGTGTGACGTGGCTGGCGTCGCGGGTCTACCGCAACGGAATTTTGCAGTATGGGCGAAAGTTCGGTTGGAAGGATATCTTGCAGTGGGTGCGTCGTTAGTAACTTTTTGACAGCTTCTTCGTCCTGAGCTAAAGAGGGTATGATATGCAGGATAGAATGAAAGGGTTGCTTATTCTCCTTTCGCTCCTTTTAGGAGCTTCACTCTCGCTTTGGGCACAGACGGGGAGGACGATAACGGGCGTGGTGGTGGACGATCAGGGGGGCGTAGCTCCCTACTGTAATGTGGTGGCGCTGCGCCCCGATAGCACGGTGTGTGGGGCAACGGTAACGGATTTGGAGGGGCGCTTTGTGCTTGCCTTATCGACAGATACGCGCTGGGTTGGTTTTCGTTATGTGGGGTACAAGGAGGTGCTTTTTACCCTTGAGGAGCTGCCTGAGCGGGTTGTGCTGACGCCTGAGCAGATAGAGCTTGACGACGTGGTCGTACGTGCGGAGCGCCCTAGGGTGGAGATGAAGCATGGAGTGTTGGAGATGGGGGTGCAGGGGACGTCGCTCGTACACAAACCGTCGGTTTATAAAGTTATCGGGGCATTACCTGGGGTGCAACTCAAGAAGGAGAGCGAGCTGTCTTTGTTAGGGGGCGGAAAGTATCTCATTTATATCGATGGGCGGCAGGTGCAGGATGAGGCGGAGTTGGCGACCATGGATGTAAAGAACCTCCGTTCGGTAAGTATAGACCCGACCCCTGGGGTGCGCTATGGGAGCGAAGTGAAGGCGGTGATTAAGATTCGGACATTGACTCCCCTACCTGGCTTGGGGGTGACGCTCTCCTCGCGGGTGCGGCGCGGCTATTTGTGGCGTACTGACCATAACTTGAAGCTGGGGTATTCGCGCGGGATGGCATATTACTATACGGCTCTTTTCTATGACTACAACGCGCTTAAGATGGAAAAGAGTGTGGAGACGGACTTCCTTCGGAGTGAAGGGACTTCGCTCGCCGAGCGCTTGGAAACGACATCGTGGCAACGAGACTCCTCACAGACGGGACGCTTGACGTTGGGAGTAGACTTTACGCCGATGGATAACCTCGTGTTTGGGGTGCGATATGATGGGTATATGCACCAGATGAATGGGACGACGCAAGAACGTTCGTTAGCTCACAGGGGCGAGACGTTGCACGATGACGTTACCTCGCATGGACGTATGACTAAACGCCCCTATTCCCACCACGTAGCGGTGTATGGTGACCTCTCCTTTGCGAAAAGATGGACGGTCTCGCTGGCTGGGGACTACTATACCAAGCGTTTGGAGGATACGCAAGAAGCGAATGAACGGAGCGATGTTTACAATACAACCCGGTTATACCCAACGCGCAACCAGTCCGATTATGACCTGTTGCAGGTGAATCCTGTACTCTCCTATACGTTTGCTAACCAGTCCCGCTGGGAGCTTGGCGGTGAGGTCGCGAGTATCCGCGGCAAGGGCGACCAAGTGGAAGGGCAAACGGAAGTGAAAACGACGGACTATACGAATTCGGAGATAAGCTACGCACTCTTCCTCTCGACTAGTTTCCCGATTGGGAGCTGGTATGGGAAGCTAGGAGTGCGTTACGAATATTTGCGTAGTGAACTGTTTGATAAACTCTCCCCAGCGGGCTCACTCCAGCGGAACTACTCTGACCCTTTTTACTCTGCTTCCTTGTCGGGGAAGATTGGTGAGACGAACCATAGTTTACAGCTTGCCTCATCGACGCGACGCCCGTCGTTGCAGCAGATGAACGGGTATACCTACCACTCGAGTTCCTATCTCATTCAGCAGGGAAATCCGCTGTTAATCCCACAAAAGGATGTGACGTTGAGCTATACATTGACGTGGCTGCTCCTGTATTGGCAAACCGCCTATACGTATAGCAGAGACCTGATTGCCTCGGACTTCCGAGTGAACCCAGATTTGACGAATGCGTATATCATTTCGTATACCAATTTCAAGTCAGGGTATAATTTCCAGACCGTTGTTGGAGCAGACTACGAGTTGGGCTTTTATGCACTCGGGCTACAAGGAGGTTTTGGTATGCAGAAGGTCGACACGCGTAGAGAGAAGGGCTATGTACGACAGTTGCCGCTCTATATGGGTAAGATAACGCATACATTTAACTTGCCGTGGGCGGTGTCGGCAGAGATTGAGTACCAGTATATTAGTCCCTCTACGGCACAATTGTATGAGATTACGGAAACGCACGACCTTTCGTTTTACCTTTCCAAAAGCTTCTGGGATGAGAAACTGAGCCTTTCGCTCTACGTCAACGACATCCTTGAGTCTGACGGGAATGACATTCGGACGACCCTTAACGGTCTGCGGTTGCATTTGGAGGATATTGTCCCTGACACGCGTTATGTCTCCCTCCGCTTGCGATGGAACTTCCAGTCGCTGAAGAGAGAGCGGAGTAAGAATGCCGCAGCACAGAATATCAATCGTTTGTAAGCATGGAATATAGAGCCCAGTGGGATGCACTTATAGCCCTTGCCCTGCAAGAAGATGTAGGGAGTGGCGACGTGGCGACGCGCGCCCTCATTCGTCCCGAATCGATGATTACTGCCCGTTGGGTTGCGAAGGCAGAAGGGGTTCTTTCTGGACTAGAGGTGGCTCTTCGCGTCTTTCAGACCCTCGATTCGCGTATCACGATGGAAAGTGCTTTTGGGGCAGGTGTGCGCGTGAAGGCGGGGGATACGGTCGCTACGTTCTATGGGGACTATCAAGCGCTTTTGACAGGAGAGCGTACGGCATTGAATTTCGTGCAACGGATGTCGGGGATTGCCACTGCGACGCGAGCCTTCGTCGACGCGATTGGCGATTTACCGACCCGTCTTTTAGATACACGGAAGACGCTCCCCGGGCATCGCGTTCTTGATAAACAGGCTGTGAGAGACGGAGGAGGAACGAACCACCGCATGGGGCTGTATGACCTTGCTATGATTAAGGATAACCATATCGTGGCAGCAGGGGGGATCGCAGCAGCGGTAAAGGCAGTGAGAGCCGCAATCCCTGCTTATTTGCGCGTTGAGGTAGAGACCTCTTCGCTTGCGGAGGTTGCGGAGGCGTTAGAGGCTCGTGCGGATATCATTATGCTGGACAATATGTCGCTGGAGATGATGCGCGAGGCGGTGACATTGATAGGGCATCGTGCTTTGACAGAGGCTTCGGGGAATGTGACCGTCGAGCGGGTGCGAGCGATAGCCGAGACGGGGGTAGATTTTATCAGTACTGGGGCTATTACCCATAGTGTGAAGGCTCTGGATATCAGTATGAAGTTTTAGCGTGTGAGTGCGCTCTCAAAACGAATGAGATGACAACATCCATTACCGATCGGAAACAGAAGGCGCTGTTAGAGGAGCTGACCGAGCTTCGCCGTACGAAGCGAGCGCTTTTGTTGGGGCACTACTATGCACTCCCCGAGGTGCAGGAGGTGTGTGACTATGTGGGCGATTCGCTCGGGCTTTCGCGGGAGGCGGCAAAGGCTGATGCGGATATCATCGTCTTTTGTGGCGTACACTTTATGGCAGAGACCGCCTCTATCTTGGCGCAAGACAAAAAGGTGCTGTTGCCTGCCGTGGAGGCAGGGTGTTCGTTAGCCAATGGGATAACAGGCGAGGAGCTTGCTAGGTGGAAGGCGACACACCCTGACCATTTTGTGGTGGCGTATGTGAATACGACGGCAGAGGTTAAGGCGTATACGGACTGTTGCTGTACGTCGGCGAACGCGCTCGAGGTGGTGAAGCACTATGCGGATGGACGCCGTATTATGTTTGTACCAGACCGAAATTTGGGTAGCTATATTCGTCGCACGACGGGGTTAGATATGGAGCTTTGGGATGGGGCTTGTCATGTCCACAATGAGTTTACGACGGCGGTTATCAAGGCACGGATGGCACAATACCCCGAGGCGCGCGTTCTGGTACACCCCGAAAGCGCAGGGGCGTCAGACGAGACGATCTGTGAAGACCCGCGGGTCTTTATCTCGTCTACGACGGGGATGATCAAGGAAGCGGCGCGCTGTAAAGAGCAGCAACTGTTGGTGGTGACGGAAGAGGGGGTGTTGTACAAAATGCAGGAGGCTACGCCGAATAAGGAGTTGATACGCATTGCGCCGACAGCACAGTGTGAGCACATGAAGCATGCTACATTGGAAACTGTGGTGGCGTGTCTTCGTGAGGAGCGGAATGAGGTGCGGGTAGCGGCAGAGCTTGCACGCAGGGCGCGCTTGTCGATAGACCGTATGTTGGCGATCGGGTAGAAGAATCTTTACATTGGTGCGGGGCTATGACCTAACCCTTGATTCGGACGGGGGGGGTGCTGCATTTACTTACAAGGCTTTCGTGCAACTCGTATTCGTCTTGTAAAATGCGGTGTGTCATTTCGCATTTCTTTTTACTATCTTTCGTACACAAAGGTGACCATAATCTCAACCGTGGTTTTTGGGAAGATGGAGAACGTTACTGCTCAAGAGGCTCTTGATTTACAGGAGCAGGATTTGGGGACGCTATTACACACGGTATTAGATAGACACTGGGATCTCGTTGCATATTCGACTTATGCTGAAGAGCGGGTTTACTATCGGGATATTGCCTCGGGTATCGTACAGCTTCACGAGCTGTTAAGGCAAGCGGGTATTGTCCGAGGCGATAAGATCGCTTTACTTGGGCGGAATTCTCCTCAGTGGGCGGTTGCCTACCTTGCCGTTATCTCTTATGGGGCGATTGTTGTCCCCGTATCTTATCTGCTGCGTCCGAAGATGGTATATCGTATCCTCCAGCATGCCGGGGTGCGAGGTCTTTTTCTGTGTGGCCATATTTGGGAAGAGCTTAATGAGTTTTATCTTTCTTATTTGCAGTTTATTGTCGGTTTTCATTCGTGGGAGGTTTTTCTTTGTAAGAGGGAGTCTTTGAAGAGTTGGCATTTTAAGCCATCCATCCTTGAGACGAGCAGCAAGGAGGAGCTTTTGAGGCTAATAGGGGCGTGTGGTCCGCATCACCCAGATGTACCGGTTGTGTTGAATTACACGACGGGCACTGTCGATTTTCCGAAAGGGGTGCTTTTATCAGCGCGGAGTTTGCTCTCTAATCTTGCTTATGCAGCGCGGGTCTTACCGCTTGTGCCGCAAGATACGGTTGTTTCTTACCTTCCTTTTTCTCATATCTATGGGCAGGTTTTTGATTTTCTCTATGCGTTTGTTTCGGGGGCACACTTACACATCCTTTCGAATGCGTTGAGTTTGGGGCGGATATCAGCTGCTTTTCGTCGCTATCAGCCTCGGTTGATATTGTTATTCCCGGCGCTTTTTTCACGTATTTTCAAGGAGACGTTTCCGTCGTGGTGGAATACGTCATGGTTACACACGCTGCTTTCTCTTTCTGTGGTGGGGGGAGTATTGCAGCGCTTTTTTTGTAAGCGTTTGAACCGTTTTTTTGGTGACAATTTTGCCTCTGTGGTGGTCGGCGGGGCACATTTTAATCCACAGATAGAGGAATTTTTACAGACGATCCATTTCCGTTACTCAATGGGGTATGGGCTTACGGAGAGTGGATCTTTGGTGGCTTATAAGACCACGGATATGGGGCAGCATTTATCGGTGGGGCGGGCGATAGACGGCGTTGAGTTGAGCATTCGGAATCAAGACGCTAACGGGGTGGGGAACATTTGTATAAGGGGTCGGAATCTGATGTTAGGATATTACAATTCCTTGGAAACTCCCCAGGATGCTGTGGATGCTCAGGGGTGGTTTGACACGGGCGATCTTGGCTATTTGGACAAAAACCACTACCTTTACGTGAAAGGACGGAGTGTGAATGCCCTCTCTTTGGAGGGCGGGAGTCGCGCTTATCCTGAGGAGTTAGAGAGTTTTATGAATACGATGCCATACGTGCAGGAGTCACTCTTGGTGGAGCGTCGTGGGGAGTTGGTGATGTTGGTACAGCCTTTGTTAGTAGGAGGGAAGCACCGCCATCTTTCTGAGGCGCGGCTCTTTTTAGAGATGGAGCGTAACCGAGAGCGGCTTAATCGGCGTATGGATGCGGGGGTGAGTGTTGCACGAGTGGAATTGCAGTACGGGGCGTTTGAGATGACACCTAAGCACAGTGTTCGGCGTCAGTCGTATCACGAGGAGGAGGCGGTCGAGCCGTCGAGTCGAGCAACGTTGGGTTGAGGTCGTTTTTCGGAAGAGAATCTAAATCGTTTAACTTGTAACGGAAATGAGAATAGGAAGAAAGTTGTTATTGGCGCTGTGTGCCACGAGTTTGTGCACAGGGGTGGCGTATGCGCAGGGACCGACGTTGGGGCCGGCGGATGGTAATGCAGCTTATACTACCCCTTCAACAGATAAGTATTGGCGGGTAGATGATGCGACAAACAATGCTGCACATGCGAATATTGTCTATCAGACAATAGGAACCAAGAGTACTTATTGGGTAGCGCCGAGTATCTTTCAGCATAGCTTACTAGATCACTCTAAGGCTGCTCATACTACGGGACTAAACGCTCAATGGAAGTGGGAAGTAGACGCTTCTACACCTCTTACAGTGGGTAATGAAGAGTTTAAGTTCGGCACTTACGTACAAGGAACTCCTCGTCAGCAGACAAGTCTTGAGGTAGAGGCTGTAGCAGAAAAGGAAATGATTCTCAAGGTGAGTGAAGTGGGCGATTGTGGTGATGGGCTTGCAACGCTTTTCAAAATTATAGCGACAGGGAAGCCGAACATTGAGATTGAATCTGCTTCTGTGATTTATGGAGCAGCTCCTACGGATAAAATTGATGGTGTCGCAGAAACTGCATCTGGGACAGTAACACCCGCTGCTATTCAAGGCGCTAAGGGTTTTGTTATTAAAACTTGCGATGCTACAAAGCTTACAGGGAAGAAGCTTCAGATTAAAATGAAATCTACAGAGTCTGGAGTTCCAGATGATCTCCGTCGTTATGCGTTTAGTGTGAAACACATGTCTCAACAGCATGACGCTGGCGGAACTTACACAGAAACACTTGCTGCAACAGCGGAAAAGGAGTACAAATTGGCTTCTGCGAATGCTGCTGAAAAGAAATTGAGTATTCCTACAGCTGGTTCCGTTATTGAATTAGATAATCTTGCTGCATTAACTCTTCGCGCAGGCGATGATTACGCTGAGCATGTATACTATCTTGATGGAAGTGAAGGACGTACAAAACTTGTTTCTATGGTTTCACATCGTTCTAGTATGACTGCTCCAGAAACAGTGGGAACATTAGCGGAATATGATTTTGATAAAACAGGGAAGGGCTTTTACGTTGTGGTTCGTTTAATGGCGACTCCGAAGACTGGTCCTGTTTACTTTATTCCTTATATCGATTAGTCTTGTTTTGGCGGGACGTGTGGCTGTCTCCTAGGGGTACAGCCACACGCTCCCTTTTATATGTTTTTATGTGCTCCAGACCCTTGTGTTGCAATAGATGACATTAACCGACCCACTCAGAAGACTGGCGAACCGTGTGTGCTCACGGGCGAGTTGGCTACTGTTGTGTTTACTGCTCTTGCAGCTTGCGAGTGTGGCAGAGGCTGCCCCGCGTAAGCGGAAACTGCCGCGCTTTGAAGCGCCAGAAGCAGGAGCGCCGCAACAGAAGCTGCCGAGCGTTTGCTACGGCGACTCGCTGAAGTATGGCATCAGGGGCGACAATGGGAATTCCCTTTTCTTGTGGGCGGCTTATACCTTCCTTCCTAACGGTACGCGCGTGGACGTGCGCCTAGAGGATATCGTGGAGCTTAATCCGAATGCTGACAGCGTCAGGATCAAGTGGCGAGACCGCAATGATGCGAACATCGGGGGGATTTATACCATAGAGGTGATGGAACGTTCGTACTGTGGTTTTGGACTCCCCTACAAGACCGATATCTTGGTGAATACCCCGGACATGGTAAAGTCGCGGGCGGTTGTCGAGTACTGTGACGACCAGGATTCGTGTCTTATTGATTTCTCTACCCTCTCTGCTTTTGGAAAATACACCCGTCTTTATTTATACCCCTCTACTACACCTCTCTCCTCCCCTACCTTTTATGTTCATGACACTATCACGCGACGCGTGCGTTATTATACCACAGATTATTCCTGTGCTTTTGGGGCAGTAAAGGCATCTCCGTTACCAGCCCCGAAGTTTGATCTTGGGCGTGACACGGTGCTCAAGGAAAACGAAGACCTGACGATTGACGTCTATAATGCGAGATTCGCTCGCTACGACTGGGAGACGGATAACAAGAGTACGGAGTGGTGGGCGACGGTTTCGCCTCATACCTCGGCAATCACGGTGCGAGGCTATGAGGGGGATCAGCGAATCCGTTTGAAGGTGACCGAAGAAAACGGATGTGCCGTCACCGACTCTATTCAGATACGAGCGATTAGTGAGACGTTGCTTCGCATCCCTGCGGTCTTTACCCCTAACGGTGATGGGGTGAACGATACGTGGGTGTTGGCGCTTGACCCAAATGTTCGCTTTCCATCCTCTATCCCTGAAGTGTTAGAAGTGCGGATTTATGACCGTACGGGGTCTCTGGTCTGGTACTCTAACAATGGTTACGAACCGTGGGACGGGATTGATATGTACGGGCGTGTGCTTCCTGTAGACTCTTACCACTACGAGATAATCTACATAGAAGACGGTACCCAAAAAACGGCGCGTGGCGCAGTAACCATAGTCCGTTAGGGGGAGGCTGAGATGAAACATACGTGGAAAATTACCCTACGCTATCTTCTGTGCTTCCTTCTTTTCACCATTCCAAGCTTAAAGAGTTTTGCGCAGCAGCAAGGGACGTATAACCAGTTCCTTGCTAATCTCTATTATTTCAATCCCGCTTTTGCTGGCGTGAGCGGCTCTATGGAGTTCTCGCTTATGCTACGCGAGCAGTGGTTGGGGTATGCAGAGCGTCCGCGTACCTATTCGCTCAACTATCAAATGAACTTGCTTGATAACCCCTTGTTGGGACAAGAGTTAGAGATGAAGAGTATACGGCGCGGCACTAACGCTCGTACTGCAGGAGAGATCTTTGATAAAGCAAGTATGGGGGCTGCGGGGACGCTCTTCAGTGATATCAACGGACGGGTGCGACGTACGGGGTTGCAAGGAGCTTACTCCTACCAGATATTGGTCGGGGACTGGTTGGTTGCCGCGGGGATCGGCGTTTCTTTTATGCAGTATAAGGTTAACGTTTTGCCTAAAGACCTCTTTGACCCTAATGTGGATGACCCGCTGATAGCTGCGGGTAAACCGAATCAGGGTTATGCCCCCGATTTCAATGTTGGGGCAATGTTCTCTAATGGGACGATTTGGGGAGGGGTTTCCGTGAATGCTTTGATGCAGAATGCTTTGCAGTTTGGTACGTACAACGAAAAGAACGCTTATAGGCAGTTGCGTCAAGTCTATGCGATGGGGGGGTATAGTCTCCTGCTCCGCCCCGGAGTGACGTTGGAACCGTCTACGCTTGTTACATTCAATAGTGCGTGGCAGTGGAACGCGGATGCGTCTTTGAAGATAGCCTATCAAGACCGATATTGGGGTGCTGTGGGCTATCGTACGCTCTCGGATATGGTGCTGATGGGGGGAGTACGTTATCGTCGTCTCTCCTTTGCTTATGCTTTTAGCTATACCATCGCAGGGCCGCAGACGATTGGGCGTTATGGCACGCATGAGTTTGCCGTAGGTTTCCGTGTTACGGGCGACAAGAAGAAGTAATCAGGGAGGGTTGCCTGTTTGTTTACGTTTCCACAAGATTTTGAGGCTCGTACGGGCTTTGTACACGTTCGTGCGGAGGTCGGTTCGTATGCCGTCACACGCTCGGCTAAGGGGCGTATTGCACAAATAGCCTATTCTACTGACTACGAAGCGATAGAACGTACCCTCTCGCATCTTAGAGAGTTAAAAGCCTTTCTTCTTTTCCATTCGTTAAGTGAGGAGTACTTTGTTGACTTTAGCGAAGCGCTCTTGAAGTTACTGCAGTCGGATCGTGCCTTTACAGAGGAGGAGGCGGCTGCGCTCCGTACCCTCCTTTCGTCTGTGCGTTATCTGCAAGGGCTTTGGGGTGAAGGAGTTGAGGTACAGGCGCTTCATCTACTGGTAGCGGAGGCGACGTTACCCGAGGAGGTCTTGCGAGAGATAGAGCAGGTATTAGACCGTACGGGGCATGTGAAAGACAATGCTTCGCCAGAGTTGCAGCGCATTCGTTCGCAGCTCCGTAGTAAGGCGGGGCGTGTCTCGCACAAGATGGAGGAGCTTTTGGCACGTTGCCAACGTGAGGGGTATTCGGATGCGAATGCGCAGGTAATGGTGCGCGATGGGCGCTTGGTGCTCCCGATTGCGGCACAGCACAAGCGGCGTATTCCTTCGTTGCAATTAGGTAGTTCCTCCACAGGACAGACGCTTTTTGTCACCCCTTACGAGGTCTTAGAGTTGGAAAATGAGCTGAAGGAGCTCGAGCAGGAGGAAGTGGCAGAGGTGGCGCGCATCCTTATGGAATTGACCGACCGTTGCCGTCCTTTCTATGCGGAAATAGCACAGTGTGTTGAGCTGGTGGTTGCGGTTGATGTTTTGCGTGCGAAGGTGCTTTATGCCCTTGCTGTGGGCGGAGCTGCCCCCATATTAACCCACGAACGGCGTCTACTGCTCCGCGATGCACAACACCCTCTTTTGTTAAAGCGCATGCAGCGGGAGGGGAAGAGCCCCGTGCCGTTGAACCTCGTATTAACCCCTACACAGCGCATTGTGGTTATCTCGGGACCGAACGCGGGGGGAAAGTCCGTTGCGTTGCAGACGGTAGCACTGGCGAGCTATATGCTCCAGTCGGGCTTTTTACCCTTGGTGAAAGAGAACAGCGAGATGTGTCTCTTTGATAAACTGCTCCTCGATATTGGAGATGCGCAGTCGATAGAGGATGACCTCTCGACCTATAGCTCGCACCTCCAAGCTATGAAGGCATTTACTGAACATGCGACCCCTAAGACGCTCTTTCTCATTGATGAAATGGGGGCTGGGACAGAACCGACGGCTGGCGGAGCGATAGCCGAGGCTATCTTAACAAGCCTTTACGAACACGGAGCTTACGGCATTGTGACAACCCACTATGCTTGCCTTAAGAACCTTGCGACGAATACCGACGGGATGCAGAATGCCTCTATGCGCTATGACTTAGAGCACTTTGCCCCACAGTATACCCTTGATATCGGTGCGCCAGGGAGTAGCTATGCGTTTGCTATTGCCCGTAAATTGGGGCTTCGTCGCGCGCTTATCGAACATGCGGAGGCGCTTGCGGGCAAGGAGTATATCAGTCTAGAAGAGCAATTGCGTTTGGCGATAGACGAGCGCCGCACATGGGAGACAAAGCAGCAGGAACTGGAGCAGCTGCGCCAAGAGGTCACAACCCTACGGGCAAAGCTTGAGGAGGAACAAGCTACGCTCGCGGAGCGTAAGCAGAAAATCCTAGCCGAGGCGCGACAGCAGGCACAGGCGATGCTCCGCGATTGTAACCGAACGATAGAGGAGACGGTAAAGCTCATCCGCGAAAGCAATGCTGAGAAAGAGGCTACTAAGCGTGCCCGCGAGGAGCTTAAGTTCTATAAAGAGTTTGTCGAATTGGAGACTGTCGCTGCCGAGCCTAAAAAGGAAACGCCTGTTCCCGTAGCTGTGCAAACGCTAGCTGTCGGCGATACTGTGAAGCTCCTTGGTGGTAATAAGGGGCAGGTGGTGAATGTGAAGGGAGAGAAGGTCGTCGTGGCGATCGGACAGCTTATGACCACGGTCAATATTGCCGACGTCGAAGTGGTAAAGAATCAGCCCTCGGAGCGGAGCAAGAGTCCCAGCAAGAAGAGCGTTACGCCACTAAGTTCGATGCGGCAGCGCCGATTGAACTTCTCGCCCATGCTCGATATCCGCGGGATGCGCGGTGACGAAGCGATGGAACAGCTAAGGCAATACCTCGACGATGCGCAGATGTTTAACATCCCCTTCGTGAGTATCTTGCACGGCAAAGGGACGGGGATACTGCGTCATCTCGTGCACGACTACCTTCGGCATGCGGCTTTCGTTGAGAGCTATACCAATACCTCACCCACCTGTTCCGACGGGGGGATTACCGAGGTTTACTTAAAGTAACTCGCTGCTGCACAAACTATCCCCACGGCGGTGGCGACGTTGAGCGAGTCGCCCTGTCCTCCCTCCCCACGTGGTATCGTAATTTGTACCTGTGCTTGCGCCAAGAGCTGTGGCGAGAGTCCGTGCCCCTCGTTACCAAAGAGAAAGAGCGTCGGCGTACGGAAGGAGACCTCGGCGAGCGGCTTACCTTCTAGAGTCGTTGCTACAATAGCTGTATTAGGGCTTAGAAGGGGTGAAATAGCCTCGAACGAGCTATAGACTACATTCGTATACCCTATGCCGCCCATAGAGGCTTGTAGAGCCTTAGAATTGAATATACTCACGCTGTCTTCAGAACAAATCACCTGACGGAAGCCAAACCACGCAGCTGTGCGGACGATAGTGCCTAAGTTGCCTGGGTCTTGTATGTTCTCGAGGTAGAGATGGTAGCCCGTATCTAACGGCAGAGGCTTTCCCGTAGTGCGGGGAAAGATGCCGAGGATGGTGGACGGAGAGTCAAGGTGTGACATCCGCGCCATTTCCTCGCGAGAGACGCAGATGGGGAGATGGTCGGCAAAGCGTGCCTCTTCTTCAGCAAGACAATAGAGCGCAATGGGGTGTAGACCGCTCCGCAACAATTCATCCACCAAGCGAGGTCCTTCGACGATAAAGCGTTGCGCTTTTTTAGCAATGTGCGAGGAGTGTAAGGCACGGATAGACTTTATAGTCGCTTGCGAAAGCATTCCCTTTTGACAGATTAACGGGTTAGTGCTAACGAAAGTAGTAACTTTGCCACAAACAGAACAGAATAGTACACAGATGTCCGTTGCCGTAGGGAAGGTCTTGCCACGTCTTGCGGCACTCGTTTTGCTCTGTGTGGGAGGGCTTTGGTTGGCAAGTTGCTCTACGTTAAAGAACGTCCCAGCAGATGGTTATCTCTTAGACCGCGTAGAGATCGTCGCGAAGGATGCCCCGCCCGATATCGACCATTCCGAACTCGAACGTTACGTTCGTCAACAGCCCAATAACCGCCTTTTCGGTCTTTACCGCTTCAATCTTTGGCTTTACAATCTGGGTAAGCCGGGGAAAGAAACGGGCGTGAGTGGCTGGTTGCACCGTATTGGAGAAGCTCCCGTCGTGTATAGTGACGACCTTACGCGCCGCTCGGTGCAAAACCTTACCACCTATCTCAATAACCGAGGCTTCTATCATGCTGCGGTTACCGACTCGCTTATCGATAAGAAGCGCCGTCGCCGTAAGGTGCAGTACAAGGTGCACTTTGGGCAACCCACTACGATAGACACCCTCGCGGTGGATATTGCTGATTCTACCATTGCTGCTTACTATGCTGCGAGCACATCGCTCATTACCCCCCAAGCGCGCTTGGATTTAAGAACCCTTGAGAGCGAACGGGCTCGACTTACGACCCTGCTGCGTAATCAAGGTTTCTATGCCTTTACTGCAGAACGAATTGGCTTCCGTGTTGATACGATTGGTACGCCGTTTCGTGCGCGTCTTCAGCTCCGAATCTTGCAAGATAGTGGTAGCGAGGAGACCCGCCGTGCCTTCCGTCGCTATGTGATCGATTCGGTGCGCATTTTTACCAAGTATGACCCCCTTCGCCCCGCCTCTGCCCTTGCTACTGCCCTCGCCTCGCGCACGCAAGACGGACTTCACTATTACTTTGATAAGCGCCCGGGCATCCGCCTCCCTGTCTTAGCCCCTTTGTTGCTGTTGCGCCAAGACTCGCTGGTGAGGGTGTCGCAAGTGAATCGGTCGCAACAGAACCTTCTGAACCTCGGGTTGTACCAAACGGCTTCGTTCAACTTTCGCCGCTCGAGCAGTTTGCCTCGTTCCTATCGTAGCGATTCGCTCAAGCGTTACTATCCCATAAACTGCGACGTCCTTCTTACCCGCACTAAGCTGCAAGGATATCAGCTCGAGGGGATGGTCACTACCTCTGGTTCGTTGGGGCTGGAAGGGAGTATGACCTACCGTCACCGTAACCTATTCTATGGGGCAGAACAGCTGGAACTACAGTTCCGTGCACAAGCCGAGGCGGTGCTTCAGAAAACCGCCATTGGCTTTAAGACGGCACTGGAGATCGGGATGCGAGCCTCGCTCTCCATTCCTCGCTTTCTGCTCCCTTTCAAGAGCAGTTTCTTCGTACGGCGCTATTCGCCCAAGACCCTTTTCCTAATCTCGTACAACTTTCAGCGGCGTCCGTATTACCGTCGTACGGTAGCTTCGGGGTATGTCTCCTATACGTGGAAGGGGTCGCCCGCGACCTCACATTCTATAACCCCGCTGGAGATAGACGTCTTGAAAATCTTTGCTATAGACGAGGCTTTTGCACAGCGGATTCGGCAGACCTACCTCGCCAACTCCTACATTAGCCAGTTCATCTCCTTGCTAAGCTATAGCTTCTCCTACTCGTCGAACAATCCGAATGCGCTCTTTTCGACCACCCTTTTTAAGGTGAACGTCGAGAGTGCGGGGAATATACTTCGTACCGCAGCACCTTCGCTCAAGCTACAGCAGGTCGGCGGCGTGTATCAGATTTTTGGACTGCCCTTTGCGCAGTATGCCAAGGGGGATGTGAACTATGCTGTCCTCTTTCGCCCGAGTCGTTACTATTCGCTCGCTGCGCGCATCTTTGCGGGGCTAGGCTATCCGTACGGTAACTCGAACGCGCTGCCGTTTGAAAAACGCTATTACGAGGGAGGAGCGAACGGTGTACGTGCTTGGCATGCGCGCGACCTTGGGCCAGGGTCTTACAAAGAGGAACGTCTTTCGTTTCCGAACCAAACGGGCGACTTGAAACTGGAGGGGAACATCGAGTACCGCTCTTGGCTCTTTTGGAAGTTTGAGTCGGCGCTCTTCTTGGACGTTGGGAACATCTGGAGTATTACCCCCGAAGATAAGCGCGCGGGGGCTGTCTTTAAGCCTACGAGCTTTTACAAGGAGCTGGCTATGGGGTATGGGTTAGGGCTTCGGCTTAACCTTGGTGTCTTCTTGTTGCGTCTTGATATGGGCGTAAAGCTCCACGACCCGAGCGTTAAGGAAGGCGATACGAACCCTGCCCACTGGATACCCTTCGATCGTAGCCTACAGAGCGATGACCTCGCTTTCCACTTCGGTGTCGGCTATCCGTTCTAAGGGGGTTATTCTATCAGAAAACCGTATTCGTAGACCTTGGGGACAATCCGCTGCCGCAGCGCCTCCATTGCCTTTTTGAGATTGTCCCACAAGCGCGTATACTCCGCGTCGTCGCTCTTTGAGCGCATACGTCCTTGTTTTAAGGGGAACGCTTCATCGGAAATCGCCCGTCCGGCGCGAGGACCGTTTCGCCCCTGAAAGTGTGCCCTAATGTCATAAAACGAAGCATTGGGGTTGGCGTGGGGCTGCGCATGGTAGTAGCGCCAGAGCTCCCTGCCCGCATCAAAGACTGCCGTTGCCTCGGGTGAAAAGACGAGCGGCGCGGACGGGACGAACGACTGGGCTTGAAAGAGGCTTCCCTCATTACCCTTTTGCTCATCTAGGGCAAGCCTACCTTGGATGAAGTCCGTCATGAAGTGGCTCTCGAAGCGCTCTTTCGCATCGACTTCGGCTTCGGTGAAGGGTATCCAGTGGTTTGTGCCCTCGGTTGCCGTAATGCGGTTTTGGGTGTGGAAAAGAGTAAAAGCTAAGCAGTTGGTCTGAAACTCGGCGTCGCTTTGCCAACCGTCGCGCGGGTAAAGGAACTGGTCGCGGTCGTTGAGCCAAGTGGGAGCAATACATTTGCGAACAGAAAAGTAGATACAAACAAGTAGCAAGTTCTCTTTCTCTATTTTTCTATGAATGTCACCCCAAGATAAAATATTTCTCAACCCTAAGACTAGCCTATTGTTGTGTTGAAAGTCGTTACTCTTGATGTTCAAGAACCCAATGGGCTGTTCGGTGTCAATAGAAAACTGATTGAGCCACATATTGATGAGTTTTGAGGGAGGCATGTTCCATATTGATTTTCTTTCTAGAAAATTTCCATACCGGTCATACACATCGGCAGTAATGGATTGAAAAACATCTTCTTTGACACTGTCCCAAACCATGAAACCAATCGGAAATGCTCCATCTACATTGTCAAAAGTATCTGCGGGGACCAAAAAAATTTTCTCGAGCTTCGCTCGAAAGACTTCTCTGAATCCCGAGAAGTTGGGAGCTTGCAAATTTTTCAACTTTGAAAAATTTGCAAGCTTTGCGGTAGGGATTTCTTTGTAGATACGCATAAAGAACTGCGCATAGAGTTCGCGGCTAGCTTTGCCCAGTAACTCTTTATAGCGCGTGTGTATTTTGGTAAACTGGACGTCTTTTTTGCCATGACCATCTCTTGCTAAACCGACTTCTACATAGGGAGGGTTTATGTAAATAATGAGCCGTCTCCGTTTCTCTGGGTTCTGAAGTACAGCCAAGAGGTCGGCGGGGAGCTTCCCACAATCAAACTCGTCGTTGAGGAAGTCAAATTGGAAGACGTGGCTCTCCAACAGGTTCGCACCGTTCGCAATACGGTCTTTCATTACCTGTACATCTTGCGGGTCGAGGGTCGATGCCCAGATGTTATACTTGTTCGTTAGCCCATTGAGGAGGTTACCCGTCCCTGCGGCACAGTCCCAGACGTAGTACTCCTCCTGCCAGTTTTCGCCCAGCACGTCGGCAATATACTGTTGCGAGAGCTCTACCCACTGCTGCGGCGTGAAGAACGAGCCTTTGCGTTCGCGGACGTCTTGCGGCACAAGGAGGTCGCGCCGGTCGATGATATATGCCCAATACTCCTCGCGTGGCGGGCGCTGGTAGAGACTCCAGAACTGAGCGTGGGCGTGCTGCTTATCTTTGAAAGATACGTGTTTCTCTGCAAATAACCCAGCAGCGTCGATCTTCCTATCCAGCACATAGCGGTTGTCTTGCAAGAGCACAAAGAGCGCCTCCTTGAGCGTCTGGTTGTGTTCGGACAAGAGGTCGGCAAGGAAGAAGTCCCCGTCTATGATGCCCTGCTTCTTGAGTAGCGCCCAGTCTACGGCAATGCTAGGTTGCACCGTCGCCAACCACCGCTGATATACCGCCACGAAGTTGTTCTTATTGACCTGTATCTGCCCCCCGCCTTGCGAAAAGTGCTGTTGGATGAATGCGCGCAGCTCCTGCGCATGGGAATCGTAGCGGTACAAATAGAGTTCCCCTGCCTCGTCGAGAGTTGCCTTTATTGTTTTGTATAATAGCTCAAATTCTCGCGTAGCGTCGTCAGACGGGGTTACATTCCAGTTAAAGTCGTTGAGCGAGAAAAAGGGCAAGATCTCCTTATAGGGCAAAAAGACAATCTTCTCTGCATCGAAGACCCCGAGGAAGGGGGGCGGAAGGTAAGTGTCAAAGGTGCGTGCCCTGCCGATAGTGAGCACGAGCTGTACGAGGGGCTTATAGATGTCGGTTACTGTGCCGCGCTTGGCTTCTGCCCAGAGCAGGGATTGTAACATTGTTGCATCGTGCGCGGGTTGTGGGTTGCGGAGAGTCACGGCAAAATCAATCTTACCGATGCGGTGGGCGCAGTCGTATTGTGGAAAGAAGTCTTCCGCCACGCGTAGTTTGAGTTCCTCCTCAGCAATGCCTGTATAGTCTATCATGCCAGTCTCTGATTTTGTGCAAAGATAGGCGTTAAGGGCGGTGCGAGAGCGAGAAGCGCCCTTAGCGCACTTCCTTAGGACCGCCCCGCCCGTCTCGCGTGAAAACCTTGTTTAGTCCCGTCTTTCGAGATTCAATATGACGAAAGATCAACAAGCAACCCCATTGGGGACACGTCGGGGCGAGTATAGTATAAAAGACCTTGTAAAAAGCTTGAACGAACCCTTTTATTCGGAAACCCGAGCACAAACAGATTTTCCTTACGTAGGAATTTCTTTATTGTAAGATAACCAGAATAGAAGAGGTAATGGATAATGTAATTTGGGTCATTATAACGGAAGTCTTGTAAGACATTCGCATCAATCTTGATATTCTCGTCCAAGTTCGGGATAGACACTCCTGTTTTCTTTAGAAACTTCACAAGATACGTAGGCGTGGCATTCTCAAACCAAGAGCAGTTGTATCTTCCAACTGCTAATGTGTTTAGTGAACAGGACGGATTATAAATCCGCTCCCCACTTCGCGAAAAACAAAACCCATTATACTCTTTCTTGAGCCGCGCTCGCGTCTTTTCTACCGTGCTCTTTTGCTTTTCAGCCAGTCGTTCTATCTCAGGTGTAAACTGATCGAGTTCCGTCTCAGTAAACCCACAGATGGCAGCATACTCATCAAGCAGGGTGATATCTATCAGGTTATTCACTCCACTAAAGAGGGTCGTCTTACTAAACTTTGTAATCCCCGTCAGGAAGGCGAAACGGATATACTGATCGCACTGCTTGAGTACCTCGTAAAAGGCTTTGAGCTGTGCACGAATCGCGCTATTGAGTTCTTCGTTAGTCACGGTTTCCGAAAGAGGCTTATCATATTCATCGACAAGGATGACCACCTGCTTTTGAGTCTTTCTGTAGATGGTGGTTATAAGGTTAATAAAACGGTCACCTAGATCTTCTGGTTTGTCTTCAACCCCATGTAATCTCTCAAACGCTGTCAACTGTAAATCCATACGCCTTTTCAAAGAGCCTTGTTCTGCATAATCCTTCGCACTAAAATCAAAATAGAGAACAGGACTCTCCTCCCACGGCTCTCGCTTCTGCTGGCGGGCGATCTCTTCCTCTCTCTCCGCAATATACAGCCCTTCAAATAATTCCTTCCTCCCTTCAAAATAGGCTTTGAGCATTGATAAGAAGAGGCTCTTACCGAAGCGGTGCGGACGGCTTAGAAAGAAAATACGTCCGAGCGAGAAGAGCTTCTCGATATACTGCGTCTTATCGACGTAGAGATCGCCATCCTTTCGCAACTGCTCGAAACTTTGGGTACTAATCGGTAGGCGACGGCGTGAAGAGTTCATGATGTGCGAGATTGGTTGTGCGAAGATAAGAAAAACTCCTGCCCTAACGGACAGATCTCCCTACCTCTCCTCCACCACGGGGCGCTAAGGGCGCGCCGCCCGTGGTGAAGTATAATCCTAATTTTTTATCCTATCCACGCTTGCGCTTGCACGCCTCTCCTCAATCCCCGCCCGTCCGGCGCGAGGACCCACTGGGCCGTCCGCCCTTAGGACCCGCCCTTAGGACCACCGAATAGGCTCAGCTCCCTGCTTCACGAGCCACTTATTGGCTAGCTGGAAGTGCCCGCAACCGAGAAAGGCATTATAGTTTGTAGGGGCAACGGGGTGTGCTGCGGTGAGTACAAACTTACCGTTTGTGTCCATCCCTTCCACAACCCCTTTCGCAAACCTCCCCCAAAGTAAAAGCACTTGAGGACGAGTGGTCTGCAACGCGAGGGCTACAATCTGCCGCGTGATGGGTTGCCAACCCAATGCGGCATGCGAGCCACTATCCCCCGCTGTGACGGTCAGAATAGAGTTCAAGAGGAGTACCCCCTGCGAAGCCCAGTCGCTTAGGTCGCTATTCGTTCTTCGCTCCCCTCCGTACTCTCGTTGCAGCTCGATAAAGATGTTTCTGAGCGAGGGCGGAAAGGCTACCCCCTGCGGTACAGAGAAAGATAGCCCCATGGCCTGCCCAGGATTGATGTAAGGGTCTTGCCCTAGCAGTATACACCGCACGCGCTCTAGTGGCGTTGCCCATAGTGCGTTAAAGGTGAGCTCCTCGCGAGGATAGACCTCCACACCAGAGGCGCGGAGGGCGTCGACCGCGGTAAGGCATTTCTCTATAGCTGGGCGAGCGCCAGAGGCTTCGAGCGCTGCGAGCCAGTCCGGGGGGATGAGTTTATCGATGGGTTGCATTTCGTCTGTTTGCTGCCTTTTTAGCCTTTTTGTTGCCTTTCCGTGAGGTGTGCTTGTGGCTAGCCTTTTTCTCTTTTGAGGGCGTTGTCTGAGGCTGTGGCTTGGCGGCGGGGGAAGCCGTCGCGGTAGGGGCAGTTGTTGGGGTGGCGGGGCGTACAAAACGGTCTTTGAGT
>CAJPTV010000011.1 GCA_905373665.1 Bacteroidia bacterium
TGCATCTCTAAAAATCCTCCTGTTTTTAGAGTCAACTTTTTTCAGGATAAGACACAAGGGGACACAGCGCCTTACACCCTACACCCCTAAAATAGTTCTTTACTGTACACTTACACGGCGATAGGCTGGGCACGGCGCCTTACCTGTCGTAGAGCAAGAGAGAAGCAACATAGAGGCCACAATCACGGTCAAAAGAACTACTACAGAGACCAACTGCGCTTTACGCGTTTTCATTATAACGTTAGAGTTAAATTACAATCTTACCAAAACTCAAGCACACCGACACGCACTACAAGTGCACCGATACTGCTCCTTCTACTTTGACAAAAGTACATTTTTCTAGCAATACCCTGCCCTCAACTTCAAAAAAAGGAGTGTAGTCCTCACACTTCCGAGGACTACACTCCTGATAGACAAGCTCTATACTCTTTTCTCTAAAACCAACCCGAAGTTAGTTTTCTCAAAAACTAGAGCCTTTATTTCACACCTAACGCTTTACCACCTTAAAGGTCTTGCTTGCACCGTTAGCTACCGAAACACGCAAGAGGTAGAGACCAGCGTTCAAGTCTAATGTCTCAACTCGCGTTTCAGCACCACTGAGTTCACCTGCACGAAGCACCACACCCTGAACATTCAGCAACTCGTAACGACCTTCAAGAGAAGCATTTACCACCAAGAAAGAAGTGAACGGATTCGGTGCAACAACCACATTAGCCAATACAGCGTCCTCCACAGGTGTCCCACCATTGTTACCACCGTTGCCACCACCATTATCTCCACCATTGCCGCCGCCGTTGTCACCACCATTGCCGCCACCGTTATCTCCACCGTTGTCCTCTGGCTTCTGATTTGGCGTAGTATTCGGCTTCAAGTTATTTACAGCATTGATCACGACAACACCATCTTGATAACCCACCTTAACTTTGAAAACATTGCCCTCCTGCTCCATGTGTGCAACACCTTCCACATCTACAGCAAGAGCCTTATTTGCCGAATTATTCACGGTAATCGTAATGTCGCTGCCAGCTTCCAAATTCTTGAGTGATGCAGGGTTAGAAGTAAAGCCCATCAGAGTATTATCGACCACATCGATCTGATAAGTAACTGGCGTTGTATCATACTCGATAGTAAAGGTTGCATCCGCATTCCCCATACGAACCTTGTACTCCTTATTCTCTACCACCGTGATCAACTCTGCTCCCCCTGTAACAGAAACCTTATATACCACATTAACAGGTTCTGCCACCGTAACCGTAACCACGTCTCCTTCCACCAACTTATCAAGCTCATAACCCGAAGCATTAGAATCCTCGACCTTCGCAAGAACCTTAATCGCAGGCTTACCTTCTACAGGTGTGGCAACTGCATTAAATTTATGTAAGTCACTGCTACCATTCTTCAAGACACGGAAATGAACCTTAGCGTCCTTCCCATCCATCTTTACAAGATACCCTGTACCTGTCTTTTCCACATCACTGTTCGTTGCTTCAAAAAGGACAGGATACGAAGAGTCATTCTTAAGTTCAACAGTAACTTGCGCATTCTTTCCTAACTTCTTAAGCTCCTCTGCTGCTTTTGTAGCTTGAGTTGCATCACTCATATCATACGTACTACCGCCAATAGTGTATTTTGCAACACTGACATCCGTCTTGTCGAACGACACTTCAAGAGTATACACTGGCTCACTCGCTGGCTTTTTACCTTTCAACGTAATATTCTGTGTCCCCATGCGAACCCAATAGAGCTTGTTCGGTACCACCGTTGTAACCTCTGCCCCCGAAGCCTTATCTTCCTCGCTAAGCATCAAGTCTCCGTCGAATACCACATCACTCGTAACTTTAACCAATGCCTCTCCACCAGGTACAATATCCTCTGGAATGACCGTACATGTAACATCGGAAAAAGTTGGGTTATTGGGATCCGTATAGTCACCTTGCTTCAATGACACCTTATGTGTAACACTCGCAGCTAACACTGTCAACTTTACCGTCTTGGTAATTTGCGGATAGGTGAAGGTCTTCAACGTAATCGTTGCAAAACCTACCTTTGACGGATTCACTTCACCATTCTGGTATACCGTAGCAATATCATCGGGTTCACAAGTCCACTCTACTTGCTTGCTAAGTTCTGAGGCACTTACCATATCCAGAGCAATGTGATAAGCTGGATCACCCATACGCATCATGATCTCCTGATCGCCAAGGATTTGGAACTTAGTCAACGCAGGTAGCACAACAACCTTAAAGGTAGTTGCCTTCACCGCTGGGTCATAAGCAGAAGCCATACGAACGGTGTATTCTCCTTCTGCAAAACCTTTGAGGTGAATCTTAATCTTATCCTTCTCGTCATAGTTCACCGCCTGTACGAGCTTATCCAAATTCTCCTTGGTATCATTCTCAAGATTCAGAGCCGGCACACGCTGATAATCCTTAAGCGACGAATTTACCTGAACTGGGAGGTCATACTCTTCTCCTTGACGAAGATGTACGACACTCATATCTGGAGTGAACGTTATATCCTTCAGCTTATCCTCAATCGCCTTAAACTTAAAGGAGATCGTTTGACGAGCATATTCGCCCTCACGACGCAAAACGGTCAAGAAGATCTCTCCCTCAACTTCCTCATTCGGGGTGATCGTCACCTTTATCTTATCTCCCTCTACTTTATGTGCAATCGAGAGGTTCTTCTCCTCGTCTTCCTTAGTAAAGCTACTCTTTACTTCATACTCGAAGTCTTTTGCATTGATAAACTCCTTAATCTTACCAAACGCTTCGCATACATAGTCAGTACCTTTCCCCTTATATATATAGAAAGCGGGATCTTTGAAACGCACCGTCGTAATCTTCGGATCTTCGACCTTCTCGGCCTTATCCTTACTGAAGACCCACTTCTTATCCACCTCGAGAGATTTGTGGGCATCAATAGCTTCCTTCTTATACTCGAGATTCGCCTTTACTGACAATTGGAAGTCGGTGCAAATATCACCCTGTTTAGCCCAATCGATGAGAGATGCCGTATAATTCTCCGAACTCAAAGCAGTGGAGCTGAGGTCAAGAGCACGTACACGACGCAATTCCCAAGCGCCAAGCGCTTGATCAAATGCCTTAGCGCCTTCAAAAGTATTAGCAAACGAAGTAACGTAAGCCACCTTCCAAGTAGAGAGCTGCTGGTTATACTTCTTGCACCCAGAGAACATCTCGCTCATGTTCTGCACTTTCTCTGTATTCCAAGTCGGAAGAGGCTGATTAAACTTCTCACAGCCCTTGAACATCGCTTGCATGTTACATGCTGAGGTTGTAGTCCAACCAATCATAGGTTTGTTGTACTCTTTACACCCCTCGAACATACTCTCGAAGTCTTCAACACTCGCAACAGTCCAGCTATTGAGCAACTGATTAAACTTCTCACAGCCCTTAAACATGCTATTCATGCTCTTCACCGAAGAAACATTCCACTTGTTGAGAGGGCTGTTAAAGATCATACAACCGTCAAACATATGGCTCATATCCTTCACCTTACTCATATCCCAAGCAGAGAGGTCACCATTAAAACTCTCACAATCTTTGAACATAAAGCTGCAATCTTCAACCTCCGTCATATTAGGAGTACCTGCTCTCTTGGAGAAGGAAACTGTCGCACCATCAAACATATGGCTCATGGTCTTCCATGCCACATCCCCCCACTGTTCCACAGAGAAGGGCATGCGTATTTCCTTACCCTTAAACGCCACAACACCCTTAGCCTCAACAATCACCTCGTATACCTTACCAGAGGTTACTCCGAAAGTATACATTTCACCCTCTTGAGTTGCCGTAATACCGTCCTTGACCGCAAGGTCCGAGACACTCGCAACATCCCGATAAGTGATCTTCATATTACGCCCCAACACTGGTACCTTAACATCCCCATTATGATTCGCAATAATATGGAAGATAAAAGGCTTAGCACCAGCTACAGCTGGGGCGTCTGTATAATCGCCACGTATCGTCCAATTCTTGGTCTCAAGAGCACCACGAGCCGCCTTAGCCGTATTGGAATAATAGAGCCCCGTAGCATCCAAAGCGACATCCTTCAGCCCCATAACATTCCAAAACATAAGGGCATGGCTGTAATTCTCGCCCGAGATACCGCTATTGCCGATACCGATCTTCTTCACACTCTTAAGCTTCCAAAGCCCGAGATTGTAGTTGAACGCCGTAGCTCCTTGAAATGTATTCTCCATGTTTGCGACATTCTGTACCCGATCGCCCCACTTCGTGAGATCGGTTGCAAATGCCGTAGCATTCATGAACATACCGCTCATATCGCTAACCGCTTGTACATTCCACCCAGAAATGTCGCTCGAGAACGCCTTAGCATTCTTAAAGGTGTTACGCATATTGCGCACATGCTTTACATCCCAAGCCGTAAGATCGCCATTGAAACTTTCGCAATCTTGGAAAGTTCCTTCCAAACTCCAACACTCGGAAAGGTCAGGAGCACCTGCCGTAATATTGCTAATATTAGACCCCGTAAAAGCATACTCGAGCGTCTTCCACTTCACGCCCCCCCAATCTAAGACGTCCGTGATATTCTTGCTGTCGGGGTTCTTTGCAAAACCATAGATGTTATTCCCAGAAACAGCGACAATCCCACCGCTCGGAGCTGTAAACTTCTGTCCGAAGGCATAGATCGTAGCAATAGTCTTACCCGCATTATCTTTTACACTGAACGGGTATCTTTTGGGAACAATCCCAAGACTGACGTTTTCTCCGTCGACTTTGATCTTGAAATCTCCCGCCCAGCCCAATTGTGCTACCAAAAGCAATAACACAGTGCATAGTATCTGGCTTTTTCTTCGCATGACCGTCTTTATAGTTTATACATTGAACACGCGAAGTTAGTAAATAATTGACAAACGAGACAAATATATTCTTCTAGAGCTTTCCACAACGGTTCAACGCAAAATGAGACATTGAGATTCCCTCCTCTCGCTCAAATCAAAAGAGGACACTGTGCCCAATCGCTCAGTGCCCTCCTTATTAGTTATAAGAGACTTAGCTTACTTATCAATCTTCGTATCTGCGACCGCCAAGATCTTCGCCTCGCGCTCCTCTGCCAACTTACAAAGTTTCTCACCCAAGGCTAAAAATTCTGCTACGCGCGCCTTATCTTCCAAACCTGCAGCATTGATCCGCACATTCAAAAAGGCGCCGCGCACCCCTGCACGAGCAGCCAAAGCGCCTACCGCAGCATCAGTCACCGAATTCGGATTTCCGATTTCAGCCATAGCCTCAGCCACTTCCATCGAGTCATAACAGAGTTGCATCACACGCGCTGGCACCTCCGTCGCATACAGCGTTGCTGCTTGGATCGCCTCCTTGCGTGCCGCCTTTTCCGCATCGCTCCCCTTGGGCATCCCGAGGGCATCCATGATTTTGTTAAAGGCGTTCGTGTCTTCATCTATCAGATGCACGAGCTGCTCTTGATAATGCTTCCCCTTCTCAGCCCAATCAGAGAACTCTTTCCAACGCTCGTCCCATCCGGGCTTATGCGCCGAGAGGTTCGCCACCATCGTACCAAGCGCTACACCCATCGCCCCCATCGTTGCCGAAATACTTCCGCCCCCTGGCGCAGGCGACTCCGAAGCGGTCTCTTCTACGAAGCCCTTAACCGAAAGATCGACCAACTTCTTCTTCGAGTCATCTTCAAGGATATACTCGATAATCTTTTTCTTAGGATCGAACGGATAAAGCTCATCCAATCCCATAGACTTCACAGCGATCTTAATAAGCTCCGCATCTGAAATCCCTGTCGAACGCTCCTGTTTTTCCAAGAAATAGCGCCCAGCATCGAGCATAGCCTTAAGCGGCAATACCCCCACCAACTCCGAGCCCGTCACACGCACACCACGTGCATCAGCCTTCTTCACACACTCCTCAAAAGCCACGTGGAGCGGCGTAACGCTGATATCGGTCAGATTGATAGAAACCTGCGCAATGCCAAACTCCTCAATGAACCACCCAATAGCCTTACAAGCCTTCAACGAGCCGGGTTGCATCACCACCTTGCCATTGGCATCGAGCTTCTTCTTCCCTGTAATCGGGTTACCTTCACGAACAGGACGCCCCTTTTCTCGAATATCGAAAGCAATAGCATTCGCTCGACGCGTCGAGGTCGAGTTCAAGTTTACGTTATACGCCACCAAGAAATTACGCGCCCCAACCGCCGTAGCGCCAGACTTCGCATTAAAAGCAGCAGGACCGAAATCAGGCTTCCACTCCTCCGTGGTCACACGCTGTGGCAGCGCCTCGTACTCCCCTGCCCTACAAGCAGCGAGGTTGCGACGCTCGGGCTTGAAAGCAGCATTTTCGTAGCAATAAACCGAAATACCTAATTCGTCGCCGATACGCTTCGCAAGCTTACGCGCATATTCCACCGTCTCTTCCATAGAGATATTGGAAACTGGGACGAGGGGGCAAACATCCGTCGCACCAAAACGAGGATGCGCTCCATGGTGCTTGCTCATATCGATCAGCTCAGCGGCACGCTTCACAGCACGAAAAGCCGCTTCGCAGACTTCATCCGGCGTACCGACCATAGTCACTACCGTCCGGTTTGTAGCCTTACCGGGGTCTACGTCGATGAGGCGAACGCCTTCCACCGTCTGAATCTCCGCGGTAATCTGATTGATAATGTTCATATCGCGTCCCTCGCTAAAATTCGGGACACACTCTATCAGCTTCTGTACTGCCATCGTAGCGCACTAGTTAAAATGATTGTACAAAATTAGCCAGAAAAAATGGGACGACCACCACCTACACCCAACAGAAAAAACGAACCGAACATCAATTCTCCTAACGAGACAACTTCGATGCTAAAGGCGTGCACCCCAATGTCAATGTAGAATCGTGTAGCTAATCAACGAACGATTCGTTGTGCCAAATTACAGAATCCTCGCGCAAGGACTGGGGGACACAGAGCGGACAAGCCCCAAACGGAATAAAGCACTCCTAAAGACAAAAAGAAGAGTCCTCCTCCGACCTGCGGAAAAGGACTCTTTATATTCCCTAACAAGAAAACGACCTAGAAATGGAACATCAAATAGAAGTTCCCATAGCCTGTCCCAGCCAGACCATTCTTTTCGCTATTGGTACCAATACGGAAGGTCGAGTTACTGGGTGCCCCTTGGGTCTCAATCTTCGTATACTGCGACCCCACCATCGTTTCTTCAGTCTTGAGAGAACGAGTCCCAAACGAACCTTGGATAGCCAAGCCTACTTCAAAACCGATGCACGCATGTGAGATGAAATAGAACTCTGCCCCCGTGAAAGCTACCAACCCCAAAGAATGGGTTCCAGAATGTACATCGCTTATCGTACGCTTCGAGTTGTCAGACACCCAACCTGCCGAGGTAGGCGCACTGTTAAACTCGTTCATCTTGTTACCATAGTAGTAGTAATCTGAGCTACTTTGATAGCGATAAAAGACATCTCCACCACCAAACCCTCTCAAACGACCCTGACCGCGAAACATCTGATAACCCGCACCGATCTTCCAGTCATTTTGGTAGAGCACATGCTTATCCTCTACCTTATCGTTAGAGAGAGGATTTAGTGTACGCGCAGCATCATCTTTAATGAATTCGCGTTCGATCGTCTTATTGTCCCCTGGGTTAAAACGGAGGTGCAAACGCACAGCCGCATTATCCGCAATGAAGTAACGCCCGTGAAGCGTATAATCTTGCTTATCCCAACGAGAGGCAGAACCATTGTCTGGATTTCCGTTGAACATATTCCCTACGAAATCGAGCACGGGGCTAGCTTCGATACCGACAGCAAAATCCCCCGTCTTGGCTACATCGATGCTTTTCTGCTCATCCTGCGCACACACCGTACCGGCTAAAGCAGTGAAGGCAGAAAAAAGAAAAAGTCCTAATCGTTTCATTTTTGAAGTATTTCCCTTGCTTTACTAGAGTTACCCTATCCAAAAAGATTACTCTACATTAAATTTCTTTCCGTCAGAAACATACTTCACCTCGATGTGCTTTACCTCCCCAGGCGTTAATGAGACAGTCGTCGTTCCTTTATCCACCTTATAGACGCAATCGTGTGTTTCATTCTTAGCCGAAATCGTATACTTATCAACAAACGTAGAATAAACGATCGTATAGGTAGTAGCTGCGCTTTTTTTTGCACCAACAGGTAGCTCTACAGATTGATTCTGCCCCGTAACGACCACCTCGCGGGTAAAGATATCATTCTGATTTCCCCCATAGACATCGCTATAACCAGCCTTGAGAATAATCTTTGTCTGCCCACTCATAGCCTCAGCCTTTGCACCTAACGCATCACTCTTCACAATGCCAAAGCTAAAAACAACCGTCGCCGTACGAGACGTATCAATCTTATCCTCGGAGCTGATGATTTTGTCATCACAAGAAGTGAAACACAAGCTACTAGCCAGCAGCGCTAGCACCGCGAAACTGTAGAACAATTTCTTCATTTCTGCTATCTGTTTTTTATTACTTGAACGCACAAATTTAGTGCTTATTTTTTACAAACAAAAGCAACACAGCGGTAAAGGTTCTCTTTTCCATCATCAATATCTCCGTTGTAACTATCTTTGCGAAGGAGAAGCTCCGTCACCCCACCCTCCGCCCTCTATGACCATAGCAGAGCTCCCAACTTTATAAGACACTGTCGTGGCACGCGGATCTGCACTCAATCGGGTAGACTGGGGACTCGTTTTCCTCTACCTCATTTTGGTAATACTGGGGTGGCTAAGCATTTATGCTTCAGCCTATAACGAGACACACCCCTCCATTTTAGACTTCTCTCAGCGCTACGGTCAGCAGCTCCTCTGGATTTCGGCAACCTTCGTCCTCGCCACTGCGATCCTGCTCATAGACCGGCGCTTTTTCTACGCCTTCGCCTACCTCATCTACGGTGCATTACTTTTTGTGCTCCTACTTGTACTGTTCATCGGCGTAGCCAAACACGGAGCACGCTCTTGGTTAGACTTTGGTTTCTTTAAGATCCAACCCTCCGAATTCGCCAAGTTTGCCACGGCACTTGCCCTAGCACGCTACATGGGGCGCGCTCAGTTTCAACGCCACTCCATACGAGATTGGATGCGCGTTGCCCTCATCATCGGACTTCCCGTGGGGCTCATCCTATTGCAAAACGACCTTGGTTCGGCAATAGTTTATTCCACTTTCCTACTCGTTTGCTATCGCGAGGGGATGCGTGGTGAGGTGCTTCTTTTCCTTCTTTTCGTAGCCGCCATCTTCATCTTCGAGCTTCTCTTCGACAAGCTCTATATCCTCCTCGGGCTGCTCACACTCACACTCCTTACCTACTACTTCCTGCAGCGTCAGCCCAAAGCCCTTTTACGACTCTTCGCCTTTCAAATTCTCTCTTTCGGGGTAGCTTATGTCGCCTCGCGACTCCTAGGTTGGGAGTGGGAGTGGTACGTCCTTTCACTGTTTCCCGCCGTGCTCACTATCTTCTACCTCTTTCTACAAAGTTTCTTACAGCGCCTACGAAGCTTGTGGATACTGGGGGCGCTGCTCGGCTTCAGCCTCCTGTGCAGCTTTAGCGTAGACTACGTCTTTAACAACATCCTCGATACGCACCACCAGCGCCGTATTAACGACCTCCTCGGCATAGAGAACGACCCCCTCGGGTGGGGCTACAACGTCAACCAATCGATGATCGCCATCGGCTCTGGGGGGCTATGGGGAAAGGGCTTTTTAGAGGGCACACAAACCAAGTTCAATTTCGTACCCGAACAGAGCACGGACTTCATCTTTTGCACCGTCGGTGAGGAATGGGGCTTCATCGGCACATCTACCGTAGTAATCCTTTTCCTCATACTTCTTTATCGCATCATCATCGTCGCCGAACGGCAGAAAGAACCTTTTCATCGGATCTACGGCTATGCCGTCGCCTCAATCCTCTTCTTTCATATGACGATAAACCTCTCCATGACCATCGGTCTTTTCCCCGTGGTAGGTATTCCTCTCCCCTTCTTTAGCTACGGAGGTTCTAGTCTCTGGGCCTTCACGATGCTACTCTTTGTCCTCATCAAATTCGATATGGACAACAAATAGTTACGTCCCTTTCCTTGTTAAAAGTTTCGTCTATAAACGAAAAAACTGCTAGTTTTGAGAAAAGTTTCGGTTATGGACGAAAGATTTGAGAGCTTAAAGAAGTATAACCTCTGGGGGACATCTTCCTTCGACTTAGGTTACCCTCGAAAAGAGTATACGGCTAAAATAGCCTCTTACACAGGCAATCGGCTTATAAAAATCCTTGTCGGACAACGACGTGCAGGAAAAAGCTACCTCTTACGGCAAATCGCCAAGAGCTTGATAGAAAATGGTATACCTGCCGCGAATACACTCATTATCAATCGCGAGCTCTCTGACTTCGATTTTCTTACCCACCACACAGACCTCATAGAGTTGCTCCGCTTTTACAAAGCGAAACTACAGCCTGAGGGAAAAATCTATCTCTTCATTGATGAAGTGCAAATGATTGAGGCGTGGGAACGTGCCATAAACTCTCTATCGCAAGACTATGCCGAAGCCTACGAAATTTTTCTCAGCGGCTCCAATTCCCAGCTTCTTTCTGGCGAGCTTGCCACGCTCCTCTCCGGACGTTACATCTGCTTCGAGGTCTTTCCCTTCAGTTTTGCAGAATATGCTGGCATCTTACACCGCCCTACTGACAGAGCCTGCTACCTCGAGTATTTAAGCCATGGAGGTCTTCCTGAGCTTTTTTCACTCCCCCTTCCCGAGCTCCGACGCAACTATATTTCTTCCATCAAAGATACTGTCCTGTTGCGCGACATCATCCAGCGTCACAATATTCGTGACCCCAAGCTTTTAGAAGATATCTTTGTTTTTATCGTGAACAACGCCTCAAATCTCGTTTCGGTGAGCAATATTGTCAACTATTTCAAAAGCCAAGGAAGAAAGACCAGCTACGATGCTGTGAGCAATTATATCCGCTACATAGAAGATACTTTTCTCATACACCATTGCGATCGTTACGATGTTCGTGGCAAAGAGACTATCGCAGGGACTTGCAAATATTATATCAATGACCTCGCCTACCACAACTATCTCTACCCAGGCTTTGGTTATGGCTTTGGCTACCTACTGGAGAACCTTGTCTATCTCGAATTACGCCGTGCGGGTTATGATGTTTACACTGGGGTAAGCAAGAAACAAGAAATAGACTTCATCGCTCGGAAAGCAGATCAAGTAATCTACCTTCAGTGTGCCTATCTTCTCGCAGATCCTGCCACGGTGCGACGCGAATATGCGTCTCTAGAATCCATAGACGATCACTTTACGAAGCTTGTTATTTCGTTAGACGATCTTCAACTCCCGCTCCACGAAGGTATCAAGCACGTACAAGCTTGGAGACTGAAAGAGGAATTGTCGTAAAACGCTCGCGGGCGACACGAGCTGTAGTAAAGTGTTAATCACTAAGACACTACATACACTGCGAGTTACCCATTATCCCCCCTCCTTCTGGCATAAGCAGCCCATAAAACGCAAATACGCGGTGTGCAAAGGTTTCCAAATCTGCTGTATTACGGGTAGAAAAAAACGCAACGGATGGATCCCCCCCCCCTCCCATACCGGAAGGCACAAAGGTAGTTGCCAAACGCAACGCCTGCTGCGCAACGGCTGGGGCAGGATCGATTATCGTTACCGTCGGCGGCAATACCTCAAGGAGCGCTGGCATCAAGAGCGGATAGTGCGTACACCCTAACACCAGATGATCTATCCCCGCAACGAAAAGCGGCGCTAATAACTCTCGCAAACGCTCTCGCGCCTCGGGAGTATCAGCCTTGTCCGCCTCGACGAGCTCGACTAAGCCCGTCCCTACAGCGATATGCACTTGAGCATACCGAGCACAGGCTGCCGCCGTTCGCTGAAAGAGCTCTCCTTGCAATGTTCCCGCCGTAGCTAATACGCCGATATGATGAGTTTGCGAATGGAGCGCTGCGGGTTTTACGGCAGGCTCCATCCCGACAAAAGGAATCGGAAAAGAGGCTCGTAATGTCTCTATCGCTGCCGCCGTAGCTGTATTACATGCCACGACGACCAACCGACACCCTTCGGCGATCATCCACCCGACGAGCTCGGTCAGACGTTGCCGCAGTTCGCCCACAGGGCGCGGTCCGTACGGACACCAAGCCTGATCTGCCACATAAAGGAAAGGCTGACCGGGCATTGCCTCGATCAGCCTCACTAATACTGTCAATCCCCCTACGCCCGAATCTATCACCCCGATACGAGGCACGCTTACTTCCTCCATCGATTGCGCGGCGCGGGACTCTCTCGTGTCCGTTACTTTATTTTCAACTCCTTCTGCACCTTTTCAAGGATATTCTCCGCATCAGGCGCTACATAAAGGAGGAAACCTGCCCCCTTATCAAAGATATACGTATAGCCGTTATCTTTCCCAACCTTCTGGATAGCAGCATTTACCTCGTCAATGAGTGGCTGGAGGAGCTTCCCTTGCTGTGTCTGGAAGTCGCGTTGTGCTGCTTCGCGGAACTCGTTCGCACGCTGCCCAAGGTCTCCCAACTCACGCTCCTTCGCTTCGCGCATCGCAGGAGTGAGTGTCTCACGCTTCTGCGAATAGTCTTGTAGTTTCTTGTTATACTCCACTTGGAGCTGCTCCATCTGGTCATACAAATCCTGCTCAAAAGCCTTCAGTTGCTTCATCACAGAGTCGTGCTTGGGCATCGACGTGATAAGAGCTTGGCTATCAATATGGGCAAACTTAGGGGTCGTTTGTGCCATAAGACCAGCTGTCGCGCCACAAAGAAGGAGGAGTGCGACCAAAACAATACGTTTCTTCATCATATACTCTTTGCTCTCTCGCTATGGGGTATAGCCCTGCACACCGCGTGCCGCTCTATCTCCAACAGCAAACTTACTAATTAAAACCTAACTTACGAAGCACCTCATCGCTCTTGTCATAGCGTGGGCTGCTATAAAGGATACTAGGCGAAGAGGCTACGTCGAAAATAGCTGCATAGCCCCCCTCATTAGCCAACTCCTTCACCGCGGCAAATACTTGGTCTTGGATAGGCTTAATCAGCTCATCTTGCTTCTTGAAAAGCAACCCCTCTCGACCGAAATACTTCTGCTGCAACTCTTTCACCTTCGTTTCTGCATCCACGAGCTCCTGTTGACGCTTCTGGCGTTTTTCGGGCGTAAGCAACACCTGCTCAGCTTGAAAATCCTTCACACGCTTCTGAATGTCAGCCATCCCCTGCTCGATTTCCTGCTGATAGCGCGTCGAAAGCTTCTCTACCTCCTCTTTTGCAGCACGATAGCTAGGGATCTTGTTAAGGATATACTCCGAATCCACAAAAGCGTACTTCTGCGCAAAGGTAAGGAACGGGAGTACCACCAAGACTCCCACTAAGACCCATAGTTTGGTTGTCATTGCTTCTTTCCTCAAAATTATTAGAAGGGCATCCCGATGACGAAATGCGGCTGCCAACCATTGGCGTCGGCATTCCCCTTCACGGGGTCGAACCCATAACCTATATCAAAACCTAACATCCCAAATATCGGGAGGAAGACACGAAAACCCGCACCCACCGAACGGTGCAACTGGAACGGATTAAACTGATTAAGCTCATACCACGAGTTTCCCGCATCCGCAAAAAGGAGCGCATAAACACTCGTCTGTGGCTTCAATACAATCGGGTAACGGAGCTCCATGGTGAACTTGTCATAGACATTAGCCATCCGCACCCCTTGGGTAATATAGGGCGTTAACGATCCGTTCGTATACCCACGTAGCCCGACCGACTCGCGCCCGTAGATGAAGTTGTAGCCCGAGAGACCATCCCCCCCGAGGTCAAAGCCTTCAAATGGTGAATAGCCCACCTTCTTGTTGTAAAAACCTAGGAAACCGAACTGCCCATTAAAGTAAAGTACCAAATCATCCACAAGCGTAGTGTACCACTGTGCGCGCGCCGTCCACTTGTGATACTCGACCCAACGGTAACGCTCCTGCGGGGTCATCTTCGGCGAGGTGTAATCCTTCCCGTTAAAGAAAGAATACGGGGGCGTCAATTGCAACGAAAGACTAAAGTTCGACCCCGAGCGTGGGTAAATCGGCTGATCCACCGAGTTGCGTCCCCAAGCCACACGCACACTCATGTTGTTTGCCGTACCATCGGAGAAGAGGAAGTCCTGCTTCCAATTCCGCAACTTGTAGTTCTGATAGGTAAACTCGGTGTAAAGGGTAAAGTAGTCATCTGGCCACTTAAGACGAGTCCCCAACCCCACGGAACCTCCCGTAATCTTAAAGTAGTCATCTGATTTACGCCAAACATACTTCGAGTAATCGTAAACCGAGTGGTAGAAAGAGACCGTAAAGTTGTTCGGCTTATAGCCCCCTAACCACGGCTCAGTGAACGAGATATTGAAGGCTCGGTACTGTGTCCCATTCGTCGTACCTCGGATGGAGAGGCTCTGTCCATCCCCCGAGGGGATCGGACGCCACGCATCTTTTTCAAAGAAACGCCCTATACTGAAATTGGAAAAACGTACACCAACCGTAGCCACAAAGAAGCCACCGCCCCAACCTGCCGAGAGCTCAAACTGGTCACTCTGTTTCTCCTGCACGGTGTAGTGCATCGCCACCGTCCCGTCCTGTGCATTCGGCTCAGGGCGTACGCCGTTCTGCATCAACGCTTCAGGCTCAAAATACCCAAGGTTGGCTAACTCGCGGAGCGAACGGATAACGTTCGTACGACTGAAGAGATCGCCTGGATAAGTACGCAACTCCCGACGGACAATCCGCTCGCTCGTACGCGTATTTCCGTGAATAATAACATCGCTAATGGTTGCCTGCGGTCCTTCAAAGATGCGCATTTCAAGACTCACCGAGTCGTTCGTGATGTTCGTTTCCACGGGCGTTACATGAAAGAAGAGATACCCCTCGTCCATATAAGCCGAGCTGATCGAGTTTTCGTCTATCTGCAAACGCTTCTCTATCAAGACTTGGTCGTAGACATCGCCGACCTTCATCCCCAACTGTTCCGAAAGAGCCTCTGAACGATAGACCGTATTCCCCACCCACTTGATGTCACGAATGTGATATTGATTGCCTTCCTCGACACGCACCCTAATCCCCACTTCGTTCTTAGAGATCGGGTAAACCGAATCTGAGACCACACGCGCATCGCGATAACCGTGTTCGTTGTAGAACGTAATGAGCTGCCCCAAGTCTTCACGATACTTTTCTTCGATGTACTTAGCGGAGCGGAACGGATTCCACCACAGGATACGCTTCGTCTCCTTAAATCCCTTCTTACGCAAACGCGCATCCTCAAAGGCTTGATTCCCCTCGAAGGTAATTTCCTTCACACGCACCTTCTTCCCGCGATCCACCACAAAGGTGACGATTACGCGGTTCACAGAGGTCGTATCAACCTCCTGCCTCACATTCACCTTGGCGTTCCGATACCCTTTTTCGTGGTAATACTTGCGAATGACCCGCACAGCCGCATCTATGGTCGAGGCCGTTGCCTGTTGCCCGTTCTTAAAATCGAGCTTGTCTTTTAGTTCGTCACGCGCGCTGCTCTTTACCCCCTCATAACGGATGTCTGAGACGCGAGGCTGTTCCTTGAGTTCTATCACCAGCGAAGCATGCTCTCCTTCCACGTGTGCGACGCGAATCTCTACGCTAGAAAAGAGGTTCTCACGACGTAGCTTCTTTACAGCTTTCGTAATATCGTTGCTCGGAAGTTCTATGGTATCCCCAACGTGCAGCCCCGTCATCTGAACCAAGAGCTCTTTATCGAGGAACTGCACCCCCTCTACATCAATCTGCTTGATAATATAACGCTTCGGCGCACTATAACTAAACGACGAGCTCTCCTGTGCATAAAGCGAAGAAGTCACACCTACCCACCACAAAGGGATGAGGAGGAGTAGGGCGATCCCCAAACGGCTCATTCTCGAAGCTAGGATTTTACTCATACTATCGCCACGGCTTAAAATACTTTACGGGGCTCAAAGTTAATACAACGCATAGACTTAACGAAACCGTCACTCGGCGAGACCTCCGAAACGGCGATTCCGTTTCGCATACTCAACGAGTGCTGCCCGAAAGTCCTCCTTACGGAAATCGGGCCAATAGATAGGAAGAAAGATCATCTCGGCATACGCCAGCTGCCACAACAAAAAATTGCTCAAACGCTGCTCCCCACTCGTACGAATCACCAACTCGGGGTCGGGGAGATCGTGCGTGTAAAGGTGCTCGGCAAGTGCACTCTCTGTAATCTCTGGACAGGGCATCCCGGCAGCGCTCGTCTGTGCAGCTTCCTGCAATATCGCATTACAAGCGTGGACTATCTCCTGCCGCCCCCCATAGTTAAGCGCAAGGGTGAGTACCAAGCGATCGCACGCTGCGCTCTCCTCCATCGCACTACGAAGCCCCTTCACTAACGGCGCGGGGAGCTTCTCCCATTCACCGATAACGTTGAAACGCACCCCTTGGGCTATCAACTCGCGAATCTCTTCTCTTAGGGTCGAGGAGAGGAGTTCCAGTAACATCGAGACCTCTACCTTCGGGCGCTTCCAGTTTTCCGTGCTAAAGGTGTAAAGGGTGAGATAACGCACCCCCAAGTCAATGCTCGCCTCCACACTCTCCCGAACAGGACGTCGCCCATTCTGATGCCCAAAAGTGCGTTCTTTTCCCCGCTCTTTTGCCCAACGACCGTTACCATCCATGATGATGGCCACGTGTTGCGGCACTGCGTTAGGCAAAACGTCAATACTCGATTCGGACATGGTTTACTTGTAGGCTGCGCAGCGATCCACTGCAAAGAAAACACGATAGGCGCACGTAACGGAAATCATCGAAACCCAGTCGCGGTTGTGAATCCCTAGGGCGTTATTCGTATCTGGGAAGTTCTGATATTTATCGCCCCCGTCAGTAAAAAGCTTCAGATATCGGAGCTCGCCAGCCACAGTCAAACGACTCCCGAGAGCCACCTTAACCCCTGCCCCCATCGGGATGTAGACACTCGCCCCGCCACCACTGGCTGCCAAAGTCCCTAGCCCAAAGGTCGCATAAGGGGCGATAAACTCGTAATTGTTACGGCGCGTAGCCATCACATTGACCACAAAGGGGAGGCAATGCACCTCAAGGTTCGCATCAAAGGCGATGAAGAAGTGGTTAAACTCCTCTATCTTCTTTCCCGAGGTAATCGGCAGGTAGTAGCGTTCAGGGTCATACGCCCCTGCAAAATTACCTCCAAAGAGATTTAGGCGTGCCGCGTAGTGTTTATTGAACGAAAAACGCCCCAAGAAACCCAAATTCACCCCCACTTGGCGCGGCATGGGCGAAAGGTTCAAATCGCCCGTATAGCCCGTAATACCTCCGCCACCGCCGAGATCCCAACCTAAGTTCCACTTCTCGGCGCGCAACGGGAAAATGAGCACTCCGAACAGGAGACTCAACAAGATAAGACGCAAGACAGAAATCCGTTTCATTTGCTTACGTAGCTAACGGGCAGGTGGGGGACTTTAGTATAAAAACATACGTCTACTTACCGACTTGATAGGTGACAATCCGCGTCCCCTTGAAATAGAAATTGATAATCTCCGAAGCCTTTTTCCCCTCCTCAGCCATGCGAATCGCCCCCTCTTGGCACATCCCAATCCCGTGCCCATAGCCACGCCCCGTAAGGTGTATCGAACCCCCATCCACTGCTACGTCAAACCACGCGGACTTGAGATTGAAATACTCCCGCAGGTCACGAAACGGCACCGCTATCCCCCCTGGGAGCTCGTACATCCCCTCCCGCGTCTCCGAGCGGTAAACATAGCCCCGCATCGGGATGTGCTGCGTAGCTACCCCCTTCGACTGTAGAAATCGCAGCCAATCGGTCAGGGGCAATGTTCTTTTCCATGCAGCGCCCCGCGATTTCCGACAATAGGGGTCTCGCACAGAGAGAAGATAAGGCGACTCGGTCAACCAGACATCTCGTGCCGAGGCAGTCTGTCCGCCACAGTTGGCGTGAAAGACACTCGTAATCAGATTCCCCTCTCCATCCACAACGACCTGTCCTGCCGTGGCCTGTGTCGCTTGTTTTATTTCAGGGTAAGCGCTCGCACTCCCCTTATAGGCTTGACAATGGACTTGGTCGCATAGATTAAATCCCTCCTCTAGATGCTTTGCCCGATTGGCCATCAGATAGGTGCGAATTAACAACGCCTGTGCCTTGTACAGTTCGGGCTTAGCCCGCCCACCGACCTCGGCAAGCGCCACCCCTGCGATGTAATTTTCAGGGTCTACGAGGTTCAAACACATTACCCGCCCAAAGTCTACAAAAAGGCTCATATTGCCGTCGTACGTTCGTGGCGCGCCCTTCGGCTGTACGAGCGTCAACTCTATTTGCGCATTGGGGTCGGCGTGCAACACTGCGACATGATCCGCCGCAGCCAAACTCAAACTATCGTGTTGGAAAACGAGGTTACGCCCTTGACGTTGCACGCGGAGCGGCACATCCACGGGGAGCGGCGTCATCCGTCCCCCCAAAAGAATTTTATACCCTGCACGCAGCGGGCGTAACTCCAATTGCTGGGTGGCGCAAGTGTCATAAAGCCCGATGCTCACACGCTGCGCCTTACTCACGCCATAACCACCAAACACAAAAAAGAGGAGGAGAACCAGCCCAACAGGGTGTCTCCGCAGTAGATTGTGCGATAGGCTAGTGCGAGATGGTTGCAAACTGGTAGTGAACGGTTTAGGTTGTTATGTTACACAATAATGACGGCGGAGCTCCTCATCCCAATAACTTCTCATGTAGCGAACGCGCCACACGCGCTGCAGTACCCGCCTCCCCCATACAACGGCGAAGGGCGGCATAATCTTGTAAAACGCGCTCTCGTTTTGCCCCATTAGGCAATATTTCTCGGAGCTCCTGTACAATTCGCTGCGGCGTACATGCCTCTTGAATAAGCTCCACGACAGCCTCTTTGTTCAAAATGAGATTGACAAGGCTAATCCACTTCACGCTTACCAAACAGCGCGCCAAGCCAATCGATAACGCATTCCCCCGATAAACCACCACCTGCGGCGTCCCCATGAGCCCCGTTTCTAAAGTCGCCGTCCCCGACGTTACCACCGCACACACCGCATTGTAAACCAGCTCGTGCGTCCGATCCATCACAAGTAGCACTCTCGGAAAGGCTTGTAATATCTCTTGGTAAGCCTGCTGGGGCAAAGCCGACGTCCCCGCTACGACAAACTGATAGTCTACGAACTCTTCGGAGGCCATGCAGAGCCGCGGCAATAAAGCTCGCAACTCCTGCGGCCGACTCCCCGGCAGTAGTGCCACGATCGGTCGCTCATCCCACCCGTGTTCCGTACGAAAACGAGCTTTTTCTTCTAGAGAAGGGGGGGAGGGTAACTCATCCAGTAGCGGATTCCCCAGATACTCTGCCGCTACCCCCCGTTCGTGGAAAAAGGAACGTTCAAATGGGAGAATCGAGTATGGATAGTCGACATCGCGCCGCAACGCCTTTATCCGCCAAGCCCCCCACGCCCATAACTTGGGCAAAATGTAATAGGCTACCCGAAAACCTACACGGTGCGCCGCTTTAGCGATCTTAAGGTTAAAGCCCGAGAAGTCCACCAAGATCACCACATCGGGCTTCCACGCCACGATTTCCTTTTCGCACGCCCTGAGGTTATTCTTGATGGTTCGCAGATGCGTCAGCACCTCCACAAAGCCCATAATGGCCAACTCGCGCATATCTTGAAAGCACCCCGCTGCCACCTCTCGCATCTTATCGCCCCCAATGTAGCGGAACGAAGCCTCTGGGTCTACATCACAGAGCGCACGCATGAGGTGACTCGCATGGATATCGCCTGAAGGTTCGCCTGCAACAAGGAAATAGCGCATCTCAAAGGAATAAGCGGAGCGCTACCGAAGTTATTGCTAAAACCACCGTAGCGCCTAAAATACCGCGTGCGGTCAATAAGCGATCGGTGCGAATGGAGAGCAGGAACGTCACCAGATTTCCCAACGTCACCAGACTCAGCAAACGCGAGGGGATGCCCTCACCCAAGGCATACGCCCACAGACTTTCGCCCGCTTCGAGCCGAAAGTATATTACGAGCAACGAAATCATGAGTAAACCGAACGGCACAAAGATACCTAGGCGTACTCCCAGCCACAGATTATTAAAGCGTTTCCGTTCTGTTAACTCCATCCCTCGCCCACTATTCCCATGTCCAGCCCTGCATCTGGTGTAGCATCTCGGTGTCGGTGAGGTCTACTTTGGTGGGGACAATGGCGATGTAGCTATTACGCAGTGCCGCGTCATCGGTGTCCTCAGCCGTGGGCTCGAGGTTCTCAAATGTGCCCGTAAGCCAAAAATAGTCACGCCCCCATGGGTCTTGCCGCTGATCAAACTCATTAGACCAGCGCCCGAGCGTCTGGCGACAGAGCTTAATCCCCTGCACTTCTCGCCTAGGCAGATTCACATTCAGCGCCACGCCATACGGCAAACCATACCGAAGCGTAGCACGTACAATCCGCTCACACCACGGGAGGTAAGGGTTCAGATCAGCATCTAGGGTTCTATTTACCAACGAAAAACCGATGCTCGGATACCCCGCAATACACCCTTCGAGCGCCGCCCCCATCGTACCCGAATAGAGGACATTGACCGAGGCGTTCGACCCATGGTTAATCCCCGCTACCACCATATCGGGGCGGCGGTGTAAAATACTATGCAGCGCAAGCTTAACGCAATCTGCTGGCGTCCCTGACACCGAATACTGCGGAAAATCCGTTCCCGCGGCACTATACGGAGTAACTCGCAAGGGGAGCGCCGAGGTCACCGCCTGCGACATCCCCGAACGCCCCACATCGGGCGCTACCACGCAGATATCGGCAAAGGAGCTAAGATGCAGCGCCAACGCCTGCAAACCGCGGGCAGCAATGCCGTCGTCGTTAGAGAGGAGAATAAATGGGCGGGCAGCCATCGTTAAAAAACGTAGTTTTCGCTAATCGAATGGTGCTCGTTCACCTTACGGATGGTATCAGCAAAGAGATCTGCCACGCTATGCACCTCTATCTTGCTATGAGGCTTGTCTTCCCGCAACGGGATTGAGTCCGAGACCACCAGCTTGGTCAATGCCGACCGATCAATACGCTCGTATGCCTCGCCCGAAAGCACCGCATGTGCCACCATCGCTTGCACGCTGCGCGCTCCCATATCCATCATCATATCCGCAGCCTTGGTGATTGTCCCTGCGGTATCGATCATATCGTCAAGCAAGACCACGTCTTTCCCCTTTACATCACCAATAGCCGTCATATCCGCAACTTGGTTCGCCACCTCGCGCACCTTATGGCAAATAATGAGCGGACGGTTATAGTGACGCGCATAAGTGCTTGCACGCTTCGAACCACCGATGTCTGGCGAGGCAAATGCCAACGACTCGGAATCGATGGACTTGATATACTCGTCAAACATCCACGAGGAAAAGAGGTGATCGACGGGGATTTCAAAGAAGCCTTGGATCTGATCGGCGTGCAAATCCATGGTCATCACTCGGTCTATATGCGCCGCCTGCATGAGGTTTGCTACCAGCTTTGCTCCTATCGGGACGCGCGACTTATCTTTCCGATCCTGTCGTGCCCAACCGAAGTAGGGGATCACCGCCACGATCTTGTATGCCGAGGCACGGTGTGCCGCATCGGCCATCAAGAGTAGTTCAAAAAGGTTCGTTACGGGCGGATAGGTAGACTGGATGAGATAGACCGTATCGCCCCGCACAGACTGTTCAAAGCTGGGTTGAAACTCCCCGTCGCTAAATTCGAGGAAACGAACCTTCCCGAGCTGCGTACCGTAAGCAGCCGCTATTTTCTGTGCGAGAGCCTCCGAAGCTCTTCCGCCAAAGAACTGAACGCCCGCAGTGGGCTTTTTATCACACCCGTCCATAATTGTCAATCCACTGGATTAGTTATAAAGCTCTCTATATAGTCCACGAGCTCCTCTCGTCCGAGCCCTGAGGCAGAGGAGGTTAGAAATAGCGGAGGGATCTCCTCCCAAAATTCCAAAAGGGTTTGTTTGTAGCGCTCGACATTCTCTTGCAAGGTGCGCGTGCCGAGCTTGTCACACTTGGTCAGCACAATAGCGATAGGCACGCCATTCTCGCCCAGCCACTCGATAAACTCAAGGTCTTGTTTGAGGGGTTCGTGGCGCGAATCGACCAACACAAAGAGGCAAAAGAGCGTCTCGCGACCGAGGATGTAGGAGCGGATCATCTCCTCAAAGCCAGCTCGGAGTTTGTGCGATGCTTGGGCATAACCATACCCCGGGAGGTCTACCAGATACCACGCCTCGTTGATTAGGAAGTGGTTGATAAGGCGTGTCTTACCAGGCACACCCGAAACCTTAGCGAGTCCCTTCTCGCTGGCGAGCATATTGATAAGCGACGACTTCCCCACATTCGAGCGCCCAATGAAGGCAATCTCTGGGCGTGCGTCCCTAGGGCACTGATCCAGTCGTTGGCTACTACACACAAACTCAGCTTTTCGTATCGGCATACGTCAGTCGTAATCTTGCTACAAAGATACTTAAAGCCTCGCAACTCGCTCGCTGGGGAAGTACGCAGATTGAAAATCGGGGCGTAACGACAAAGCGCGCCACTGCGCCATACAGCAGCTCAGCCCCCCCCTCCCCATACGGGGAGCTTCCTCTCTAACGAGGCTCAAGGTGCAACGTCCCTACGTCGTTACCATCCACGAGCTGCCCGAAATCAAAGGCTTTTCGTTCAGCCTTATAAACCTCGTAACGGATGTCGTCAAGGTAGAGTGCATTTTCCTTCTCGTCGCGACTCCAGCGCACCTCCTCCGTACGTCCTGTAGCTTTACGCGTGATGTGACACTGCCCATTCTTTTTGAACTCATATAGATCGCCCAAAGCCGAATGATCAGGAACGTCTACCCCAGCACGGTTCACCGAGACCACCTTCCACGTACGATAAATATCAAACGTCTTATCGTCGTCCTTACGACAAGAAGCCAAACAGAGGACGAAAAGAGGCAAGAGCGCCCAAACGAATTTTCTATACAGCTGCATATACGGGCTACTTTTTTCCCCCGACAAGGTCGAGGAGAGTTTCTACTTTCGGTATCAAGATAACCTCCGTGCGACGATTCTTCTTACGCGCCTCGGCAGTCTTCGCAGCATCCAAGGGGATATACTCGCCACGCCCTGCGGCAGTCACACGCTTCGGGTCGACCTTGCCCTGCTGGGTCAAAAGGCGCACGATGGAGGTAGCACGCATCACACTCAAGTCCCAATTATCCTTCACTTGCCCCGTGCCTTTCATGGGGACGTCATCGGTGTGTCCCTCGACCTCTACGTGAATATCTGGGTTAGCAGCCAGCACTTTACCAAGCGCAAGGATCGCTTCGCGCCCCTTCGCATCAACGTCGTAACTCCCCTGCTTGAAAAGCAACTGCTCCTCGAGCGAGACATAGACACGCCCCCCCTTCTGATAGACACTCAGCCCCTTCCCTTCAAAACCAAACATAGCCCCTGCGACGCGTTGCCGCAACGCCTCAGAGACCGAATCGCGCTGTGCGATAGCTTTCTGCAAGGCGGCAATATCCGCATTCTTCTTCTCTATATTCTCAGCCAAGACGCTCAAGGAAAGGCGGAGCGAATCGAGCACCTTCCGATCCTCTTCCTGCCGCTTAGCTTCGCGCTCTTGGTCTTGCCGACGCTGATAGAGCTGACGTTCGAGCTCCTTAAGGGCATCCTCACGCTCTTGGAGCTGTGACTGGTTTTTCTGTATTTCGGCTAGAAGCCGTCCCGTCTCTTTCTGATTGCCTGCAAGAAGGTTCTTATGCAGATTCTCAAGGTCGTTATAGTCATTACGAAGACGCGCATTCGACTCCTGGAGATAACGAAGGTCGCCCTCCACGCTATCTATCCCACGCAAAAGCGCCTGATTCCGAGCAGAAAGTGCCGCATTGACCGCACGCTGCTCCTTAAGCGAAGCACTCAGCGTGTCGTTCGTGTGTTCGAGTACAGCGGCGTGATCCTTCAGCCCAGCATACTTCTGATCGAGTTCCTTAAACTCGCGAGCAGGAACACAACTTTGCAGGTATACAAAAAGGGGCAACCCCATAAAAAGCAGGATTGCCCCAAGCGTTGACTTCATACTGAGGTTTGGTAAGAAGTAATTCTCAAAAAGTCGGGGTAGCAGGATTCGAACCTGCGACCCTCTGCTCCCAAAGCAGATACGCTAACCGGACTGCGCTATACCCCGAAACTGTGGCGGAGAGAGGGGGATTCGAACCCCCGGTACCTGTTACCAAGTACGACAGTTTAGCAAACTGTTGGTTTCAGCCACTCACCCATCTCTCCGTACCCAAAAGAAGAACCTTTCGACTCCTCCTTCAGGTTCACCCCTACAACGACGCAAAGGTAGATACTTTTTGTAGAATAACCAAAACGGAAATGTCTCGTAGAAGCAATTTCTGTGAAAACGAGGAAGCCGCCCCAGTTTTACCCGAGACGGCCTCCTACTATCAAATGAAAAGAACACGACTACTTTAATGCCCCCTATCGGAGGTCTTTTATTTCAGAGGAAAGAGAGGCATCCCATTAACTATTGCCGACCAGAGTTTATAACCGTTTGTCTTGCTGGGCTTTGCCGTGAGGGTGAGGTTCGTACACATTCCTACATCCACACTACAGACCTTGTATTGCCGTCAATAGCTTTCTAGGGACACCTACTTCCTCTGTACATGCTCTTTACGATGCTACCCACCTCCGTGGTTCTCACCCTCGAGAGCACCTTACCGTTTAATTCTCTTTGCTGACACGTCCTTTTCATTATCACACTCCGTTGAGTGAACAACTGCACAAAGCTCATCATTTTTATTTCCCCGCCATCTCTCTGCGTGTTTCATACACACAATAAGATGTTCCATCTGGGCAACATATTGTAATTCACGGAATTGCAATAGAAAGAAACGACACACAGACGCTTATTTTTCTTCAGCGATAACCGTTTTACGCCCCTAAAACGTCCCTTTTTGCCCCTCTTTATCACAGATTTTTGGAGCGTGGCGCATAACCCATGGTTGAGGAGAGGCAAGGGGGGGGCGACGAGCGAGGTGTCGAAAAAGCGCCCCATAGAGAGCACAAAGGGTGTGTCAAAACACAACACCTCTTTTCGCATCGATTCATTATGCGCCTTACGGCGCAGGGCGTAGCATGCTGCGCCCCTACGGACCCCAGAACCCCGCCGTTCGGCGCAAAGCGTTGCTAGAAGGGTGGAAAGTATCGCGATTCGGCGCAAGCGTTGCTAGGAGGGTGTGTCAAAACATTCGACACACCCTCGCTAATTTGTTTAACGACAAGCGGGGCTAAGGATGTTTAACGACAAGCGGGGCTAAGGACGGGCGAGGGGCGGCGCTAATGGCGCGCGGCACTTAAGACTAACCAGTCGTAAAACTCCTCCCCAAAAGCACGAATCAGCGGCGCACGTAAAAACTCATAGACGTGTATCCCTTCGCGTGCCCCCTTCTCACGCGCTGCATCACAGATATCCCACACGTCATATTGTAAAAGCGTGAAGACCCCAGAACGACGCAAACGAATCGGATACAGTGCACACGAAAGGGGCTTTACTGGACGCGCCACCGACTGCGGCAACTCCCCTGCCCGCTCCGCGCACTCAATGCTACACCACAGACACCCTTCGGAAAGTTGCGCAAAAGCACAAGCCCCTGAGTCTGGCACCAACGTCGTTGCCCATCCTCCGTCAAGGTCTCTTACCCCCACCCCCTTTTCTTCCAAGAGCGCAAAATGGTCTGAGGCTAAATGCTCCTGAAGATAGGGCAACGCATCGTACATATTTCCAATCTCCTCGGTGGAAAGAGGCGCACCCGCGTCGCCCGCACGACAGCAAGCACCGTGACAGCGCTCAAGGTCACAAGCAAAGTAATCCGTAAGGATACGACGGTCGACGATCTTGTCTTCCCACTGCAAGAGCGAACAACAGCTACTCATGACAGAGCGGCGTCCCCGTCATCTCGGCAGGCTGCGCTAGCCCCATCATCTTCAGCAACGTAGGCGCGACATCTGCCAATCGCCCACTTTCTACCCGCTTGAAACGGTCGCTTACCACGACAATGGGCACAGGATTAAGCGAATGCGCCGTATTGGGCGTCCCGTCCGCATTGATAGCATGATCCGCATTCCCGTGATCGGCAATAATCACCAACTCATAGCCCCGCTCACGAAGGTGCTCGACGATCAACCCCACGCAAGAATCCACCGTACGCACCGCCTCCTGAATGGCAGGGTATACCCCCGTATGCCCCACCATATCGCCATTGGCGAAGTTCAGGCAAACGAAGTCTGGGGACTGCGTATCGACATCCGAAAGGAGCTTATCTGTAACCTCAAGGGCACTCATCCGCGGCTGCAAATCGTAGGTTGCAACCTTGGGCGAAGGCACAAGAATCCGATGCTCACCATCAAAAAGTTCCTCACGCCCGCCTGAGAAAAAGAAGGTTACGTGCGCATACTTTTCCGTTTCCGCAATGCGAAGCTGGGTTGCTCCTGCCTTAGCCACAACCTCGCCCATCGTATTCCGAAGGTTCTCTTTGTCATAAGCGACCGCCACCCCTTGGAAGCTCTCATCATAGCGCGTCATCGTGCCGTAATGAAGGGGTATTGTCGCCATCCCCTCCTCGGGCATATCCTTCTGCGTCAGCACGGTAGTAAGCTCGCGCAAACGATCCGTACGGTAGTTGAAACAGAAGACCACGTCCCCTGCCTGAATCACCCCTACGGGCTTACCCGTCGCATCCACCCGCACGATAGGCTTAATAAATTCGTCAGTCACTCCCGCTTCGTAAGAGGCTCGCACGCTGGCAAGAATATCCTCCGTGGGCGTTCCCTTTCCTGCCGTAAGCAGGTTATAGGCTTCGCGAATCCGCTCCCAACGCTTGTCGCGATCCATGGCATAGTAGCGCCCTACGACTGTGGCGATCTGCGTCGGTTGCCCTGCAATATGTTGTTGCAGCTGTTCGAGGAAACCTAAGCCGCTCTTGGGGTCTGTATCGCGCCCATCGGTAAAAGCATGAATATAAACTTGCTCTAGCCCCCTAGCCGTGGCCATATCTGCCAACTTGTAGAGGTGCTTGTCGAGCGAATGTACGCCCCCGTCAGAGACGAGTCCGAGGAAGTGCAGGGCGCGTCCCTCACGTCTGGCATACTCCATCAGCTCATTCAACACGGGGTTCTTTTCAATATCGCCCGAGGCAATCTCTCGATTGATGCGCAGCAAATCTTGGTATACGATCCGCCCAGCCCCGATATTGAGATGCCCGACCTCCGAGTTCCCCATTTGTCCATCTGGCAGCCCTACATCTTCCCCACTTGTACGAAGTTGCGCAAAGGGGAAACGCTGCCGCAGGGCGTCGAGCTGAGGGGTAAACGTGCTCGCAATGGCATCCGCACGCGACCCATCGCCATCCCCCCACCCATCGAGGATCATTAACATCACCTTTTGAAGAGCAGACATCGCAGTAAAAATTTAGTAGTAGAAAACGCGCTAATGTAGAGAAAAGTATGCAAAGTCGGTAGTGTCTGTAAAAGTGTGTAAGCCCCTCTTAACACAAAGAAGCCGCCCCTGTTTAATCAGAGGCGGCTTCTTGTTACGACAAAGTAAAGACTAGTGTCTAATTACCTTTATGGTGTCTTGCTCGCCATTTTGACCCGTTAGACGCACAAAATAGAGCCCTGCGTGGAGTGCTTCTGTATCCACTACCTCCTCATTGCCCAGCATCTCGCCCGAACGTACCACAATGCCCGAAGCATTCAGCAACTCGTAACGCGCTGCAATCCCCTCAGGGTTCACAACCCGCAACTGCGTAGTAAAAGGATTCGGCGCAATGACCACGGATGCAAAAAGCGCATCTTCCACAGCATTGTCTTTATCCTTATCCTTGTTGTCGTTATTCGCTGCTGCCGTCATGGTCACCTCGATCATCTTTTCCGTAGCCTCTACCACGAACTCCGTAGCGGCTATCGGCGCGCAACCCTCAGCTGTCACCTCGTACGTGTAGGTCGCGGGCACGAGGTTACACTCTGCCTTACCCTCTGCGGAGGTGGTAAGCGAAGCTGCTTCTTGCGAGGTAGCCTTATCCTTCACCACAACCTTAGCCCCTGCGAGTATGTCCGTACCCTTCTTCACGGTAAAGACTACGTGCGTGGGAGGAGCGGTAGCTGCCTTCATGGTCACCTCGATCTTCTTTTCCGTAGCCTCTACCACGAACTCCGTAGCGTTAATCGGCGCACAACCCTCAGCCATCACCTCGTATGTGTAGGTTGCGGGCTCGAGGTTGCACTCTGCCTTCCCCTCTGCGGAGGTGGCAAGCGAAGCTACCTTTTGAGACGTCGTCTTATCCTTCACCACAATCGTAGCCCCAGCGAGCAGTTCCTCGCCCTTCTTCACGGTGAAGACTACGTGTGTGCGAGGCGCTACTTCCATAACGACTTCCACGTTCTTTTCCGTAGCCTCTACCACGAGCTGGGCGGTTTGCTTCTTATAGCCATCGGCGGTCACCTCATACGTGTAGGTCGCGGGTGCAAGGAAGAAAGGAGCTTTCCCGTCCGCGTTAGCGACCTTGGAATCTACCGCAGTCCCTGCCGCATCGCGGATGGTAATCATAGCGCCCACCAACGGAGCTGTGCCTACCTTTACGATAAAGTTTACCGTCGTAAGAGCACCTTCAGCGATAGACCATCCGTACCACTTATCGTCCGTAGGATCTCCGTCCTGTGCACTGAGATAGTTCGCACGCACCACCGCGAACTCGGCCTTATCTACCATAAGGTTCAGAACGCGCCTTTCGGGCTTGCTCGCAAAGGGGTTCTTGTCCTCTGGGATGTTCGGCACAGTCCCTCCTAATGTCAAACTTGCCAGCTGGTTACACCCCTCGAATGCCAAATCAGCTAACTGCGTAAGACTAGGCGCTGAGAGCTTGGTAAGATTCGTACACTGGAAAAAGGCCTGCTCTTCAATCCCCGTGAGGGCAGGAAGCGACAGGGTAGTGAAGCCCGTACAGTGCGCAAAAGACTTGTTGCTAAGGGTGCGGAGCTCATTAAATTCGACACTACTCAACGCTTCGCAACCCTCCAAGGCATTCGAGCCAAGCGCTTGGAGCTTGGGTGCGTTGAGTTGCTTAAGGTTCTTACAACCAAAGAGCGCTCGTTCGCCAATCGAGGTTACCTCGGGGAGTGTGAGTGTCTCGAGGACTTCAAACCCCTTGTACTCATTCTTTTCCTCATCGTCTGGGTCTTTCACAATGCGCGTGCAGAAGGCGAGGTCGCCGATCTTCGTCGCCACGGGTAGCGAAACCGTCTTAAGTTTTGCACACCCATTGAAGCAGAGTTGTGCCACCTCCTTAAGGTTAGGCAGGTCAATCGACTCGAGTTCCGTAAGGTTCGCAAATGCCCCCGAGCCGACAGTTTTCAACGCAGGGAGCGAAAGGGTCGTAAGCCCCTTACAGCCTTGGAAGGCCTCCTCACCGATATTCTCACAAAGCGGGAGGGTGAGCGTAGTAATCCCCTTACATACCTCAAACGCGTTTTTACCAATGTAGGTTAAGCGTGGGCACGAAAGGGCTGTAAAGGCTTCGCAACCCTTAAACGCGCCGTCGTTTATCGTCGTAACCTTATCAGCAAAGGGCAGCGCCTTGAGCGACTTACAACCGCTAAAGAGCTCCGCGGGGATTGCCGTCAACTCTGGCAAGGCGATCTCCTCCAGCGACTCACAGCCCATGAAAGCCCCCTTAGCGATCTTATCCCCCTTGAGCTTCGGGAGGTTCACACTCTTGAGTTTCTTACACCCAAGGAAGACGTTCTCGCCCAAAGCCTCCACGTCGGGACACTCGATGGTTTCCAGCGCCTCGGCTTCGTTGAAAGCACGCTCAGTAATCGCCGTAATCTTGGGGATCTTGACATACTTGAGGCTCGCCCCCGCGATGGTCATCTCGGCGGTTTTGGTTTTGTCTTTTATCACCATGTCGCCGGGCATGTCGGAAATACGAACGGCATCGCCCAAGACAAAGCGCTCGAGTTTATCCGTTCCTGCGAAGAAGGTATTGAGGTTCTTCCACTCGCTTGCTCCAAAGACCCCTGCCGTAACCTCGAGCGAGGTAACCTTCGAGAGGTTATTGGCATTGTCGCTGAAGCCAGCCGCAGCCACCGCTTCTTTGAGGGTCTTTCCCTTGCCAGACTTATCACCGTTCACTGTTACAGTCATTTCGCTTTCCCCGTACTCTACGGAAATAGTAACCGCTTTGGCGGGCATCTTGAAGGTACGAGTCTCGAGGGGTACGATCTTCTTTTCTGAAGAACCATCCTCCACGTACGAGATTTCCTTTTCCGTATAGCCGTCGTTTGCCACGACCGTCACTTTCACATTATCTCCCTCCACGGCACGCTCGGGAACGTTGATTGTACCGTGCTCGTTCTTCCCTATCTTAATCTCGTAGGAGGTTTTGCTTACAATCTTCCAACCAAAGAAGAGGTTGTCTGTCGCACTGCCATCAGCTGTGCTTTCAAGGTAACGTTTCGATGCCTCGACAAGGGCATTGCCTTGAAGGGCATTGCCATCCTTACCCACCAAGATAATCGAACGCTCGGCGGGTAGTCCATCAAAGGCGGTAGTCACCCCATCCTTTGCTTCGACAGTAGGCGGGTTCTCGCCAAGATAGAGCGTAGCAAGGCGCGTGCACCCCGCAAACGCCTCTTTTGAAATGGTGTGTAGGTGTGGGAGCTTCAACGATACGAGGGAGGTACATCCCTTAAGCGCCCCATTTTCAATGAACTCGAGCACGGGCACTTCCAAGGTCTTCAACGCTTCGTTGCTACTGAGCGCCGATTCTTTCAATCTTGTCGTATTGGGAAGGACAAGCTTCGTGAGGTTCGAGAGCTGTGCAATCGCCTTGTTCCCCACCGTGGGGAGCTTATGAAGGGTTACCTCGCGCACGTTACCGTGAAGGGTACTCCCGATGGCATTCTCGTTGAGCGTATGCGAAGAAACGGCGTCCGTCACGGTAAAGAATTGGATATTCTTGTAGGCATTGTCAAAGCCCGACCCCGTTACGTTAAACTGCGAGGCGAACTGTACATAGTCTATCGCCGTAAATGCCCCTTCTTTTACCTCCACGTCGGTCACCTTCGTACGGTACTGTTGGTCGTTGATCGAGCCCTTCGTGCCCATTTGTTTAGTCACTTCGTCAAGGATATTCTTCATCATATTCCCTTCGAAGTCCATTACCTTTGACTTCCCTGTACGGGTCATGGGTTCTTCAAAGGAGGTAAAGGTGACTTTTATCTTGTTTTCAACAAACGTCCCCTCAATGATAACCTCCGACTCGGGCATCACGAAGGTCATGTTCTTTTTGTCGAATGTTACGGCCTGCTCTGGGGTGAGCTTTACTCCGTCCTTAGAATGATAGATCTTTACTGTGGAGAGGTCAAGCATCCACTGCTTAGCGATGTCGCCACTGCTCCCCGAGCCACCGCCCCCTGTGCCGCCAGAGCCTTGCGCCTTGTCTTCGTCGGGAATAGCCGTTAGCATCACCACTTCCCCTACACTGGGGAGAGTATTAGAAACTTCTAACTTACCGTGAACGTTTTGCAACAGGTTCTGCGGTATCTTAACTCCAAAGGTCTTTGCGCCATCGAATTTAATCCCGAGCCACTTCCCATTCGTATTGTTCGCTGCGAGGTAGGCGTTCTTAGCCTTAGCAAGCTCCTCAGCAGAGAGCTCTGTCCCGTCCTCCTTTACCAATTTCAACGCACACTTTTTCAAGTTTTCAACCCAATGCGCCCCATCACTACCGACCTCGGGAGGGTTCGGTCCTAAAACCAAAAGCGTTAGGTTCGCTTGGCTTTCTGTAAAGTTGCTTCCCGCTATCTTCTTGCAGCGAGGCATTGAGAGTTGCTTAAGTGGCGTTGCGTTGCCACCGTTCCCGATGTAACCGAAGACCATCACCCCAATTTCCTGTACGTCGGGGAGGCTAATCTCTTGCAAAGTGCAGAGGACGTTCTTAAAGACCCCTTCGCCCATCTTCGTAATCTTGGCGAGGGTCAGCTTCTTAAGCTTTGGGAAATCATAGAACGAAGTGTTGTACTGCCCTTCTGGTAAGGGCGCAACGGTGGTCATCGTCGTTGCAATCTCCAACTCTTGTAGTTGGGTAAAGGACTTAGCAGTACCATCTTTAAGCCATTCCCAGTCTGCGGCGGTGAGTTCACCCGCGTTGAGCACCAGCTTTGTAATATTGCCCTTTACAGCACCGACTGCCTCTTGTAAAGAAGCTTTTTCGGTAAACGGCGTTACCGTACCATCCTTGGTATAGGAGCCACCGAGCCCCGCCGCCCATGTGAAATGGGAAAGCGCAAGAAGGCAACAAAGACCGAGCGCCAGCGATAAGAATATTCTTTTCATATATGAGAGTGTTTTAAGAACCTACGTATCAATACAAAGGAGGAGTATCAACACACGAGTTGCCTTGATACTCCTCCGTCTTCATCCTACTACTTTTTCACCAATTTCACCACTTGCTCAGCACCCGCGGGGGTTGTCAGACGCAAGAAGTAAATCCCTGGTAAGAGCGACTCCGTCTCCAGCGATGTTGCTTGTTCGCAACGCCCAGTGCGGAGCACGTTACCCAATGCATCAAAGAGCGTGTAACGCACCTCGGTTTGCACCTCCTGCGCCTCGATACGCAATTCCGTTACAAAGGGGTTCGGGAATACGCGTACGTGCGCGAGCTGTGCGTCGTCTACAGCCAACGGGGCGGGCTTCTTCTGATCATCGCTCGTTGCGACCTTCTTGAATGTTGCCTTGAAGGTCACGTTTGCGGCGAGGGTGTAAGTCACCGTTACAGCCACCTTGCTCCCCTTCTTCTCTTTTGCCAAATCAGTATCCGCACCGTTTACCACTGCCACGAGGGTTTCAAGCTCATAACCCGTAGCGGGAGTTACAGTAAGGGTAAGCTCTGTATCCTTGTCCAGCGCCGTGCCTGTAGTGACATTCTCCGTCCCCTTCTTTACGTCCAACGTACCGTTTTGTGGCGCAGCGATAGTTACCGTGTACTGCGGCGCAGAGATAGGCGGATCTTTCTTCACTTCCTTGAAGGTTGCCTTAAAGGTCACATCTGCAGCGAGGGTGTAGTTTATAGCTACAGCCTCCTTGCTCCCCTTCTTGTCTGCGGGCAAGAGATCCGTATCGTTGCCACCGACAGTAGCGACGAGGGTTTCAAGCTCGTAGTTTGCAACGGGAGTTACCGTAAGGGTAAGCTCGG
>CAJPTV010000012.1 GCA_905373665.1 Bacteroidia bacterium
AGCTCCTGCAGAAACCCGAAACGCACCTCCTCGTTCGGATACCCCAGTTGGTAAATCTGTTCCTCTGCCAGATACTCCTTAATGGTCAGATAACCCGATTGGAAAAGAAGCGGGATCACCGAGTCCTCGTCATTGTAACGAAAGTCTTGAAGCGAACTAGAGTCAAGCAACAGCTCATCCTCTAAATCAGGCATAAAGATCTGTGTCCTTCGAAGGTAGTGTACAAGGTATGAGGGCGTCGCATTCTCAAACCAATAGTAGTCGTAAGCACTATCTGCTAAGACATTCAACAGACTAAATGGATTGTATACCTTCACCCCGTTCCGCGAAAAACAATAGCCGTCATATTCCTTTTTAAGCGTTGCACGGGTCTCTTCCACCGTAGCATTTTCCGCCTCGGCGAGCTTCTCAATCTCAGACGAAAAGTAGGTGGTGAGCTCCTCTTCTGTGAAACCACAAATAGCATCATAATTGTTATGGAGCGTAATGTCTTTTAGGTTATTCACACCACTAAAGAGGGTCGTCTTACTAAACTTCGTAATCCCCGTCAGAAAGGAAAAACGGATATAACGGTCGCAATTCTTAAGCACCTCGTAAAAGGCTTTGAGGAGCGAACGGTTGGCTTCGTTGAGAGCCTCGTCTTCCACGGTTTCCAACAGAGGTTTATCATACTCATCAATGAGGATGACCACTTGTTTGCCCATTTTCTCGTACGCTCGCTGCACAACGCTTCGGAAGCGTCCCGAAAGGGTCACACCATTGCACCCATAAAGCGCTTCCCACGCCGACAGGTGGGTATCTAGACAGTTTTCTAATGCCTCTGGTGTAGAGTAATCCTCTGCGTTCAATTCGAGATAAAGCACAGGCGACGCCTCCCACGGCTCGCGCTTCTGCAAGCGGGCGATCTCTTCCTCGTGCTCCGCGATATATAACCCCTCGAAGAGCTCCTTTCTTCCTTCAAAATAGGCACGCAGGGTCGATAGGAAGAGGCTTTTACCAAAGCGATGGGGACGGCTCAGGAAGGTATGTTTAAAGCCAGCATACGCCAGAGTATAGATATAGCTCGTCTTGTCTACATAGAGTTGCTCTTTTTGACGGATGTCTTCAAAGGTTTGATTTCCTATCGGAAGAATGCGTGGCTCATTCATCGTGTTACCTGTGTTCGTTACCACGAAGATAATGAAAAAGGCGGTCCTAAGGGCAGTTCTAAGGGCGCGCCGCCCAGTGGGTCCTAAGGGCGGACGGCCCGGGGTTGAGGAGAGTCGTGGGAGGAGATCTAAGGCCGCGCGCCCTTAGCGCCCTTCCGTAGAATTAGAGTACCTATAAATTACCGAGTTAACCCCGCTTTCCAAACCGAATCGGTTACTTTTGTACCTAGAGAGGGTAGCGGGACAAGATCCGTCCCCTCCTAATTGAAATATTTCAGTGAATGGCAAAGGATAAGAAATACGTTACGTGCGACGGGAACTATGCCGCAGCTTTCGTCTCCTACATGTTTAGCGAGGTGGCGGCTATCTACCCCATTACGCCGTCATCGACCATGGCAGAGCTCGTAGATGAGTGGTCAGCTAATGGTAAAAAGAACCTCTTCGGAGAACGCGTACGCGTCCTCGAGATGCAGAGCGAAGCTGGCGCCGCCGGGGCAGTACACGGCTCGCTACAGTCCGGAGCGCTCACCACGACCTATACTGCCTCTCAGGGCTTGCTCCTCATGATTCCGAATATGTACAAGATGGCGGGCGAACTCCTCCCTGCCGTCTTCCACGTTTCGGCACGGACACTCGCCGCACACGCGCTCTCCATCTTTGGTGACCATAGCGACGTGATGTCGACCCGTGCCACAGGCTTCGCCATGCTGGCCACCGGGAGCGTACAAGAGGTAATGGATTTGGCTGCCGTAGCACACCTTTCGGCTCTGACCTCGCGTGTGCCATTTTTGCACTTCTTCGACGGCTTCCGTACCTCGCACGAAATCCAAAAGATTGAGGAACTCGACACCGAAGCCATACGCGGGCTAGTCGATACTAAGGCGCTTGCCGAATTCCGTGCACGTGCCCTTTCTAACGAACACCCCGTTACGCGCGGGACGGCTCAGAACCCCGACGTCTACTTCCAGAACCGCGAGGCAAGCAACCCCTACTACCTCCGCGTCCCCGAGGTCGTGGAACAATACATGGGCGAACTCGCCAAGATTACTGGACGTAAATACAACCTCTTCGACTACTACGGCGACCCACAAGCCACCGAGGTCATCGTCGTGATGGGAAGCGTCGCAGAAACCGCGCGCGAGGTCGTAGACCACCTCATGGCACAGGGACGCAAGGTCGGGCTCTTGATTGTCCGCCTCTTCCGTCCGTTCTCTATTCCCCACTTCGTGGCAGCGATGCCTAAGAGTGTTAAGCGTATCGCTGTCTTAGATCGTACTAAGGAGTCTGGCGCGCTCGGCGAGCCCCTCTACTTGGATGTACGCAACCTCTACTACGGCGTAGCAGGCGCTCCCGAAGTCTACGGCGGACGCTATGGTCTCTCCTCCAAGGACACGACCCCCGCACAGATTATCGCAGTCTATGACAATCTCGCGCAGAAAGAGCCCAAAAACGGCTTTACGATCGGTATCGTAGACGACGTTACCTTCCACTCCCTCAATGTGCCAGAAGAGGTGAATCTGGCGCCAGCAGGTACATTCCAAGGGAAGTTCTACGGGCTCGGTTCTGACGGAACGGTCGGCGCGAACAAGAACTCGATTAAGATCATCGGGGAAACCACCGACAAGTACTGCCAAGCTTACTTCGCTTACGACTCTAAGAAGTCTGGGGGGATTACCACCTCACACCTCCGTTTTGGCGACAAGCCTATTCGCTCCCCCTACCTCGTCACCACGCCCGACTTTGTGGCATGCCACGTCCCCTCCTACCTCCAGCGCTACGACATGCTGCGCGGTATCCGCGAGGGCGGCGCTTTCTTGCTAAACTGCCCTTGGAGTGAAGCCGAACTCGAACAGCACCTCCCCAACAGCGTAAAGCGTATCCTTGCGCAAAAGAAGGTGCATTTCTATACAATCGACGCTACCACCGTAGCGCGCGAAATCGGGCTCGGTAACCGCACCAACACCATCATGCAGGCGGCCTTCTTCAAGATCGCCAACGTCATCCCCTATGACCAAGCTGTCAAGGAGATGAAGCACTTCATCGAAAAGACCTTTGGTAAAAAAGGTCCTGAGGTGGTGAATAAAAACTGCGCTGCCGTAGACCGCGGCGGCGAGGTAAAGGAAGTGACCGTACCCGCTGCATGGGCTACCCTCGAGCCCGAAAAGAAGCAGCACTTGGAAGGAGCGCCCGACTTTGTGAACAACGTCATGGTGCCCATGAACAACCAAGTGGGCGACGACCTCCCCGTGAGTGCCTTCGTCGGTCGCGAGGACGGTACGCTCCCCAGTGGCACCACCCGTTGGGAAAAGCGCGGTATCGCGAGCATGGTGCCCGAATGGGAATCCGAATTCTGTATCCAATGTAACCAATGCGCCTATGTCTGTCCTCACGCTGCTATTCGCCCCTTCCTCCTCAACGAAGAGGACGTAAAGGGCTTGCCCGAAGGCACGGCGGTTATCGACGGTAAGGGTGGCGCACTCAAGGATTATAAGTTCCGTATCCAAGTGAGCGTCCTCGACTGTACGGGCTGCGGCAACTGTGCTGCTGTCTGCCCTGCCCCCAAGTCCAAAGCGCTGGTAATGAAGCTCACCGATACCCAAGAGCGTGAAATCAAGAACTGGGAATACTGCGAAACGAAGGTCGGCTACAAGAACGTTGTCGACAAACACGCTAGCGTAAAGAATAGCCAGTTCGCACGTCCCCTCTTCGAGTTCTCTGGCGCATGCGCAGGTTGTGGTGAAACGCCTTATATCAAGACCATTACCCAGCTCTTCGGCGAGCGGATGATTGTTGCGAACGCCACCGGCTGTTCCTCAATCTACGGCGGCTCTTCGCCCTCCTCGCCCTACTGCATCGGCGACAACGGGCGTGGCGTAGCATGGGCAAACTCCCTCTTTGAAGACAACGCCGAGTTCGGACTCGGGATAGCCACCGGCGTCGAGCACCTCCGTCACCGCATCACAGAGCAGGCACAAGCGCTCATGGCAACCGCCATTAGTGCAGAAACCAAGGCTGCCCTCCAAACATGGATTGACAAGGCTCACTCCGCCGAGGAAAGCATCGAAGTGGCAGATAAGCTCGCAGCTGCCCTAGCCAAGGAAAACAGCCCCGCGGCAAAGGAGCTCCTTGCCCTCGAACAGTACTTCACCAAGAAATCCTTCTGGGTATTCGGTGGCGACGGTTGGGCGTATGACATCGGTTACGGCGGACTCGATCACGTCCTCGCCTCTGGCGCAGATGTGAATGTGCTTGTGCTTGATACCGAGGTATACTCCAATACTGGGGGACAAGCATCGAAGTCTACGCCCGTGGCAGCCGTTGCCAAGTTCGCAGCTTCTGGGAAGCGCGTGCGCAAGAAAGATCTCGGGATGATGGCCATGACCTACGGCTATGTCTATGTAGCACAAGTAGCCATGGGGGCAGACCAGAACCAGTTCTTCAAAGCGATTAAAGAGGCCGAAGCCTACCCAGGCCCGTCCCTCATTATCGCCTACGCACCGTGTATTAACCACGGTTTGAAGATTGGTATGACCGATACCCAGTCCGAGGAAAAGAAGGCGGTAGAATGTGGCTATTGGCATCTCTTCCGTTACAATCCGCTCCTCGAACAGGAGGGCAAGAACCCCTTCAGTCTCGACTCCAAAGCACCCAACTGGGACAAGTTCCAAGAGTTCCTCAAAGGCGAGGTGCGTTACAGCTCTTTAGCGCAAACCTTCCCCGGCGAGGCTACGGAACTCTTCAAGGCTGCGCAGGAGAATGCTCAGTGGCGTTACAAGTCCTACGTACGCGCCTCGAAGCAGGATTACAGCGAGGAATAGACTCTGTGCGCGTCATGTAATGTCGGCTGCGAGCGTGTCAAAATGTACATTCCAAGTCCCAGTCCCCTGTAGGGGTGTAGCGTGCTACACCCGCAACTCGGCACTACGTGCCGCCTATTCGTGAGGGCGTCTCCTGAATATGGGGGGGCTGTTATTTGTGCTGCGTTAATCATCAAGGCGCGGCGTTGCCGCGAGTTGCGGGCGTAGCACGCTACGCCCCTACAAAAGATGGAGGGCGTATTTTGATATACTCTTGCAACTCGCAGCGTAGCAGCGCTTCGGAGATGAACATTTACTGCACATCGTCCGTCTGGCGTGAGGGTGCTCCCGCAATTCGACATAATGTGTCGCTGGTATTGGTTGTATTAACCCCCCAAGGGGCGAGGCTTCTTTCAAGGAGCTTCGCCCCTTTCTTTTTGCCAAAAAAGCAACTTGGTGTAATGCGCCCCTCGCCCCCTCCTTTTTACTTTAGATATTCCTAAATCTACCTTCCTATCCTGCTTGCAGCCTAAGGGTATGTACGCTCTTCCCGTTCCCTATACGAAGCAAAGTAGGTAGAATTACCTACGAAAAATAACCCGATTTTTATACGAATAAAACGATTCTCGTAGAAGAATCTTTCTCTTTTCGTCTTAAAATCAATTTAGGAAAACCAGAATCTCGGGTAGTGGCCACAATACCCCGCACCTCCCCCTCACCGAGAGATGGCGGTGCGCATGAAACTGCCATTCTTACCCCCAAATGTGTCAAAGTGGCAACCTTTTGTTCTCTGTTCGCTTGTGGTGTGTCTTTTGCTTAGAGAAGAGGCAGAGCTCCTCGAGGAAGGAGCGAAAGAAAAGAAAAGGTTTAGTTTAGTCAGAAACGATAGAGATGGCAGAGTTGAATGTAAGACCGTTGGGCGATCGCGTAGTGATCGAACCGATTGCTACCGAAGAACGCACCGCAAGTGGGATCATCATCCCCGATACCGCAAAGGAAAAACCTCAGCGTGGCACAGTACGCGCCGTAGGCAACGGCACGAAAGACGTCACCATGGAAGTCAAGGTCGGCGACGTGGTGCTCTACTCCAAGTATGGCGGTACCGAAGTAACGGTCAATGATGTAGACTATATCATCATGCGCCAAAACGATATCTTGGCTATCATCTAGTCAGACGTCCGTAGAAAAACTCGTGTTGATTTTTAATTTTGAAACCAATGGCAAAGGAAATAAAGTTCGATATCGAAGGGCGTAATAAGCTCAAAAGCGGTGTAGATCAATTGGCAAACGCCGTGAAGGTTACCCTCGGTCCTAAGGGGCGTAACGTGGTTATGGAACGCAAGTTCGGTTCGCCGCACGTGACCAAGGACGGCGTCTCAGTCGCTAAGGAGGTGGAACTCGAAGATGCTATTGAGAACGTAGGCGCACAGCTCGTAAAAGAAGTTGCTTCTAAGACCAACGACGACGCGGGCGACGGGACAACCACAGCCACAGTTCTAGCACAGGCTATCGTCAACGTCGGCTTAAAGAACGTGACCGCTGGGGCTAACCCCATGGATCTCAAGCGCGGGATTGATAAGGCGGTTGCCGTTGTTGTAGAGGATCTCCGTAAGCAGAGCAAGGAAGTGGGCGAAGATCTCCTAAAGATCGAACAAGTGGCAACGATTTCCGCAAACAACGATAACACCATCGGTAAGCTCATCGCCGAGGCTATGGGTAAGGTGAAAAGAGAAGGCGTTATCACCGTAGAAGAAGCCAAGGGGATTGAAACGACCGTTGAGGTGGTAGAGGGGATGCAGTTCGACCGTGGCTACATCTCTCCTTACTTCATCACCGACCCTGAAAAGATGGAAGTAGCGCTCGACCGCCCGATGCTCCTCTTGACGGACAAGAAGATCTCTTCTATGCAGGATCTCCTCCCCGTCCTCGAGCCCGTGGCTAAGTCGGGGCGTTCGATGCTCATCATCGCAGAGGACGTTGACGGCGAAGCGCTCGCTACCTTGGTCGTTAACCGTTTGCGTGGTTCGTTGAAGATTGCTGCGGTAAAAGCGCCTGGATTTGGCGACCGCCGCAAGGAGATGTTGGAAGACATCGCAGTGCTTACAGGCGCTACGGTTATCAGCGAAGACAAGGGCTTGCGCATTGCAGATGCTAAGCTCGAGATGCTCGGCGAGGCTGAAAAGGTGAATATCACAAAAGATAACACCACCATCGTGAACGGTGCGGGCGATAAGGAAGAAATCAAGAAGCGCGTAGCGCAGATCTCTGCCCAAATCGAAAAGTCTACCTCCGACTATGACAAGGAAAAACTCCAAGAGCGTAAGGCGAAACTCGCGGGTGGCGTAGCAGTACTCTACGTAGGTGCGCCCACCGAAACCGAAATGAAGGAAAAGAAAGACCGCGTGGAAGATGCCTTGAGCGCTACGCGTGCTGCGGTAGAGGAGGGGATTATCCCTGGCGGTGGTGTTGCTTACGTACGCGCTCTGAGCGCTTTGGCAAACCTAAAGGGCGACAATGACGACGAAACGACGGGTATCCGTATCATTCAGCGTGCTATCGAAGAACCCTTGCGTCAGATTGTCGCAAACGCTGGTTTGGACGGTGCTGTCGTAGTAGAAAAGGTGCGCGAAGGTAAAGGAGATTTCGGTTACAATGCACGTGCCGATCGCTATGAAAACCTCCTTGAAAGCGGCGTAATTGACCCAACCAAGGTAGCGCGTGTAGCTCTCGAAAATGCATCCTCCATCGCAGGGATGATTCTTACCACCGAGTGTGTCATGGTTGATATTAAGGAAGATACCCCAGCGCCTATGGCAGGGGGTGCGCCTGGCATGGGCGGTATGATGTAAGATAACAGAGAGACGCCCAGTCTCTAGGTTATAACCTTTACGGAGTGTAGCAGGGAACTGCCACACTCCGTTTTTTATGCTCTTCCTAGGCGCTTTTTCTCTCGCCGTGTCTCTTGTTCTACATTTTCTTTGTTTCTTTGCGCGTAATTGTGGTACGTAATTTAGGTTGCTGGTGAAAAATTTAGTGATAGTGGAGTCGCCTGCAAAGGCGAAGACGATAGGGCAATTCCTTGGAAATGATTTCGACGTTCGTTCAAGCTTCGGACATATTCGCGACCTCTCAAAGCATAAACTTGGGGTGGATATCCAAGGCGAGCACTTCCTTCCAGAGTATGAGGTGTCGGAGGATAAGCACCGCGTCGTAGCGGAGCTAAAAAAGGCCGTAGCGAGCGCCGACAAGGTGTGGCTCGCATCTGATGAAGACCGAGAAGGAGAAGCCATTGCGTGGCATCTAGCCGCCGTGCTTAACCTAGATCCAGAGCATACGCAACGCATCGTCTTCCACGAGATTACCAAGACCGCAATTCTTAAAGCCCTCGAAACACCCCGTGCTATCAATAAGCATCTGGTTGATGCACAGCAGGCGCGCCGAATCCTAGACCGCTTAGTGGGATTTGAGGTATCGCCCATCTTGTGGCGAAAGCTAAAGCCAGGACTCTCGGCAGGGCGTGTCCAGTCCGTGGCGGTGCGTTTGGTCGTGGAGCGCGAGCGAGAAATTCACGCGTATGACTCGCAGTGCTTTTATCGCATACAAGGTTCCTTTGCCACCTCGCCCCTCTTGCGCGCAGAGGTCGTGCAGCGCTTGTCTAAGCAGGAGGAGGCTGAGGCATTTATCCGCTCGTGTGTCGATGCACAGTTCGTGGTGCGTTCCATCCAAGAAAAAGAGCTCTCTCGCAACCCTGCACCTCCGTTTACGACCTCTACTTTGCAACAGGAAGCGAGCCGAAAGCTCGGCTTTTCGACAGCTCGCACCATGCAGGTCGCACAAGCCCTTTACGAAGCGGGAAAGATCACCTACATGCGTACCGACTCAGTCAACCTCTCTGATCAGGCTCTTGCGAACCTGAAGGGGGTGATTGAAAAGAGTTACGGGAGCAACTATTACACCCGACGCCAGTACCATACCAAGACCAAAGGGGCGCAGGAAGCGCACGAGGCAATTCGCCCCGTAGATGCCAACGTCGAAGTGGTCGGTATGGAGTCTGAGGCGCAGCGTCTCTATGAGCTCATTCGCAATCGGGCGTTGGCTTCGCAGATGGCCTCCGCACGCCTCCTCCGCACGACGGTAGAGGTTGGGGCTGATACGCTTCCGCACCCTTTTGTCGCAACAGGCGAAGTGGTGCAATTCGACGGATTCTTACGCCTTTACCTCGAAGGGAACGACGATGAAAATACCGAAGAAACGACCGAATTACTACCAAAATTAACCGTCGGTCAGTCGCTAAAGTTAAAGCAAGCAACTGCCCAAGAGCGCTATACGCAGCACCCGCCGCGTTACTCAGAGGCTGCTCTTGTGAAAAAGCTTGAGGAACTGGGGATCGGACGACCCTCGACCTATGCCCCCACCATTGCGACCATCGTCAGCCGCGGCTACGTGATGAAGGATAGTCGTGAGGCGCAGACACGCAAGATTTGGCGGATGGTCTTGGAGGGTGGAAATATCCGTACCGAACAAGTCACAGAGAACTACGGGGCGGAGCGTAAAAAGCTCTTCCCGAGCGATATTGGGATGGTTGTGAATGATTATCTCCAAGAGCGCTTCGCTGAGCTCATAGAGTACAATTTCACGGCGCAGGTTGAAGAAGAATTCGACCAGATTGCCTCTGGTGAGAAAGATTGGCAGAAGATGCTCAGTGAGTTCTATGCGCCATTTCATAAGCTCGTTGAACATGCAATGGACGACGAATCGCGCCCCACGGCCGAAGGGCGTTACCTTGGCGTAGAGCCCGCGAGTGGTGAGCCCGTATTGGTGCGCTTGGGGCGTTTTGGTCCATTGGCGCAAATCGGTGGGAATGAGGAGGGGAAGAAGCCGCGTTATGCCTCATTGCGCCCCAATCAGCTCCTTGAGACGATTACCCTTGAGGAGGCGCTCGAACTTTTCCGTTTACCCCGTAAGGTGGGCGAATTTGAAGGGCTGGAGATGTCGGTCGCTATTGGTCGTTTTGGCCCTTACGTACGCCATGGCGATAAGTTTATCTCCCTCGGGAAGGACGACGACCCCTATACGATCGACGCGCCCCGCGCTATCGAACTGATAGAGGCGAAACGAGCGTGGGAAGCCGCACGTATTGTGCGCCAGTTTGATGAGAGCGACCAGCTCAAGATCGTCAAGGGACGCTGGGGGCTTTGTGTGGAATTTGAAGGGAAAGCCTATCGTCTTCCCAAAGATATGGATGGAACGACCACCCCTTTTGAGGAGCTGCTCGCTTATGCAAAGACGGAACAAGCAAAAAATAATGATGCTAAAAAAGCCAAAAAAACGAATGTCAAGCGCAGTGCAGCTACTTCAAAAACACCTCGAAAAAAGGTCGTGAAAAAATAAAAAGAAGCGTATCTCATTGACTATAGGTTGGATGCCTGAGCTCCTCTCGGGGGCTATGAAACAATTCGTTTGTATAGGGCGTTCCTCTGTTGCTTATCATTTCGCTGTGTGAGTATTTTACTGGTGTGTAAATGCGATCTTGTAAAATATTTTGATTAGCGACACGTTTCTTTAAGGTAAACACTGCTTTTACTGGTTTAGTTGGTTTTGTATTTTGGCAATGTCAGAGATCTTTTATTACTTTGGCTTGCGTTAGGTTCTATATTTAGAGGGTCGGATGCTTCTGTCGGTGGACGTGTGTGGGGTTCGTTGGTGGACTAAAGTCGTGGCTATTAGTATGCTACTGCTTGCTGTGTCGGCTTCTGTGCAAGCACAGTCAGATGCCCGTATGCGTCAGTATATGTTCAATCAGCTCGATTTTAACCCAGGTTATGCAGGGAGTCAAGGGTTGATAAATGTCTACGCCTTGGCGCGTCAGCAATGGGTAGGCTTCGGTGAAGGCGCTCCTCAGACGTTCTTTGTGAATTTTGACGTCCCTATCGGTTTTCGTAAGCTATCGCAGATGAGCCCTGGGCGTAAGGTGCAATATTCTCATGGGTTGGGGCTGCACTTGATGCGCGATGCTATTGGTTTTGGTGCTACCAATGGGGTTGAGTTCTCGTATAGTGGGCGTTTTCATTTGAGAGCGTTAGGCTCGTTGGCTTTCGGGCTCGGCTTGCGCGCTTTGAATGACCAGTTTAATGCGAAATGGCAAACAGCAATCGCTGCGGAGAACGACCCTGCAATTCCTAAGGATAAGGCCAATGGGATCGCCTTTGACCTCTCTTTCGGTATGTATTACACGGCGCGCAGTATGTATTTCGGGGTCTCTGGACAGAACCTCTTGGGAGCAGACCTCCGCAATCAGCTGAGCCGAAATGTGACTAAAATCGGGCGCGTGAATTATGCACGCCAGTACTATGTGGTGGGGGGGTATGACATGCCTGTTGCCTCGCGCTGGAACTTAGAACCCAGTTTCTTAGCCCGTACCGATTGGCAACAATATCTCCTCTCTGTAAACCTAAATGCCCGATACAATAACCTCTTTTGGTTCGGGGTTGGCTACAATGTAATGGAGTCTGTGGGTGCGTTGGCTGGTATTGTACTTTTTGAAACATTGCGTATCGGTTATAGCTATGATTATCCTGTCGGGGCGATTCGGCAGTTCTCTACAGGGTCTCATGAGCTTGTTGTTGGGTATTCTTTTGGGCTTGCGCGTCAAACGCAACCCCTCCAGTATAAGAGTATTCGTTACTTGTAACAATCTAATCATTGGTGTATGAAGCATCTTTCCTCAGTAGAAGAAAACAGCAAGGAGTATGATTAGGCGTTTATTATTTTTTGCGGGTTTAGCCTTCCTAGCGTTTCTGGTAGGATGCGGCACGACAGACACGGGCGAGCTTACCGGTGTGCCGGGTCGTGAGGTGCGTACGGAGCCAGAACCATTTAATATGGTTCGGGTGCCTCGGGGGTCGTTCACTATGGGACGCAACGACGAGGATGTGACGTGGGCACATCGCGCACCGACAAAGACCGTAACTCTCGAGTCGTTCTGGATGGATGTGACAGAAATCACCAACAACCAGTATCGACAGTTCGTCTTTTACGTGCGAGACTCGCTCATGCGTCGTGAGTTAGCCAAGATTGATGACGGCTTCAATGTGAGTGAAGACGATTACGATCTCGGAATTCCGACAGAACCGCCAATTCTGAATTGGGAGCAGGAGATCGACCTCTCTGACCCCGATCAATTGGAGGCGGTACAGGTGCTTTACTACAACAAGGAACTCGATCAGTTCGAGGGGCGCAAGGAGATCGATACGCGTAAGCTGAATTATACCTTCAGCTGGATCGATCTTAAGCAGGCGGCACAAAGCACAAACCGCTGGGACTATGACAAGGGCGATAGCGGAGCTTGGCCAGAAAAGGCGAACGTCTTCTACTTCCCCTTAAGCAAGAGTGTACCCGTTCGTAAGCGTAAAGACTTCATCATTCGCGACCGAGTGAATGTCTACCCTGATACGCTCGCTTGGATCAGCGACTGGAGTTACTCGTTCAATGAGCCGAACGCTAAGAATTATTTCTGGCATCCTAATTTTGACAACTATCCAGTTGTAGGGGTGTCGTGGAAACAAGCTTTTGCCTTCTGTGTTTGGAGAACCAATCGCCTCAATCGTGCGTATATAAGGAACGGAGAGTACACCGTACACGATTTCCGGCTACCCACCGAGGCCGAGTGGGAGTACGCTGCACGTGGTGGAGGAAACTCAAATATGTACCCGTGGGGGAGTTACTATACACGTTCGATCAATGGGTGTTTGGTGGCTAACTTTAAGCCGATGCGAGGACGTTACGCTGAAGATGGTGGGGTGACCACGTTGCCCGTCGTAAGCTTCTTCCCTAATGAGTACGGTTTGTACAATATGGCTGGGAATGTGGCGGAGTGGACGAGTACGGCCTACGACGAGAGTGCGTATAATTTTACACACGACTTGAATCCAGACTATCAGTACAACGCACGTCCAGAGGATCCTCCCGCTATGAAGCGTAAGGTGATTCGTGGTGGCTCGTGGAAGGATACGCACTTCTTTTTACAGGTGGGGACGCGAGCCTTCGAGTATCAGGATTCGACAAAGTCTTTCATCGGTTTCCGTTGCGTGCGTTCTTGCATGATGGGAGACGAATTAGAGTAGAAAAGAGATTGGTTGAGGTATACTGTAAATACTGTTGGAAATGGGGTTTAACATATCTGAAATAGTACAAGGTTCGAAGTATAAGAACCTGATGAAGTACGTCTATGGTTGGGGGGCTTCTGTCGTACTATTGGGTGCGCTGTTCAAATTACAGCACTACCCTGGAGCGGGGATTATGTTGCTTGTCGGTATGATTACAGAGGCTATCATCTTCTTTCTCTCTGCTTTCGAACCCATCGTCGAAGAGGTCGACTGGTCTATCGTCTATCCCGAATTGGCGGGCATGACTGACGATGTGCGTAAGAAGGACAAGGGAAGCGTTGACATGGTTATGTTGGAGAGTGTGATTACCTCCGCAATTTCCAAGAGTAATATCAACGTAAAAGCAGCTCCTGCACCCGCAGAGAGTGCTCCGAAAAAGGTGGAAGCAAAGCCTGCGGCACCAGCACCTGCGCCACAGCCTGTTCAGCCAGTGGTAGCACCACAACCTGTGATTGTACAGCAGGCGCCGATGATGGGCGGTATGGTCTTTACGGAGAAGTTTAACGAGATGTTGGAAAAGGCGCATATCGGTCCCGAACTCTTTATGAAGATCGGGGCAGGTTTGGAACGCCTCAGCGATGCGAGCAATGGGATTGCGAAGATCTCAGCCGCTGTCTCTGCTACAGAAAAGATGTCAGAGAACATGGAGCGTGCTGGGGAAGCGCTCGGCAAGTTTGCTGGAAGCTATGAGGAGTCTGGGGCTATCTTGGCGCGAAAGGCAAAAGTCTTGGCTGATGCCTTTGAAAAGACGTCCACCGAAGTGGCTGATACGGGCATGGCCTTCAGTGCAAACTTTAAGGATATCGTACAGCAAGCCGCTAATAAGCTCTCTAACGCAAGTAATAATGTTGACAAGGGGGTTACTGAGGCGGGAGTACAGCTTGCTACGATGAATAAGAATTTGGCTGCTCTCAACGCCGCGCACGACGTACAGCTACAGAATATCCAAGCTCGTCTGAAAGCAAATGATGAGGTGAATAAGAAGGTAGAGGAGATGCTACGCCAAATGCTTGAAAAGGCTACGGAAGATACTTCCCGCTATAGCAAGTCTGTGAGCCAGTTGGCTGATAACGTCTCTCGTCTTAATTCGGTTTATGGCAACATGCTCTCTGCTATGGGGACATTGGCCAACCGTTAATCTGTTGTCGTCGTGGAGGGGCGTGGGGCGTTGCTCCATACTCCTCTTGGATAATAAGCTTGAAATCTCGCAGTGAACGAATTTAGTCTGTAATGGGTCACGGAAAAGAAACGCCTCGCCAAAAAATGATAGGCATGATGTACCTCATGCTTACGGCGATGTTGGCGATGAATGTATCTGCTGAGCTTTTGAATGCTTTTGCGCTTGTGGACGGGGGGCTTTCTTTTACCACAAAGAATTATGCCGACAAGAACGCAAAGACGATGAACAAGTTCGTTGAAGCCGAACTCTTGAATCCGCAAAAGGTGACCCCTTGGCGTGAAAAGGCAGAGCAGGTACATAAGGGCGCGCAAGAGTTGTTAGATTTTGTGCGTTCCCTAAAGTATAAGATTGTTGAAACGGCTGAGGGCAAGGATAGTCCCGCCTTACTGCCAGATGGCGAAGTGGATAGTCAGCTCTTGGAAGTTGCTTCCGATACCGACATCCCTGCACAGATCATGATCTTGGATGGGAACGGTAAGGCGCTCAAAGAAAAGCTGATCGCATATCGAGAACTCTTGTTGGGCTTTTTAGACAAGACGCGCGATGCGGCATTGATTGCCAATATCGAGCAAATGTTAGCCACCAACAACCCGCCGCCGACAAAGGATGGTATCGAGCACTCTTGGGAAAGTTACCGCTTTGAGCATATACCCTTGATTGCGACGCTTCCACAGTTGACTAAGGTACAGGTGGATGTCTTGAATGCCGAGGCGGATGTGATGTCCTTCTTATTGAACCGTGTCGATGCTGGAGATTTCAAGTTCAATAAAATCACTTCTGTGGTGATCCCGAATTCTGACTTCGTCTTGCGTGGAGGCGAATTTAGGGCTGAAATCTTTCTCGCGGCAAGCGATACGACCCAACGTCCTAAGGTCTACATAGGTCCATACGACTCGGTGCGTAGCGAATCTGGGGATGAGTGGATTTATACTATGCGCCCCGGACGGGAAAAAGATACGATCCCTGTCGCAAGCAACGGACGTGGTATCTATCGCGCTGCGGCTTCTTCTAATGGTACGATTTCCTTCGGCGGTCTGATTGAAATTATCGGTCCCGACGGCGTGCCTACTCGCAAACCCTTCCATCACCGATATACGGTCGCAGAACCCTCGATGGCGGTGAGTCCTACGAAGATGAATGTATTCTATCTCGGTGTGGATAATCCTGTGGATATTTCTGTCTCTGGGGTTAGTCCTGACAAAGTACAGGTGTCTATGACGGGGGGCTCGATATCCAAGAGTGGCAACGGCTATTTTGCGCGTCCTACAAAGGAAGGGGTCTGTGAGGTTACGATTATGGCCGACGAAGGAGGCGCAAAGAAAAGAATCGGGTCTAAACAGTTCCGTATAAAGCCTTTGCCAGACCCTAAGTCTACGATCTTCGGTATTGCGCCTGGGGTGACAGAGATCCAGAAGGGCTTGCTAATGGCTTCTCAAGGTATGGAGGCGAAATTCCCGCCAGATTTTGATTTCGATATGAGATTCCAAGTCCTCGGTTTTAAGGTCGGGGTGACGGTTGGGGGATTTTTCTCTGAGAAAGCCTCTACGGGACCCGAGTTTACCGCTGCTCAAAAACAGTTGATGCAGTCTCTTGCCTCGGGGTCGCAACTTACTATTACAGATATCAAGGTTCGTGGTGCGGACGGGAAGGTGCGTACTCTAGAACCAAAGGTCTATCGGATACGCTAGTTTTGAGTTCGTATTATAGTGCTTTCATGATTAACTAAGGATTGAATGCAGGTTCGCTTGTTGTCTTTATTGGTGTTGTTAATTCTTCCGTTCGTGGTCGCTGCCCAAAGAAATGGGGAGCAGACGAAGCTTAAGGTCGAAGCAGGAAATTCGGATACGGTGAGACCCGATACGACGAATATGCCCCCTATCGGCTTTTATGAACGTACCACGATTCCCGAAAAAATACGTCCTGTGCCTTATACCTTTGTGCGAGAGGCTGACGTACTGTGGTCTAAGATTATATGGCGCGTGGTGGACTTGCGGCAGAAGATTAACTTCCCGCTCTATTATCCTACAACAGAGATGCGAGATCGCAAGAGTATCACCCAAGCGCTGTACTATGCGATTTTGAATAAGGAAATTTACGCTTACGACCCAACCCCAGGTTTGACATCACCTGGAGATGAGTTTATCAAGCGTATGACTCTCGAAGAGGTTAAAAACAATGTTTGTACCCCAGCGCAAGATATCCAGCAAACGGATATGAGGACGGGGCAGATCCGAACAGTGCACATTGAGGGAGAGCCGCGTTGGAGAGAAGTTAAGCAGTTGATTATAAAAGAGGAGTGGTTCTTTGATTCCAAGCGCTCGCTTCTAGAGGTGCGTGTCTTAGGCCTGTGCCCTGTTATCGAGTTCTTTGAATTGGGAGGAGAAGGTGGACAGTTGAGGCGTACCCCTGCCTTTTGGGTATACTACCCCGAGGCGCGCACTGTGCTGACCCATGTCGCTGTTTTTAACAACAAGAATGACGCGCAAGCAACCTCCTTTGATGACCTCGTATTTAAGCGTCGTTTTGACTCGTATATCATTCGCGAAACGAATGAGTATAACAACCGTTCGATTTCAGATTACAAGAAAGGGGGGATTCCCAATATGCTGGAATCGGAGCGTATACACTACGATATCTTCAATACAGAACATGACTTGTGGGAATTCTAAGATCTCTTGCAAGAGGAACAGATGGAGGGCTTTTAAGCCCTCTTTTTTGTACACCCCTGTCACAGGGGGGAAGTGCAGAGTGTACCGTTAGCTTATGATACCTTGAAAGCTGTGCATATAAATATTTTCGTGGCGTGGAGGGGGGATAGCCGATGTTTCATCCTTTTTTATTGGGCACGATGCTTTCGGATGTAGAGTTTTTCTTACCTTTGAACTGGTGGAATAGTACTCTTGAGTAGCTAGTGGAGGTATAGAGGATCTCAAAAACAACGTGCTTGTCGGTATGAGAGTAGGCTGCTCTCTTAATACAATCGGTCGGTAATCTGTGTGGGGGGCTCTGAGGGTTTCGTCCTGTAAATATCGTTTTGGGTTGAGGGTTTGGCGCAGTTCCTGCCTCTTGGGATACTGCTTTGGTAATGTCAGAAAAATACTAGCTTCATGAAAACGTATCCGTATGTAGAGCGACTCTACCCGAATCGACCATCGGCGATGGATCGGTGGCAATATGACAGCGCCTGCGAGCTCTTTGTGGAGGGCAAAGTGGTGGAAGGCATTCACGCCATACTGGATTACTATACCCCTTGGGTTCGTCTCTTATGTGACGATGAGAAAAAGGGGACGGGATGCCCGAATTGGACAATGCAGCCGACAGGTTTTTTGGCAAATTTTCGTCGGAAGTTCACAAAACCCGTCTACGGTCCAGGACGAAAATTTACCATCCCGCATGGTTCTTTGGTGATGTACTTGGAGATCTCTGAGACGGACTTCCAAGTTCGTATTCCGTTTGTGAAACTCCCGCAAGACCAATCGCTACTCATTGCCTTTCTGAGAAATGTCAATAGCATCAATGCGCGCCTTGACTGGTTTCAGCTTGTCTTGCGCGAGGATGAGTTGTTGTGCGAATATTCCTGCCCCCTCCCCGTGGCTAATCCGAATAAAGTCCGAAGAATCCTCATGGAGGCCTGTTTATTCCTCAGTGATAGAGCCGAGGAGCTCGTCTACAAGTATGGGGGCTCATGGGTAAAAGAGCCCCATTATCTTTCTTGTCCGTCAGCTAACGTCGAGCGTGCGATACAAGCCTACCGAGAGCTTTGTAAATGGTTGAGAGGGCTGCTGAAACAAGATTACTTGTACATGTTGCTCGATTATGTCAACGAGCTCTTTGCGATTTCTCATCTCTATGTGCTCTTTTTTATGAGAGCCGATGGCTATTGGGAGCAGCGTCTTACGGAGATTTTTTGTGAAATTATCCGCGTCGATGATGATGACTTGGATCGATTCGAGCACCTGAATCATATTCTAAGCAACCTCGAGGCGGTTACTGATGATGAACTGCGTCTTTATTTGCACAGAAAGCCGTGTTTTATCTCATCTAACGCTCAATTCTCTCTGAAAGAGCTACAGGACGAGGCGAGAGAACAAATCGAGAAACTGCTGCAATCGTTTCCTTATAGGGCAGAAAAAGCGCTACTGAGTTCCCTTCTTTTCATATTCTCTCATTATGCCACGCATGATATCCCTGCGCAAGTAGACCGTATCTTTGACAAGGTGCTGCGTACGGTTATGGGAATGGATTGTCAAGACGTTTTCCCTTTTTTACTAAAGGCCTTCAGTGATATTTTGGCATTGCCTGTGATGAAAAAAGAGGAATCGCAAGACTTGAAACAAAGGGAGGAATGGGAATGAAAATAACCTTAGATACATTACCTATCGTGAAGGTACTCACGGAGAGTGGCGCTGGAACAGGATTCTATTTTCGTCGTCCCAACTATTTTTTGACCAATCAGCATGTGGTCGAGAACGAGAAGGAGATCGTCATCGAAACGCAACAAGCACAGCGCTTACAGGGACGTGTGATTTTGGTTAATCAGAGCCTAGACTTGGCTTTGTTTACCGTTGCTGGCGATTTGAGTGATTGGACGCCCATGGATTTCGCCACAGAGGATTCGCTGCACGTCGGAGACGCGATTTATTCGGTTGGCTTCTCTCTCGGGATTCCCATAACGGTTACCGAGGGGATTATCTCTTCCGTGCGACAGGAGCTTGGCGATCGCTATATGATTCAGACAGATGCGGCCATCAACCCAGGGAACTCGGGCGGTCCGCTGCTCAATGATGTGGGGCAAGTCTGTGGGGTGGCCTGTATGAAGATACTTTTTATGGATAATATGGGGTTTGGGATCACCCTTGCCGATATCCGTAAATTCTTAGAAAGCGCCTCGCTATTGGAGGATGAAGAAAGTTACCATTATCAGTGCCCGTCGTGCGAATGTGTGATTTCCGACACTAATTTGAAGTATTGTCCACAGTGTGGTTTGACCATCCCTGAGGAGGCCTTCAAGGTAGAGGAAAAAAGCTTTTTTCATAAACTCCTCTTAGAGATACTGATGCATGCGGGCTTAAACTCAGAAGATTTGAAGGGCGTTTCTGAGTTTGAGTTCCATTATAAACATCTGGAAATCGAGGGACAGATCGGGTCGGAAAATGATCATTTCATCGTCCGCTCAGAGGTCAATAAGTTGCCCAAACAAGGACATGAAGCGCTTTTTAGGTATCTTCTCTCCTCGCCAGCAGCGCCGTATCGGCTTGCAGTGAGCGGAGCAGGCATTTCTATGTCATATTTGGTACATTTGCGGGACTTCTTAGTCCCCGAGTTCCGAACTTTGAGAGTGAAAGAATTTGCTGAGTTTTTGGATAAAGCCGTTAATATGAGTCAGTTCTTGGCCGAGAAATTTGATTGTCCTTATCTGAAAGAGCAGGATTCTGAGAAGGATGAAGAGTGTGATAAGCAAGATGAAAGCGTCGACTTGCTCTTCTCATCCCTCTTACAGTCTCTTGGAGGAGAGTCTGGTCGCGAATAATAGTCCGTTTTTACATAATAACAAGACCGCGTATTGATTTACGATAATGAAAAAGACATACACTTACGATGAGCGTCTTTTCGCCAATGTGCCGCCTTATGACAGCCCAAGGGCGTATGAGATGAGTCGCGATAAATTTGACCAAGGTGCGTATCTAGAAAGCATCCATTACCTTTTGGATTCTTTTAATCCGACGGCGCGTCTTCGGTATGATGATGAGCTAGAGAAGAAGACGGAAAAGAAGGCTTCGTTTTTTAGCCGGCTTTTTTTTAGATCTGACGAAAAGAAGTACGGGCCAGGACGGAGCTTTACGATCCCTCATGGAGCGTTGAAGCTTCATATCTCTATTTCTGAGGAAAGCGTGAATGTGCATGTCCCTTTCCTCGAACTCCCTGACGATAGTCGTGCGATCCCGATGTTGCGAAATGCGTGCGAACTGAACCTCGGGCAACTTGATACGGTGTTTGTAACCCTTAAAGGGAATCAGCTCCATTTCGATTTCTCATGTCCCGTAGAGTTGGCACATCCGCGGAAACTCCGCTATATGTTCCAAGAACTCTGTTCGATAGCTAATCGCTACTATTACGAATTTATCGAGAAGTTCGGCGCAAAGCCCATAGAGACTCCCCAGATAAGCGAGTGCGAGGAAACGGAGGTGAACCGGGTTATTGAGGTCATACGTCGTACGTGTAAGGAGATTCGGACAGAGGTGCAGCTGTATCTTGATGAACGGAAAATTGATTCGGCATGGCATGTCTTCCTCGCAGGATTTCTAAAGCTGAACTACGTCATCCAGTCGCAAAACGCCCTGTATTATCTCTTCCGTAAGACCCTCAAAGAACTCTCGGATGAAGATCTCGATTTACCACATACCGTGAATGCCGGACTGCATTTCCTTGACGAATTAGATGCAAAGTCCGACGAAGAGTACAGAAAACACCTGCACCAGATGCCGATCTTTTGCTCGCTCAAAGGGGGGATTGATCTAGGAGATGTGCGTTCTGATGTCTCTGAGACGCTGGAAGCTGCGATTAAAGATTTTGAGAGTAATGCTGAGGAGGCGTGTCTGAAGTGCATTTTCCGGATTTATAACATCTACTTCTTTAACGATGTCCCCGAGGAGTGGGATCGTATCCTTACGCAAGCCCTTCGTCTTTCGCAAGACAAACCTTTTGATACGGCTGCGCCGATCTTGTTCAAAGGAATGAGTGAACTCACGAAACGATAAGAGCTGACTCCAAAAGGAAAGGAACGGAAAATGGGAAATCAAATGGATTATACATCTGTGGTAAAGATTATCACGAGTGATGGCTCTGGGACGGGATTCTTTTTTCGGCGTCCGAATTATTTCATTACGAACTTTCACGTCGTGGAGGGGTATCGAGATGTGACCGTCGAGTTGCAAAATGAAGAGCGTTTTCGCGCTTCTGTCTTGCTGGTGAGTCAGCATTTAGATCTTGCGATTATTCGCGTGGAAGGGGATTTTGAAAAATGGAGTCCCCTCGAATTCTGCGAAGAGGACTCTTTGCAGCTCTCTGACAAGATCGTTGTCGGAGGATTTGCTTTAGGGAAACCCTTCTCCATCACAGAGGGGGTCGTTTCATCGCCTCGTCAGAAAGCTGATAGTCGTTATCTGATTCAAACCGATGCGGCTGTTAATCCTGGGAATTCGGGGGGACCTATGTTCAATTCCGAAGGAAAGGTCTGTGCCGTAGTGGTGAGTAAAATAAAAGGGGCGGAGAACGTCGGGTTCGGAATTCCGATCGCAGACGTCAAAAAAGTGCTTAAGGCCTTGGAGGGAATCGCCGAAGAAAAGGGCTATTACTACCAATGTCCAGGCTGTGAAAAACCTCTCGTGGACGCAGCTGCTAAGTTCTGCCCATCCTGCGGCGCCGATATCCCAAAGGAAGCCTTCAACGAGAAAACCAAGTCTGATTTCACCAAGTTAGGAGAAGAGATTATCCGTGCAATTGGTATTGATCCCCTCTTAGCAAACAATGGTGATGAAGATTGGAAGTTCTATTACAAGGGGGCGCTAATCCGAGCATATGATTACGGACGGAGCTTTATTATCTTCTTGAGCAACATTAACTTATTGCCAAAGCAGGAGCTACGCCCTCTCTTTGAGTATATGCTCTCGAACCCCGTAGCACCCTATCAGTTGGGGATTCGCGACAATGACGTGGTGCTCTATTCCTGCATCCATTTGACGGATTTGCAGAATGAGAACCACCGAGAGCGGATTATTAAGGAGCTTGCAGCTTTGCCTGAAAAAGCGGCAGAATTGGATGATTTCTTGAATACGAAGTTCGGCTGTCGTTTCCCAGAACGGAAAGATTCTGTAGAGCAACCCACAGAGGAGTAGTGGGGATTTACTTCCAAGATAATACGGGGAGGGGCTTATTCTAATGAGCTCCTCCCTGTGTTTATGAACAACGAGACATTGCTCTCATAGCGAAACATACAGAAAAGCTTTGTAATTTTGACGCCTAAACTACAGGAGTAGATATGGATATCCGGAATGTTGCGATTATCGCACACGTAGATCATGGGAAGACGACCTTGGTCGATAAGCTTATTTCCTACACTAAAGCGCTCGGACGGGATTCGCAGTCTGGAAATTTGGACACTAACGAGCTTGAGCGAGAGCGAGGGATTACGATCCTCAGTAAAAACGTCTCTATGCATTATGCAGGATGTAAGATTAACATTATCGATACTCCTGGGCACGCGGATTTCGGAGGCGAGGTCGAGCGCGTGCTCAATATGGCCGACGGCGTACTCCTCGTGGTTGATGCCTTCGAGGGGACGATGCCACAAACGCGCTTTGTCTTACAAAAGGCACTGGAGCTGGGCTTGAAGCCGATTGTTGTGATTAACAAGGTCGATAAACCCAACTGTCGTCCAGAGTTGGTGCAAGAACAGGTCTTCGACTTGATGTTTAGTCTTGGCGCTACCGAAGATCAGTTAAACTTCCCGACGCTGTACGGAAGTGCAAAGCAGGAATGGATGTCGACATCCGCTTCGGTAAAAACAGACAATATCGAACCCCTTCTAAAAGCGATTGTGGAGTATATCCCAGCGCCGAAGGTGGAGGAAGGCTCTGTACAGTTGCTCATCACCTCGATCGAGTATTCCAAGTATGTGGGACGTATTGCGGTAGGAAAGCTCCGTCGTGGGGTATTGCGGAAAGATATGCCAATCATGCTTTCTATGCGCGACGGCTCGTTACGAAAACTTCAACTGAAAGATCTCTGCGTCTTTGAGGGATTGACAAAGACGCCCGTAGAAGAGGTGCAGGCGGGGGATATTTGTGCTCTCGTAGGGCTCGAAGGGTTTGAAATCGGTGGGACTGTCTGCGACGTTAATAACCCAGAACCCCTCCCCGTATTGAAGGTGGATGAACCGACCATGAGCATGTTGTTCACCATCAACAACTCTCCCTTCTTTGGTAGGGATGGCAAGTTTGTCACATCGCGACACCTACGGGAGCGTCTCGAGCGGGAATTGGAATGGAATCTTGCGCTGCGGGTAGAGCCAGGTCCGAGTGCTGATGCGTTTATCGTTTACGGGCGAGGGATTCTTCACCTTTCGATCCTCATCGAGACAATGCGGCGAGAAGGGTACGAGCTTCAGGTCGGACAGCCGCAGGTGGTGATTAAAGAGCTTGATGGGAAAAAGTGTGAGCCTATCGAGGTGATGCGCGTCGATTTACCCACAGAGATGTCGGGTAAAGCGATTGAGCTTGCAACGCAACGTAAGGGGACGCTTATCTCTATGCAGGAGGCGGAAGACCGTACCCATATCGAATTTGAAATCCCGTCTCGTGGTCTCATTGGGCTTCGGAGTCAGCTATTAACGGCGACGAATGGAGAGGCTATTATGACGCACCTCCTGAAGGGGTTTGAGCCCTATCGAGGAGAGATTGAGGCTCGTACCAATGGCTCGTTAATTGCACTTGAGTCAGGGAAGGCAATCCCGTATGCAGTCGGGAAGTTGCAAGATAGAGGTGTCTTTTTCATCGACCCGCCAGAAGATGTGTATGCTGGCGAAATCGTCGGCGAGAATACGCGTGGGAATGATATTACGGTGAACGTCTGCAAGGAAAAGAAACTTTCCAATATGCGAGCCTCGGGGAGTGATGAGAAGATTATCCTTGCTCCGCCCGTGAAATTCTCTCTTGAAGAAGCCCTAGAGTATATCCGCGATGATGAGTATGTAGAGATTACCCCGAACGCAATGCGGCTTCGGAAAATAGAGCTTGATGAAACTGCGAGAAAGCGTCAACAACGAAACTAGAATTTACCCTCAGCCTAAATACTAAATAGATATGCTATCTACTCGTTACGAGCCTAAGGAAATAGAGCGCAAGTGGTATGCTTGGTGGTTAGAAAAGAATCTTTTCCACTCCGAACCCGATGGGCGCAAACCCTACACCGTGGTGATCCCGCCGCCTAACGTTACTGGGATTCTCCACATGGGGCACATGTTAAATAATACGATTCAAGATGTGCTGGTGCGGCGGGCTCGTATGCAAGGCTTTAATGCGTGTTGGGTGCCAGGGACAGACCATGCCTCAATTGCGACAGAAGCAAAGGTGGTGGATAAGCTCCGAAAGGAGGGCATCGATAAGCATTCGCTCTCGCGCGAGGAGTTCCTTCAGCACGCTTGGGAATGGACGCATAAGCACGGAGGGATTATCCTTGAACAATTGAAGCGACTCGGTGCTTCGTGTGATTGGGCGCGTACTGCCTTCACCATGGATGAGGTTCGTAGCGAGAGCGTCATTCATGTTTTTGTAGACCTCTATCGTAAAGGGCTGATTTACCAAGGAGTGCGGATGGTAAACTGGGATCCGCAAGCTCAAACGGCACTTAGCGATGAGGAGGTGCTCCACGTAGAAGAGCAGTCTAAGCTTTACTATTTGCGTTATCAAGTTGTGGGGCGCGATCAAGCGCTTATTGTGGCGACCACGCGCCCAGAAACGATAATGGGGGATGTGGCGGTCTGTGTAAATCCGAACGATGAGCGTTATAAGGATCTACTGTCCTGCCGCGTGATTGTCCCTTTGGTGAACCGCGAAGTGCCGATTGTCACAGACGAGCATGTTGATCCCGCATTTGGTACAGGTATCCTCAAGATTACACCTGCCCACGCGATTGATGATTATGAAATAGGGTTGAAGTACAACCTTGAGGTGATTGATACATTTACAGAACAGGGGACTATTCGTGAAGGGATCGGTCTCTACGAGGGAATGGATCGTTTCGAGGTTCGCAAACAAATTGTGAAAGATCTTGCGCAGGCAGGACTTCTGGAAAAAGAAGAAGACTACACCCATACCATCGGTATTAGCGAGCGTACGAAGGCTGTGATCGAACCGAAGTTGTCTACACAGTGGTTTCTGAAAGTAGAGTCGCTTGCTAAGCGAGCGCTTGAGGCGGTAGAGAATGGTGAGATAGAACTTATGCCGTCGCGTTTTATTGGAGTTTATCGCCACTGGTTAGAAAATTCGCGTGATTGGTGTATCTCTCGACAACTCTGGTGGGGACATCGCATACCAGCCTGGTATCTTCCCGACGGAGGCGTCGTAATAGCTCACAATGCAGAGGAAGCGCTTATTGAGGCGAAAAAGTTGAAGCCCTCAATTCGTTTAGAGGATTTGAGACAAGATGAAGACGTCCTCGATACTTGGTATAGTTCGTGGTTATGGCCGATGTCGGTATTTGACGGCGTCCTGCATCCAGAAAATCCAGATTTTCAGTACTATTACCCAACAGCTGACCTTGTAACGGCGCCAGATATTATCTTCTTCTGGGTGGCGCGTATGGTTATGGCGGGGTATGAGTATGCGGAGAAGCGGCCATTTGAACGGGTGTATTTTACAGGTACCGTGCGAGATATGCTACACCGCAAGATGAGTAAATCGCTCGGAAATAGCCCAGATGCACTCGAGCTCATTGACAAGTTTGGGGCTGACGGCGTGCGTTGCGGGATGCTCTTCTGCTCCGCTGCGGGGAATGATCTCATGTTCGAGGAAAAGCTCACAGAACAAGGGCGTAACTTCAGCAATAAGATCTGGAATGCGTTTCGCCTTGTACAGGGGTGGAAAGACGACTTGCAGGACGATCCCAATCCCGAGCGAGCACATGCGATAGCGATGTTCAATGCTCGTATGAACGAAGTGCTTTTGCTGGTGGAGAACGATATGAAAGATTATCGAATCTCCGAAGCGCTACTTGAACTTTATCGTCTCTTCTGGGACGACTTCTCCTCTTGGCTTCTTGAGTTAGTAAAACCGCGTGGAGAGCAGAGGATGGACAAGGCTTCCTTCCTCGCAATAGAGCAGATCTTCGATCGGTTGTTGCAGAATCTACATCCCTTCATGCCGTTCATTACAGAAGAACTTTGGCATAACCTTGGGGACGTAACTGCCCGTGCCGAACGGAGCATCATGCAGGAACGATTCCCCGAACTCATAGCTCCAAACGCCGCTTTATTGGACGAATTCCGATTATTGAAGGATATGGTCGGAGGCATCCGAGCCTTGAGACAGTCGAAGGGGCTCTCTTTGAAAGAAACGCTACCTCTACTTTATCGTGGTTCCTTTGCGATGACCGCGGAAGGCGTTGCGCTTCTAGAAATGCTCGCTTCTGTAGAGGTTAAGGGCTGTGTCGCTGAGGTACCAGAAAAATCGGCTTCTTTTATGGTGGGACTGCTCGAGTGTTTTATTCCCCTTGGTGATAAGCTCGATAACGAATCTGAAAGAGAGAAGACGGAAAAAGAGATAGAGTATTACGAGGGATTACGCGCCTTGATTCTCAAAAAGTTAGAGAACCCGAAATTCGTTAGTAAGGCGCCTGCCGCTGTGATAGATGCGGAAAAGAAGAAGCTGGCTGATACAGAAGCTAAGCTGGCAGCTCTTCGTGAACAGATGTAAGATTGTCCGATTCTTAACCCATGTTGCACCGTATTGTTCTTGCCTCATTAGACTCTACGAACAAGTACGTAGAAGAACACATCGAGGAGCTACACCCCCCAACTCTCGTCTTTGCTGCACAACAAAAACGAGGGAAAGGGCAGGGGACAAATCGTTGGGATTCGCAACTTGGAGACGTTACTTTCACGCTTTTTTCGGGCTTAGGGGCAATTCAGGTAACCTCTTTCTTCTTAATCTCGCAGATCGTCTCCTTGGAGATCGTAAATCTCTTGGAAGAGTTTGGGGTTGTCGCACGGATTAAGTGGCCTAATGATATCTTGGTCGGTCTGGAGAAGATTTGTGGAATTCTCATTCGTACTCAAGTAGAGGGGTCTGTGTTTAAGAGTGCTACTATCGGAATTGGCTTGAATATCGAAAAGCGTTTTGAAAGTCCTAAGCACTATAACCCGCCTGCAACTGCGGTGAAAAACCTCGTTCCTGACTTTTCGCTATCGCCGATGCAAGTGAGTGATCAGCTTGCCGAGCGAATCCTGCGCGCCATAGAGGGGTATACGGTAGATAAATCGCAGTCTATTCGAGCTGCCTACTGGGAGCGAATGTTTCGGAATCAAGGAATGCATCCTTTTCTCTTGCGAGGTGTGCGTGTTGAGGCGCGTATAACCGCTGTCTGTGATAACGGGGAATTGCATCTTCAAGATGTATCGGGAAAGGAATACCATTGCTCCTTTAAGGATGTCAGTTTCCTTTTTTGAGAAAACCGAGAAGCGTGCTGTAGACAAGGAGGAGATTTGTTTATTCCAAAATAAAGTTATACTTTTGTGTGCGTTCAGGGGGTTCTCAATCCTCATTACGTAGTGTTGTTCGATGAATCGGTATCATGGCCGAGTGGTTAGGCAGAGGTCTGCAAAACCTCGTACAGCGGTTCGAATCCGCTTGATACCTCTTGCATGAAACATGCGGTTTTCTTCTGACAGGGGGCGGTTTATACCGTCCTTTTTTATTGGGGGTATCGCTCTTTTGTGCGTTGCGGAGAGAGAGGCTGTGCTGATCTCTTTTGAAGCTAGGTTCCCTCCTGTCATACTAGCCCCATTGTGCATCTTTGCTGCTTTTTAGAACACCAAGATGGATATTGTCATTGTTGGAGTCGGATATGTTGGGCTCGTTACAGGAGCTTGCTTTGCAGAATTAGGAAATACGGTCTATTGTGTCGATAAGGATCCTGAAAAGATGGAACTCCTACGGCACGGCGAACTCCCTATTTATGAGCCTCATTTAGCTCAACTTGTGGCGCGAAATAGGGCTGCTGGTCGTCTTTATTTCGCCGAGGAGCTTGCTGATGTATTGCAGCAGGCAGACGTACTTTTTATTGCCGTTGGGACGCCGATGTCTTCTGATGGGAGTGCTGATTTAACGGCCGTCTTTGAGGTTGCTGCGGAGATCGGGCAACATCTTAGTAAATATCTTCTCATTGTCAACAAAAGTACCGTACCTGTTGGGACAGCCGATCGGGTAAAGGAGATTGTAGCTGCGAAACTTGCTCAGCGCAAGGCTTTAGATATCTGTTTTGATGTCGCTTCTAATCCAGAATTCTTAAAAGAAGGGGCGGCTATCGATGATTTTATGAAACCTGACCGTGTTGTCGTCGGGGTAGAGACAGAGAAAGCGCGCGAGATTATGACAAGGCTTTACAAGCCCATGTTGTTAAACAATTTCCGTGTTCTTTTTATGGACGTTCGTTCGGCCGAGATGACTAAATACGCAGCAAATGCGATGCTTGCCACGCGTATTAGCTTTATGAACGAGCTGGCCAACCTTTGCGAACGCGTGGGAGCGAGTGTCTCTTCTGTTCGCAACGGAATCGGTTCGGATTCGAGAATTGGGAATCGTTTTCTCTATGCAGGGTGTGGCTACGGAGGTTCGTGTTTACCTAAGGACGTCAGGGCGCTTGAATGTGTAGCGAAGGAGAATGGGCTTCAATTTCATCTTCTAGACGCTGTGCAACGGGTTAATGAGCTCCAGAAAACGAGGCTTTTTGCCAAATTCTATGACTATTTCTCTGGCAACATTGCTGGACGTCGTGTAGCTATATGGGGGTTGGCTTTTAAGCCAGGAACTGACGATATGAGAGAAGCACCATCGCTTACCCTCATTCGCCAACTCCTAGAGGGAGGGTGCTTGGTGCAAGTATATGACCCCGTAGCAATGCCTGTTGCTCGTAAGATTTTAGGAGAAAGTGTCGTTTATGGGCATGATATTTATGACTCGGCGATGGGGGTTAGTGCGATTTTCCACGTTACGGAGTGGAAGGAATACCGGATGCCTGACTGGCGTCGTCTTGCCTCCTTAGTCGCAGAACCATTGCTTATTGATGGGCGAAATGTGTTTGAAGTAGCTGATGTGAAGCCATTTTGCTACCTACACATCGGGTAAGTTATCGGAAATATTAAGAGGGAATATTCGCGTTGTATACGGGAATGTGTTGGATTATTTTTTACTTTTGTTCTCAAATACAGGAGGTCTTAAAGTGAGTGTAAAAGAGTAGTTATTGCGTTGTGTCTCTTTCGTTGCAGCAGGTGTTGCGCTTTGGAGTTGCACTCCAGAGAAGATTCAAAGTGGCGATCCTACTCCTGCTGGTGTCGTGTCGCAGCCCGGAGGCAGTGGCTCTAATCTAGGTGGAGGTAGCAATCCTAGCGGCGGTTCTAACGAGGGGGCATGGCTCGGAGATTATCAGGTAGTCTCTCTAAGGCTTGAGGGAGCAACTCAATTCTTTTATTTGCAAAGTGGACGTAGAGAAGAATCAAACTCTTCTCTTTGGAATTTCTCTCAAAATGTTTTTCCAGAATTAGAGTGGGTGGCTTCACGTTTTATTTCCTCTGTTGGTAAGGCTTGGGAATATATTCAGCGGAGTTCGATCAGCTTTCTCGCTGATAATGAAATAAAGGTTCACGTGAATGGGTCTTTCCAGCAGTACGATATAAATGGTCGTTGGAGTATTCGCGGTGAAAAGAAAACATTAAAGATCTCCTCTGAGAAGATAGCTCTATGGTCTGTGAAAGAAGGGGGCGATCTCTTTTTCAAGAAAGCAGATACTACATTTGAGGTTGTCGGTTCTGATATCATTTGTAAATGCGACGTTGCGCCTCTCTTTACTCAAGTAATTGAGGAATTGAAGAAACACTATGCAGGTGATGAGGAGTATGTAGGACATTTAACCAATTTACAGAAGAATCATCTAGAGCAACTCAAAAATGCAAAGTTTGTATTAGTCTTGCGTAAGCTCTAGTTTTTACTTCAGTCATCTTTATAGCAGCGGTTCACTTGAAAAGAGAGAGCCGCTGCTTCTTTTTGAATCCCTATTCTCTTTGTTTGGGTAATCTATTTAGAGCACAATATCGAAGACAATTTATTTTTGGAATATAAATTTCCAGAACTGTTGGATGCATTCCACACGTTTTATATCTTTGTTCTCAAAGTTGAGCATCCTTGTTAACGATGCTGTGGCTGTGTGTATGTATGACATAATAAAAATGTGCCATGTTGCTGAAGAATGTATCTCTCGCAACTAAGGTTGTCACTTTAACAACCTTAGCAGCTACCTTTGTTGCAGGATTGTTATTGGTGATTCTCTACTTGACCTCTATGAGTGCTGGCAATAAGGCAGCGAGGGCTCGTATTGAGTATCTCGGACAAGATGTCTCTTTTGACCTCGGCTTGAAAGTCAGTCGGGGGGTGAACCTTGTACATGTGATCTCATGTATGCTTTCTTCCGAATTGCAACAAGGACATCAGCGTGAGGATCTTATTAACTATTGTGAGAATGCTTTGCAATACTACCCTGATGTTCTCGGGGTTGTGCTTGCATTTGAGCCTGATGCCTTTGATGGAGAAGACAGGCTTCATATCGGGGCAAGAGGGTCAAACTCTCAGGGACGTTTTGTGCCCGTGATTTCTCGCACGGCAGATGGTAAGTCGATTCTTGTGGATACTGCGATAAATTATCGTGTTGATACGCCTGATTCTTGGTATTTTAACCCCAAACGTACCTTGCGTATGCATGTTACAGAACCCTATAGTGCGGTTATTGATGGTCGTCTCCGAACCATGTTTACTGCAAGTGCGCCGGTGGTTTATCAAGGAAAGTTTCGTGGTGTGATAGAAGTCGATATCGAGCTGGAAACGGTTACAAATTGGATTTCAAATCTTGAACTTTTAGATGGTAAAGTCCGAACCACAATCTTTACACCTGGACGGAAATTGCTTGTCTCTTCCAAATCTGTGAATGAAGATATCGAACTCCCCGAGGTTGAATCTGTCCCACAGCTCTCAGAAGAAGAGGAAGCGGAAATACAAAAGGGTAATCTGGTCTATCACGATAAAGACGGTGTTATGACTCTTTATACGCCGCTGTATTTTGGCTCTAGCTTAAAACCCGTGCTTTTGTCTGTCTCGGTACTTCGTAAGGAGATTCTACGACCGCTTTACAATACAATCGCATTCTCTGTACTAATAACATTGGCTTTGGCTATCTTCTTCACTGCTTTTTTTGCGATACTCGTTTCTCGTTTAGTACGTCCCTTGACGATTATTACCAATGAGATTATGCGCATCTCGCAGGGGGATCTTACCGTCGAATCAATACGCGTTGGGGCTCGTACCGATGAAGTGGGACGTATTGCGCGCTATTTCAATGATATGGCGACGAAGTTGCGTTCTATGATAGCTGAGATCCAATCCTCTACGGAGCGTATGACCAGTGCGAGCTCTCAGATTCAGAGCTCTTCGGAGGCTGTGGCAAACTCTGCGGCAAACGAAGCAGCCTCTACCCAAGAGATACAAGCTCAATGTTCTAGCATCTTGGATATCTATAATTCGGATCGGAACGAATTGAATGAGACCTACTCGCTTGTCGATCAGATTACAGAAAGTATTGTCGTACTCACCAAGGGGGTTAATGAAACCCACGAGCGGCTTTATGATATTGTGAGATACGAGAAGAAACTCATTGGCATTGCGCAGCAAACCAATATTTTAGCATTGAACGCTGCCGTAGAAGCCGCAAGAGCGGGAGAGCATGGGCGTGGTTTTGCTGTGGTAGCAGGAGAAGTCCGTACCTTGGCGGAACAGAGTGCCGAAATCGTGAAGAATGTGACCGATTTAGGGCAGAGTTCTATGCAGGCCTCACAAGAGACGATTGCTTCAATGGGTGAGTTGCAGCGGATGATGGGGGGGATCATCGTAAGCGTTACAGCGCTAAACGATAACGGAGAACGAATCCTCGATTTCTTGCAACAGATTACGACAGCGGTGACTACGTTAAGCGATACGGCGCAGGAGAATGCAGCCGTCGCAGAGGAGTTGGCGGCTGGAGGACAATCCCTTACAGACCATGCAGGGCTGCTACATGCCGAGGTGGAAAAGTTTAAGGTGCAATAAGATTCTCTCCTACTTTGAGACAAGTGTTTTAAGAACGATAGGTCTACTTTTTACCGTTCGTAAAAGCGCTCTAGAACGAGCAGGCTGCAGAAATCTTCCAAGCGCGGATTGAAGAATTGAGCGCAATAAGCATTTGCGTGCTCTATGATTGTGTTTGCCTCTGCGGGATGAGCTAGATAATAGAGAAGTTTTTCTTCCAAGTCTTCATAGTCGGGGCGGAGTTCAATGTAGTGGTAACCGCCTTGGAGACACCCCTCCATAAACCATGTCTCTATCGTAGGAGGTGGCATTACTGCTATTGAGTGAGAGGACATAATCCATTTGAGATTTTTCGCTACGTCGTCTCCCTGCAAGCTAAGGATGAATTTATAGTTGAGGTATCGTCTTTTTGGGATGAGCCCATTCTGCTCGTTCAATACCATTCTTTCCAACATCCCCTAATTCACATAAAGGGATTATTGCACAGTAAATACATCTTATATTGATGATTTTTAGTAACTTAGTG
>CAJPTV010000013.1 GCA_905373665.1 Bacteroidia bacterium
ATCGATTCATTATGCGCCTTACGGCGCAGGGCGTAGCATGCTGCGGCGCTAAGGGTGCGCGGCCCAGTGGGCGCAATGTGCGGTAAATGCAAATCACTAGGGCGCGGCGTTGCCGCGAGTTGCGGGCGTAGCACGCTACGCCCCTACAAAAGACTGTGAGACAGTGGGTTAGTTCTAATGGCGTGCCGCCCGGTTAACGCAATGTGCGGTAAACGATGGGAGACAGTATTTTGGGAAAGCAGCGCCCTCCACCCCGCCTAATTTCCCTTCTCCGAACAGTATTTGATGCGTACGAGGCGGATAATGTCCTCGTCTACGTCAAGGTCTTTCAAGGCTTCGCAAGCAGCAGGGAGGTCGAGCGACTCGGCGTCGTACTGGAAGTAGTCGTAAATTTCTTCCAAGACGTCTTCGTCGACCTGCTCGTCTATGTAGTAATCAATATTGAGCTTTAAGCCCGAATTGATGACGAGGCTCTCTATCTCGGTGAGCAACTCCCCCATCTCAAGGTGCAGTATCGAAGCGAGTTCCTCAAAGTCCATCTTTCGGTCGATGGAGTGAATAAGGGTGATCTTCTGCTGCGAACGGGAGGGCGAGACCTTCATCACGAAATCTGAGGGGCGGTCTATGTCGTTCTCTTCGACATATTGACGGATAAGGTCAACAAAGGGCTGCCCGTAACGCTTCGCCTTGCTGGCGCTGACCCCCGAGATGTTCTGAAGCTCCTCAAGAGTAATAGGGTAATGGATGGTCATTTCCTCGAGCGAGGTATCTTGGAAGATCACGAAGGGCTGTACCTTGTGCCGCTTCGCCTCGTCGTGCGTGAGGTTCTTTAACATTTGGAAAAGCATCGAGTCTACCCCCATCCCCTCGGAGGGGATGATGGCGTCCTCGTCCTGATCCTCTTGCTTATAGTCGTGGTCTCTTACCAAGGAGATTTGGTAGGGGCTCTCTAGGAAAGCGCGCCCCTTGTCGGTAAGGTAGAGTAGTCCGTACTGTTGGATATCCTTTTGCAAGAAACCGTGTAGGAGAGCTTGCCGTACGATACTCCCGAGGAAGAACTCGGTTTCATCCTTTTGCGCCCCAAAGAGGGCAAGGTCTGCGTGGCTATAGATGTCGCTATCTTGGCTCTTAACGCCCCGTAGGAGAGAAATGAGATAGTCGGCACGGAAGCCCTCGCCAATCTCTTGGAGGAGGCGCAGGAGTTGGAGGAGATACTCCTTACCGTCGAAGTGCGGTTGCTCAGAGAGGCAGTTGTCGCAGTGCTCGCAGTTGTGCTCGTCGTACTGCTCACCAAAGTACTGTAAGAGCATCTGGCGTCGGCAGTTGCCCCCTTGCGCGTAGTAAATCGTGTCAAGGAGGAGCTGTTTGCCGATCTCCCGCTCGGGGAGCTTTTTACTTAGGAAGAAGTGCCCCAAGCGCTGCACGTCCTTCTCAGAATAGAAAGCGATGCAGTGGCCTTCAAGTCCGTCACGCCCAGCACGCCCAGTCTCTTGGTAATAGCCCTCGAGGCTCTTGGGCATGTCATAGTGAATCACGTAGCGCACGTCGGGCTTGTCAATCCCCATGCCGAAGGCGATGGTGGCGACAATCACGTCACACTCTTCTTGCAAGAAAGCGTCTTGGTTGTAGGTACGGGTTTTGGTATCAAGGCCGGCGTGGTATGGGAGGGCACGAATCCCGTTAAGTTGCAGGATATTGGCTAGCTGTTCCACGCGGTTGCGGCTGATGCAGTAGATGATGCCCGACTTCCCTGGGTTGTCTTTGATATACTTGGCTATCTGCTTGGTAGCGTCAGCCTTGGGGCGCACGGAGTAAAAGAGGTTGGGGCGGTTGAATGAGGAACGGAAGACGACCGCCTCGCTCATCCCGAGGTTTTTCTGGATGTCGTCTTGTACCTTCGGGGTTGCCGTCGCGGTGAGGGCAATGAGGGGGGCAGTGCCGATCTTTTCTACAAACTCGCGGATGCGTCGGTACTCGGGTCGGAAGTCGTGTCCCCATTCCGAGATACAGTGTGCCTCGTCTATAGCATAGAACGAGATCTTGGCCTGTTGTAGGAAGAGGATATTCTCCTCCTTATTGAGGGTCTCGGGTGCTACGTAAAGGAGCTTCGTAATCCCACTCAGGACGTCTTCCTTTACCGCCGCGATCTCTTTCTTGTTGAGCGAGGAGTTCAGGAAATGGGTTACCCGATCGTCTCCGCAGGAGGCTCGTAAGCGGTCTACTTGGTTCTTCATGAGGGCGATCAGTGGGGAGACGACAATCGCCGTACCCGAAAGGATCAACGCAGGGAGCTGATAACAGAGCGATTTTCCTCCGCCGGTAGGCATCAGAACAAAGGTGTCTCTTCCTTGCAATAGGTTACGTATGATAGCCTCTTGGTGACCTTTGAATTTGTCGAATCCGAACCATTTGTTGAGATGAGAGACTAGCGGCACGTCTTCGCGATACTGCATACTAATGCGAACTATATATTGTTTGTGTCTTTTCCTATTACTCAAAGATAGGCTTTTTTCCCAAACTGGGGTGTTCACGCCGCACAGTCGGGTCGAGCCCCGAAGATGAAAACCCAGCCGCTCCCCTTCCACAAAATCCCTTCAAGGTTGTTACATTTGTATGTTAGGAGAAAGAAAACCATGACAGACTTTGTACACCTGCACCTCCACACCGAATGCTCACTCCTTGACGGCGCAGTGCGCGTCGGGGATCTGGTGCAACACGTCGGCAAGAACGAACTGGAATATATCGCCGTGACCGACCATGGGACGATGATGGGCATCTCCCCCCTCTTAGAGGCTATTGACAAATGGCACGAGAAGCTAGATGAGAAAATCAAAGAGCTTGTCCAAGAAGGAGAACCCAAAGATTCGCAAAAGATAGCCGCGCTCGAGCGTCAGCGCATAAAGCCCATTGTGGGTATCGAGGCGTATATGACCTTTGAGGACAATGTTAAGACGGCGCAGCACTACCACCTCATCCTCTTAGCAGAGAACTTTGAGGGGTATAAAAGCCTCTGCAATCTGGTGTCGGAGAGTTATCACGAAGATCGTTTTTACCGCCACCCCGTCATTACCTACAACTCCCTCAAGGCGCACAGCGCAGGGCTTATCTGTTCGACAGCCTGCTTGGCAGGACCGCTGAGCCGCCCCATTAACGACTGGACGCTCGTGACCCCGCCGCAGCCCGCAGTAGACGAGGATAAGACGGGCAAAAGTAAGGCGAAGGGTGTGCAACGCGTGCCGATACAGGGGAACTTGACCAAGTCTCGTGAGAACCTTGCTAAACTGCGGGCGATATTCCCCGAGGGGCATCTTTACATCGAACTGATGTTACACCCCTACTCGGGTCAAGCCAATACGAACAATGCTTACCATCCGCAGTCTTATGCACTGGCGGGGCTTTTGCTTTTAGCCAAGGAGTCGGGTGTGCCGGTACTGGTCACCAATGACGTGCACTTTTTACACAAAGACGACGCCCGCATCCATCAGATGATGCTCTGCGTTGGGATCAATACGAAGTACAAGAATCCGGGGAAGTTGGTTTATTCGCACGAGGAGTATTTTAAGACACGCCAAGAGTTACGCTTTGTCTTCGAGCGGAGCTATGCGGATATTGCGGAGAAGTACCTCAAAGTCCAGCAAGAAACGGGCGTGTCTAACCCTGATATTCTTGCTGAGGACGAGTACCTTGACTTCATTGACCAAGGGTTAGACAACTCGGTTCGTATTGCTAAGCAGGTGCAAGCTTACAAGCTCAAGCAAGCCCCGCTGATGCCCGACTTTGACATCCCCGAGGCTTACCAAATGCCCCCCACGCAAGAGGAGCTCACGGGGATAGAGACCGAATATACCCGTCAGGAGCGCGAAAAGGCTGAAGAAAAGCTGAGAAAAGCAGGCAAAGAGCCTCAAGCCAAGACCCCACAAGATATACAGGAAGAGGCGCGTGCGCGACGTATCATGACCTCAACGTTTGCTTACCTCAAAGACCTAACCTACGAGGGGGCTGAGCGTCGGTGGGGTGTTGAAAATCGTCCACTCCCCTTAGAGATATTCGAGCGTTTGGAGTATGAGCTGAGTACTATCCTGCGAATGGGTTTCCCGGGCTACTTCCTCATCGTGCGCGATTTTATCAACTATGCCCGTTCACACAACTATGGCGTAGGGCCTGGGCGTGGTTCGGCGGCAGGCTCTGCGGTCTCCTATTGTTTGGAAGTGACCAACCTTGACCCATTGAAATACGGGCTGCTCTTTGAGCGCTTCCTCAACCCAGACCGCGTCTCTTTGCCCGATATCGACGTCGACCTAGACGACCGTTCACGACAGCTCGTTATCCAATACCTGCGCGACAAGTATGGGAGCGAACACGTCGGGGGGATTGTGACCCTCGGAAGTTCGATGATCAAGAACGCAATCAACGACGTAGCGCGCGTATTGGAGACCCCCGATCAGATCGTAGCACAGGTGCGTGCTGCGCTCAAACGCGACGAAGAGGAGGTAAAGGCGAACAAGATAAAGGAGGTCAAGAAGAAGGTGCTCAAAGAGTATTACGAGTACTGCCACAACCTACGCGCACTGCGCGACTCCTCCGACCCTGAGATGGCAGCTTTCATGCAAGATTTGGAGGCGATGGAGGGGCGCATGCGCAACGTTGGTCAACATGCCTGTGGCTACGTCATTTGCAAATACCCCATTCATGAGGTGGCGCCGACTATGCGCCTACAATCCGGGAAGAGCGACGGCGCGATCATCCAATACGAGGGGGGCGTATTAGAGGGGTTCGGACTTGTCAAAATGGACTTACTCGGGTTGCGCACCATCCAAATCTTGGCACGAGCTGTGGACGAGATAGAAAAGAGCACTGGCACACGAATCGACGTCGAGAGCCTCCCGCTTGACGACGCGGAGACCCTAGCCCTCTTAGGACGCGGGGAGACGGTGGAAATCTTCCAATTCGAGTCCCCGGGGATGCGCAGTAACCTGCGTCGTCTGAAACCGAGCGGGATAGAGGATCTTATCGCGATGAACGCCCTTTTCCGCCCCGGCCCTATCGAAAACATCCCTGAGTATATCGAGCGCAAGCACGGACGAAAGAAGGCTAAGAGCCCTCTTGACTGCATGGAGGAGGTGCTGAGGCCGACCTACGGGATCACGGTCTATCAGGAACAAGTGATGGCGCTCTCGCGCATCATAGCAGGCTTCTCGAAGGGCGACTCCGACCAATTGCGAAAGGCGATCGGGAAGAAGAAGAAAGACCTGATGGCTAAGATGAAGACGCAGTTCCTTGCGGGAGCTAAGAAGCGTGGGCATCCTGAGGATATTGTAGAAGAGATCTGGATGGGGTGGGAGAAGTTCGCGGACTATGCTTTCAACCGTTCGCATGCGGCGTGTTATGCGTACATCGCAATGCACGCGGCATACCTCAAGGCTCACTACCCCAAGGAGTATATGGTCGCCTGCCTGCAGTCTGAGACTACGTCTAAGCGCTTGGAGGTCGTGGTGCAGGAGTGTCGACGGATGGGGATTAAGCTCCTTCTGCCCGACATCAATCTCTCGGGCGAGGAGTTTCAGATAGAGCACGGGAATATCCGTTTCGGGCTCACGCGTATCAAGGGGATCAACTCAAAGCAGGTAGTCGACATCCTTGAAGAGCGAAAGAGCAATGGCCCGTATACCTCGCTAGACGACCTTTTGAAACGCCTCGATGAGAAACAGCTCCCGCAAAGCCTATTCCACACCCTTGCCGAGAGCGGCGCGCTGGACTCTCTAGCCCCCAATGGGCAACGTATCGCCCTGCTCAATGTGGAGGAAGAGGTCTCGGTACGAAAGTCCAAGACGGAGGGGACAGAGGAAAAGGGGAAGGAGGTTAAGCTCTTGGCAGTCGATAAACTGTTTGAGTACGGCAAATCTTTACGGCAGACGTGCGGTACGGGTACATTCGGCAGTCTCGCGATGAAGCCGCCTGTGCTCCGCGATACGCCGCCCACAGAGCTAGAGCGTATGGAGATGCTCAATACCGAACGGGAGCTACTCAAGGTCTACATCAGCGGTCACCCGCTCGACCCCTACAAGCTGGAGATCATGAGCTGTGCGAGCCTCTCTATTAACGCTCTAGAGTCACAGCAGGCCGACTATAGGGGAAAGACCGTCTACTTGGCAGGGATGATCTCTATCGCCCTCCCCAAAGAGGAGCAGGAGAAAGAGAAAAAGAATAATCTACGGGGCAACTACGTGGAGTTCACCCTCGAGGACTATACAGGGGAGGTACGTCTGTTTCTACCACAAGAGAAGGCACGCAAAGAGTACAAGGAGATCTTGAAACCGTGGGAACGCGTATGGATATCCATCCAAGTGGAATATAACGACAAGAGCAAGCGGTATCGCTACAATGTGATGAATATCGAGAGTCTCGAGTCTATCCGAAAGCGCGGCATCTCGCAGTTCAATATCGAGGTAAATGCGAATAGCAGCCCGACGACGCTGCAGGAATTGATGTCGCTCATCAATCTGAACTCCAATGGTAATACACCGTTGATTGTCGATATCTTTGACCCCAAGACCAAAGTTTATCTCCACTACCCAGCGCCCAGCGCACGACGCCTGAAGGTGGATCTCTCCTTTACGGAGGCATTGATGGAGCGAGAGATCCCATTCAAAATAAACAACCACCTTGTGCAACAAAACCTCTTCTCCATTGTTGATAGAAAGAGCGAGGACGGGGAAGATGATAATATCATGCCGAGCGATCTTGACGTGATTGACTAGTTTTCTTATCTTTGTACCCAAGTGAGGGTGCAGATGCGCCTAAAAACGAAGTGAGTTTTAACCCTATAATCTAAGAAACGAGATGGCAGTTGAAATAACGGATGCGAATTTCGCAGAGCTCGTTGCAGGTAGCGACAAGCCTGTGTTGTTGGACTTCTGGGCAGAGTGGTGTGGTCCATGCCGTATGATCGGTCCTTACGTAGAAGCAATCGCAGAGGAGTTTGCAGATAAGGCGGTCGTAGGTAAGGTGAATGTGGACATGAACCCCACGCTTTCCGCAAAGTTTGGGATTCGCAACATTCCGACTATACTCTTCCTCAAGAACGGTGAGATCGTCGACAAACAAGTCGGTGCGGCAACCAAGGAAGCGCTGATTGAGAAATTGCAGAAGCTCTTGTAAGCCCCTGCACTCTTTTCGTACGAAGTCAAGCCAGTCTCGGTTCGTGAGACTGGCTTTTTTGTCTCTATACAAGCGCTAGCAGAAGCTCAAAGCCTACGGGCACTCCCCCATTGCGACGCCAACACTCCCCCGTTGTTTTTTCTCTCCATTCTGGCGCTAAAAACTGCAACAGAAAGGAAGGCACTACCGTTATTAAAATAACTTAATAGCTATCGGATTATAAGGAATATGCGACACCAAAAAGTTACCTACTGGGGTGTGCTTTTATGTACCCTCTTCTATGCACTAGCCTATCTCACGGGCTGTCAACCTGCGCCACGGACGATGCCCGCGGCTGTATACAAAACCCTTATCGTTTCTACGTCAGACTGTACCCTCCAACGCGAATTTGCGGCAGCCTCCGTCCTCCAACCGATTTTCAATCGGGGACAATTAACCACCAATTTGAAAATCGCTAGGGCGCGGCAAGAGGAAGCGCTGATACAGTTCCGCCAAACGGTGCTTACGGCGGGGAATGAGGTCAATGATGCCCTTGCTGATTTGCAAAGTGCGCGCACAACAGGGGAACTAGAGCGAGAGCAGGTGGCGCGTCTAGAGGCAACCCTCAGTGATACGGAGGCGCAAATGCGCTATGGTTCGGGGAATGCGTTGCAGGTATTGACGGCACGCCAGTCGCTGCTGAATGCCCAGTTAGGGCAATTGAACACGGGCTACAAGGAGTTGGCGGCTTACATCAAGCTGTGCGCAGCTCTCGGTGGACATATTTGGTGAAAAGAACAAAAACAATGATGACAAGAGAAGAGGCACGACGCTACGCAATAACCTACCTTTTGGAGGAGCGGGGCGAAACAAACATCGAACTCCCAGCGGAAGAAGCCGCACAGTGTACCCTATTGCGGGCGCTGATAAACGAGCGCCGTCCGCTACTTGTGACGGCTAAGTTCCGCAGTGCGCAGGAGATCGAATTACAGGCACAACGCGCAGAGCGCGGGGATGTGGAGTGGCGCGAGACACTCCCGACAGTAGATCCCCGCCTGCGTATCTGGCAGGGCGATATAACGCGCCTGAAGGTAGATGCGATAGTCAACGCAGCCAATGCGCAACTGCTCGGTTGCTTCATCCCCCTGCATAGCTGCATAGATAATGCGATTCATTCCGCCGCAGGAGTGGAATTGCGTCTAGCCTGTGCGGATTTGATCAGTGAGCAGCGTCACCCAGAGCCGACGGGGCGTGCAAAGATTACCCCGGGGTTCAACTTACCGTCACGGTATGTTCTCCACACGGTGGGGCCTATCATCCGTACCCAACCCCCTTCTGGACTAGAAAGAGAACAGTTGGCGAGTTGCTACCGTTCGTGTCTGGAACTTGCGGCAGAGCATAAGCTAGAGCAGGTGGCTTTTTGTTGTATCTCGACAGGAGAGTTTCATTTTCCCAATGCGTTGGCTGCGGAAATTGCCGTAAATACGGTACGTGAGTATCTGGCGCACAATCCCTTCTCCTCAGTACAACAGATTATCTTCAATGTCTTTAAGGATGAAGATTTACGGATTTATAAAGGGTTATTGTTGTGAGCAGCAGGTATGCTTAGGCAGTATATCTATTGCACGAAGCAAGAGAAAAGCAGGCGGGTATCCCCGTCTGGTCGCTGTTAGGTAGTCTGACGCACGGATCTTTTTTCCAACCTTTTTATTTACTTTTGTCGTCAGATGGCGGCCTCATAGTTCAACGGATAGAACAAAAGTTTCCTAAACTTTAGATCCAGGTTCGATTCCTGGTGGGGCTACGAAGGTACTTTTACCACGGCGTTTAACCCCAAGCGAATAATGAAAGATTTCATTGCCGAGCTCGAGTGGCGCGGAATGCTCCATAACACCACCCCGGGGGCGGCAGCCCACATCAACCAAGCCTCCCGCCTCGGCTACGTGGGGATAGACCCAACGGCAGACTCGCTCCATATTGGGCACTTGGTGTCGGTGATGATGCTCCGCCATTTCCAGCAATGTGGGCACAAGCCTGTGGTGCTGGTTGGGGGTGCGACGGGGATGATTGGTGACCCGTCGGGCAAGTCTCAAGAACGTAACCTTCTCACCGAAGAGGAAATCGCCCACAACCTCGCAGGGCTTAAGAAGCAGCTTGCCAAGTTGCTTGACTTTAACCCTGCGAACCCTAACGCCGCACGCCTTGTCAACAATTATGACTGGATGAAGGGATACTCTTTCATCGGCTTTATCCGCGACATTGGCAAGCACATTACCGTCAACTACATGATGGCTAAGGACTCGGTAAAGCGGCGTTTTGACCCCACAGAAGAGACCGAAGGGCTCTCGTTTACAGAGTTCTCCTACCAGCTTATTCAAGCTACCGATTTCCTCACCCTTCACCGCGAGACGGGACTTTCGCTGCAGATGGGCGGCTCTGATCAATGGGGAAATATGACTACGGGTGTGGAACTGATCCGCCGCATGGATGGGCATGAGGCGCACTGCATTACCTGCCCATTGATAAAAAAGTCCGACGGACGCAAGTTTGGCAAGACCGAGAAGGGGAATATATGGCTCGATGCAGAGCGTACGTCGCCCTACACCTTTTACCAGTTCTGGCTTAATGTTTCTGACGACGACGCCAAGTCGTATATCCGCATATTTACGATGCTCTCGCGCGAAGAAATTGAAGTGCTGGAAGCGGAACATGCGGAGCGTCCGAACGAACGTCCTTTGCAAAAGGCTTTAGCACGCGAAGTAACGGTGATGGTGCACGGCGAGGCAGAGTATACCAACGCGCTGCAAGCTTCTGAGATTCTGTTTGGTAAGGCAACAGCCGAAACCCTTCGTAAGATCGACGAACCGACGTTGTTGGCAGTGTTTGATGGCGTCCCCACCTACGAGATTTCGCGCGAGGTGCTCTCTGCCCAAACCAACCTATTGACCCTCTTTACTGAAACCACCGACATTTTTCCCTCCAAAGCGGAGGCACGGCGTACCTTTCAGGGCGGCGGTTTGAGCCTGAACAAAGAGAAGGTGACAGACCTTGACGCAGTGCCCACGCTCGCCGATGCGATTAGTGGGAAGTACTTTGTGGTACAGAAGGGGAAGAAGAACTATTACTTGCTGATAGTGCGTTAGTTACGCGAGCGGGAGGAGGGAGCCTCGATGAATATCAAGTTCCGAAACTTCAGACCTTTGGCGCGCCCAAGGCTGGTGCTCAACAACCCTTCTTTCCTGCGCGATCGGCGGGTTGAGGCGGTTATTTTCCTTGCGGGGTTCGTAGCTCTGATGGGCTTTCTTGGGATGACGATGGGGACGAAAAACCTCCTCAATACCATCATGCAGACGGCCTTTGAGTTGCTCACCCACACGGTCTTTTTCATCATGGCTATCACAGTGTTGACGGGGGCGCTGGCCAAGCTCTTTATCGAGTTTGGGGTGATGCGCCTCATAGAGTTTGCTCTCCGTCCGCTGATGCGCCCGATCTACAATCTGCCGGGGATGGCGGCTCTCGCAGCGGTGATAACTTTCTTTAGTGACAACCCCGCCATCATGTCCCTCGCTAAGGATAAGAGTTTTCGTGCCTGCCTGACGGATCGCGAGTTGGTCTCTATGGCAAACTTCGGGACGTCGATGGGGATGGGGCTAATCGTCATCACCTTTATGTCGAGTCTTGGGCATTTTCAAAGTGCCTTGATAGGGCTCTTTGGGGCGATGTTTGGGGGGATCGTGGCGACGCGTCTTATGCAGTTCTTTACCCGTAAGACGTTTACGCAGCCAACGCCCGAAGAAAAAGCGCAAATGTTGGAAGAGAGTAAAAAACAGCTCTCTTTCAAATCTCAGGGGTCGCTTTTTGAACGCTTTCTGAATGCTATCTTGGATGGGGGAAAGACGGGGGTAGACTTGGGGCTTTCGATCATCCCGGGGGTGCTCATTATCAGCACGTTTATCACGATTATTACCTTTGGTCCGAAGGATACGGCTGTGGGTTATCAAGGTTTGGCGGGCGAGGGAGTCCCCATCTTGACGTGGCTGGCGGGCAAAATAGAGATTGTTTTTCAACTGCTTTTTGGCTTTGAGTCTCCGAGTCTTATCGCCTTTCCTGTGACCTCGTTGGGGTCGGTTGGGGCAGCATTATCTCTCTTACCGCGTTTTAGTGCGGAGGGGATTTTGGGCGGAAATGAGGTTGCTGTTTTTACAGCGATGGGAATGTGCTGGAGTGGTTTTCTGAGCACTTATGCAGCAATGTTCGACTCGATTGGTTTCCGAGCCCTTACCTCCAAAGCCCTGTTGGCGCAAACGCTTGGTGGGGTTGCTGCGGGGATCTTTGCCCATCTGCTTTTTGTGGTCTTGCAACTGTTCTAATTGCAATTCCACAAAAAATACGTACCTTTGTACGAAGTTTTTTAATCATAAAACCGTTGAGAGTTTAGGAATGATGAACCATTATGAGGCTGTCTTCATTGCAACTCCCGTTTTGTCTGAAAGCCAGATGAAGGAGACAGTCGATAAGTTCCGCACTTTCATTACATCCAATGGAGGTGAGATGGAAAATGAGGAGAACTGGGGGCTTAAGAAATTAGCTTACTCGATCAAGAAGAAAGAGAATGGCTACTATTTCTTGTTCCAGTTTGCTGCACCAGGCGAGCTGATAGATCGTTTGGAGACGCAGTTCCGTCGTGATGAGCGTATTATCCGTTTCCTGACCGTGCGTCTGGACAAGGATGGGCTTGAATACGCTAACAAGCGCCGTATGAAGCTCGCAGATGGCGAGAATAGTGCTAAACAAAACGTGGAGGAGGGTAAATAATGGTACAGGCACGTGGTGGTGAGATTCGTTATCTAGCTCCGCCCACCGTTGAAGTAAAGCGGAAGCGTTATTGCCGTTTCAAGAAAAACGGTATCAAGTATGTCGATTACAAAGACCCTGAGTTCCTTAAGAAGTTCCTCAACGAGCAAGGGAAGATCCTCCCACGCCGTCTCACGGGGACTTCATTGAAGTATCAGCGTCGTGTGGCACAGGCTATCAAACGTGCGCGCCACTTGGCTCTCTTGCCATTTGTTACTGACCTATTGAAGTAGAGAGGAGGCGAAAGAAAATGGCAGAGAAGAATAACGAGCAGTTATTGCAGCGTGCTACCAAGAAAGGGTGCGTACGTGTTATCTTGGTGAAGGATTTGCGCGGGTTGGGCGATCGCGACGATATGGTCGAAGTGCGCGCAGGGTATGCTCGGAACTATCTCATCCCTAATGGGATTGCGATGGCGGTAACCCCTTCCGTCCTCCGTCAGTTTGAAGAAACCAAGAAGCAGCAGCAGCACAAAGAACAGAAATTACGCGAGGAGGCTCAGAAGCGTGCAGACGAGCTTTCGCAGATTAAGCTCACAATTGGTGCTAAGACGAGTACCACGGGCAAGATCTTTGGTTCGGTTACCACGATTCAGTTAGCTGAAGCTTTGGCTGCAAAGGGAGTGAATATTGACCGTCATAACATTACCATCGAAGAGGCGGTAAAGGAAGTCGGCACGTATCACGCTCGTGTAAAGCTCTACAAGGAGCTGCACGCGCAGATCACCTTCCAAGTGGTTGCTGAGTAATCAGCTCAGAGTTAAATGAAAGTTCAGAGGGGTGTGAGTTTCACACCCTTTTGAATTTTATATGAAGTCCCTCTTTTTACGCTAGTAAAGTACTAACTTTGCAGGTGTTAGATATTAACTAAGCTGCTATGTATAGAACACATCGGTGTGGTGAATTGCGTATGCCCCACGTGGGGACAACGGTAACCGTCTGTGGTTGGGTGCAACGCGTACGCAAGATGGGCGGACTGCTCTTTGTAGACCTGCGCGACCGCTGGGGGATTGTCCAGCTTGTTGTCTCAGATGCGGAGGCGGCACTCCGCTCCGAGGTTGAAGCCCTCGGACGTGAATGGGTTATAAGAGCTACGGGCATCGTACGCGAACGCTCAAGCAAAAATGCGACCCTTTCCACTGGCGACGTCGAGATAGAGCTCCAAACACTAACCCTCTTGAACCGAAGCGAGGTTCCCCCCTTCACAATAGAGACCGAAACTGATGGTGGCGACGAGCTCCGAATGAAGTATCGCTATCTTGACATTCGTCGTCCGCCCGTGCGTGACGCCTTGCTCCTGCGCCACCAGATAGCACAATCCGTAAGGAGTTACCTCAATGCTCGCGATTTCGTGGAAATAGAGACGCCGTTCCTTATCAAATCGACCCCTGAAGGGGCACGCGACTTTGTTGTCCCCTCGCGTATGCATGCTGGCGAGTTTTATGCCCTCCCACAGAGTCCGCAGACGTTCAAGCAGTTACTTATGGTTGCAGGTATGGAACGTTACTATCAAATAGTACGTTGTTTCCGAGACGAAGACTTACGTGCAGACCGTCAACCCGAGTTTACACAGATAGACTGTGAGATGTCTTTTGTCGAACGGGAAGATATCCTCTGCGAGTTTGAAAGCTTTATGCGCACCCTCTTTGAAGAGGTACTCGGCGTGACGTTCGACGGCGCATTCCAACGGATGCCCTACAGCGAAGCAATGTCTAAATACGGGAGCGACAAACCCGACCTGCGAGTAGGGATGGAGATTCACGACGTGACGGCGTTCACCCGTGAAACGGGCTTCTCGGTCTTTGACAATGCCCCTTACGTTGGAGGGATTTGCGTCAAGGACGGGGCAAAATACACACGTAAGCAACTCGATGCATTAACCGATTTTGTTAAGCGTCCACAAGTGGGCGGAACAGGCTTAATTTACGCGAGAATAGCCCCAGAGGATGGAAGTATCAAATCCTCTGCAGATAAGTTCCTTACGCCCGCTCTATTAGCGAAATTTGCCCAAGAATTAGGAGCTACGCAAGGAGACTTAATGCTCTTCATGGCGGGGAAGACCACAGAGACGCAAGTAGCGCTCGGAACGCTTCGTCTTGAAGTTGCTCGTAATGAAAGGCTCTTAGACCCCAAGGTATTTAAGCCACTCTGGGTTGTAAATTTCCCCCTCTTTGAGTGGGATGAAGAGACACAACGCTTCTACGCCATGCATCATCCCTTCACCTCACCTCACCCAGATGATGTGGAGTTATTCGAGAGCAATCCAGGCGCGATGCGTGCCAATGCTTACGACATGGTAATAAACGGAACGGAGGTCGGTGGAGGCTCTATCCGTATCTTCGATCGCACTATCCAAGAACGCATGTTCAAAGCACTCGGTTTTACCGAAGAGGCTGCACATGCACAGTTTGGCTTCTTGCTCGATGCCTTCCGCTACGGAGCACCGCCTCACGGAGGGATAGCCTTTGGTTTTGACCGACTCTGCTCACTCTTCGGAGGTGCTGACTCCATTCGTGACTACATTGCCTTCCCAAAAAACAATGCAGGACGTGACGTAATGATAGCCAGTCCATCGCTCATCGATTCTGCACAGTTAACTGAACTACACTTGGTGGTAAAAGAATAAGAAGAATAACCCTAAGTCTAACGGATACAAAAAGAGGGCGTTATGTAACTAACAATAACGCCCTCTTTTTGTATTAACATGATACTTACTTAAGCATCAATCCCCGTTCTAAATCGAACTGTAAGAGGTAAATCGCTTTGCTTTCATACGAACTGAACTCCTGTGCAGCACGGAAGTCAAAACGCGTCTGAAGGAGCGGAATATCGCAATAAGGGAGGCAATAGCGGAAGTCCTCTCCATAGCGATAAATAGCATGCAGAAAAAACTTCAGCACGTCATAACCTTGAAAAGCATACTGCGACGGCTCTACACGAAAGACATCGCGATAAGACTCTAAAAACTCCCGCACGAGCTCTGACTGATAGTCTATGTAGAATGGCGAGAAGAGTGTTACACGCACTGCACCAAGCTGCGAAAGGTCAAGATTCCGCATCTTAAACCAACGCGCCATCCCATAAATATCTATAGAATCGGCTTCCTTTAACAACGAAATAGCATTGAGCTGCCCAAGAAGATCGCTTACAAAAGGCTCACTGTGAGAAGGAATAAAGATCTTCGTGTTCTTCGCCCCCTCTATCAATGAGCGCAAACGTGGCGTAAGCTTAAGTGTAGCCCCTCCTTTGGGGTATTTTAAGACCTCTATTGTGGGTGCAGGAGTAAGCTTCGCAACCTGTTCGCGCAAGAGAGTTATCAAGTGATCTGCCATTTCAGCATCAGCAAGCGATTCCTCACGCAAGACAATCACCTTTTGCGTACCAGGCTCAATAGACTCCTGCACTAAAGACTTGAGTTGCGTGTAAAAAGATGGATTCGCTTGGAAAAGAAAGGGGTTCAAATCAGACGCTGGTGTCTTACCAGAGAGAGGTGATACTATCGGAATTCTATTCTGTGCCGCATATTGGCTTAATAATGAGATGTTCTTAGGGTCTACAGGACCTATTATTAAATTCGCATTTCGTAGCGTATCGCTCTGTATAATCTTTTGTAGCACTGCTGTTGAACGCTGAGTATCAAAAACAGATAAGCGGATATTACAGCCTTTCAGACGAAACTCATTAAGAGCGAGGAGTAACCCCTGATAAAAGTCCAAATAGCGCGTATTCGCCTCAATCCCTCGGGACGACGTTGCAGCAACATCATAACTCTCTTCTTCACTTTCTGATGTGGTCGACTTCCCCAAATCAAACGGTAAAAGAAGCGCCACCTCCAATCGCTTTCCACGTGGGAATGCATTGGTTGAATCACAACGCACAACTGGAGTTGGTGCTGTATGTATCTCCACTTCCTCCGACTCATTTTTACTCGAAGATTGTGACTGCGGGATTACAAGTTTATCTCCCACTCCAAGCGCCCGTTCTCGCAACCACGGGTTCGCCTCCAAAAGCTGTTCTTGACTCACCCCAAAACGCTTAGAAATACCATAAACACCCTCCCCCTTTTGCACCTCATACAGAGTTACCTGCCGTTCACTCACACTCGGCGGAATACGCAAAATCGTATGCACCTGCAAGGTGTCCGAAAGTAGTGAGTTAAACTTCCGCAACTCTGCCACAGGCACTCCAAACTCTCGAGACAACGAGTAAAGACTCTCCCCCGCCTTTACAATGTGTAGGCGAACTCCCGTCACATCCTCTTGCTTTTGACCTTCCTCCCCTGCAAGGGGGATCTTAAGCATTTGTCCCTCTTTGATACCATAATATATGTCTGGATTGGCTGCTGCGATTGCCGTTTGTGACACATTATACTTGCGGCTAATAGCATACAGAGTCTCGCCTTTAGCAACTACATGCAAACAGTATTTCTCCCCACGAACTGTGATGCGTCCACTCCCAGAGACAGAATCCTGTCCCACCGCACCAACCACGGAGGACAATAATATACCGACCCATAAGCACCAAGCGCGCCACATAACTCTCTGTTCCTTACAACCTACAACAATAAATAGAGACGTACCAAAGGTACTGAAAAAAAAGAAAGTGGCATCGGAATTTACACTCCGACACCACTTTCCGATATTATCTATTGGTCAAAATACGTTTTTTACCAAATCGATGGACGTTGTTCTTGTGGACGATAATACTTACTCGTAGTAGGTACCTCAAATGCTTGATAAAACGCATCGATATTATACACACCACCATTTACGCGGAACATCCCCGGCGCGTGTACGTCCTCCACAAGTCGACGTGCCATTTCCTCAGGACGCGTAAGGTTACGCCAAACCTTCGAATAAGCAAGGAAGAAGCGCTGCAATGGCGTAAAGCCATCTATTTGCTGTTGTGCAGCCTCTCCACCCTTTTCAAGCAACTTCATAAAGGCATGCACGGAGATGGTCAATCCACCATAGTCAGCCAAATTCTCTCCTAAGGTAAGACTACCGTTTACAAACTTGCCAGGCAGTACTTCAAATGCATTGAACTGATCCACCAACAACTTGGTATACTCGGTAAAACGCAACGAATCTTCGCTCGTCCACCAGTTCTGCAGATTACCATCCTTGGTGTAGAGACGACCTTGATCGTCAAACCCGTGCGTGATTTCGTGCCCAATGACCACGCCAATCGCTCCGTAATTTACCGCGTCATCCGCATTCACATCAAAGAAAGGAGGACGAAGAATCGCAGCTGGGAAGACTATCTCATTAAGCGATGGGCTGTAATATGCATTCACCGTCTGTGGGTACATGAACCACTCTGTGCGATCCACGGGCTTACCCAACCGGGACATCGTATACATGAACTGGAATACCTGCCCATTACGGATATTCTGAACGTAGCTGTCTCGCGAAATACTCAAATCTGTATAATCACGCCATTTGTCAGGATAACCGATCTTTACCGTAATAGCATCCAACTTCTCCTGTGCCTTCTTCTTCGTTTCGTCACTCATCCAAGGCAACTGCGCCATACGTTCACGATATGCCGCACGAAGGTTCTCCACCAAAGTCAGCATCCGCTCCTTAGCCGCTGGAGGGAAGTTTTCAGCTACATAAGCCTTACCAATCACTTCACCAAGAACCCCCTGCGTCATACGCATCACACGACGCCAACGAGGACTCTGTACCTGCTGACCAGAGAGCACAGTTCCGAAAAACTCAAACGAAGCATTCTCAAAAGGCGTGGAGAGAGCGGAAGCGTACCCCATCACAAAGTGTACTGAGAGGTAGTCTTTCCACACATTGATCGGCGTTTCAGTCAAAAGCTTGTTTACAGCCTGTAGGAACTTCGGATTGTCTACCAACAGAGTTGCTGGCAAGTCTACCCCCAAGTTCTGGAAAAAGACATTCCAGTCAATATTTGGTGTCAATTTCTGCAACTCTGCGGCTGTCAACTTGTTGTAAGTAAGGTGTGGGTCACGATACTCCAAACGAGACAAGGAAGCCTCAGCCATCTGACGTTCTAGCCCAAAGACATCACTCGCCATAGAAGTAGCCACATCGTCCTTATTCCCCATCAAGACAAAGAAACGAGTAAGCATCTTGATGTAAGCATCTTGGAGCGCCTTCGTACGTTCGTCGTCCCCAAAATAATAGTCACGATCGGGCATCCCCAACCCACTCTGCGAAAGCGTCATGATATAACTCGTCGCTTCCTTACTATCCTGGTCTACACTCACATAGAACGGATCGCCGCCACCAATCGAACGCTCGCGCGCAAACTCCCGCACCAAATCCGCAGGATCGACCAAGCTCTTAATAATATCCAAATCGGGTTCCAAGGGCGAAAGACCAGCCTGCTCAATAGCCACGGTATCCATCCCCGAAGCGTAAAAGTCCCCGATCTTCACCCAATCCAGATTGGTCGTATCTCCCTTACGCTCCCATGCACGGAAAAGAATATCCTTAACCTTCTCTTCCGTTTCCTCTTGCAGGACGTCAAAAGCGCCATAACGAACACGATCCGAAGGGATTTCCGTACGGTTCAACCACCCTCCGTTAGAGTACTGGTAGAAATCATTCCCTGGCGTAACAGAACTATCGATGTCGGCAAGATCTATCGGTTTCGGCATATTGGCACTCTCCTTACACCCCATTAAAGCCAATGGGACAAACAACCACAACAAAGACAAACGTTTCATTTCTCTGTATATCTATTCAGAATCCTTTTCTCTGCACCGAACTCCCTACCTTATGCCTCGGGTGTTTCTACATCATAGTCAGCAAGATATGCTTCCAAGGTGATACTATTGATAAGCATCACGCGCTCACGCACCTGCACTTCCGCATAACGCACAAAACGACGCGCACTCTGCTCGAAACAGTTCTTCTCACACGTGCAACGCTCACTATCCAAGATTAACAAGTAGGCTATCGCAATAAAGCCTCCGATTTCCACCAAGCGACGTGCATGAAAATCAATATAGTTCGGGTTCTCTGCCTTCTGCACCTGCTCAATAGACTGGGTCAACTCCTCCGTCAAAGCTGCGAGCAACTTCGCTTCTGCGGCAAAAGCCTCACCCTTCACCTGCTGTGCAAAGAAGGTCAGACGCTGCGTCAACTGCCCTGTCATTACCGAACGTATCGCCGCTACGACCTGCAACTGCGACGTACCCTCATAGATATTCGTGATACGCGCATCGCGATAGAGCCGCTCCACGGGGAAATCGCGCATGTAGCCCGTCCCTCCATGCACTTGTACCGCATCGTAGGTCACTTGGTTACAGAACTCACTACCAAAGAGTTTCGCAAGCGGCGTAAACATCTCCGCTAGGCGCGTATACTCCTTCAACTCGTTCCGTTCCTCTTTGGTCAAAGTACGTTCACGTTGGATGTGCAAGAGCGACTTGTAGATATCCACGTAGCGGGTTGTTTCATAAAGCAACGCACGAATCGCATCCGTCTTCGCACGCATCATCACCAACATTTCTCGCACCGCGGGGATGTTCTTAATCAGTTTCCCAAACTGCTCACGCTCATTCGCATACTTTTCTGCCTCGCGCGTAGCAGCCTCTGCTATCCCAACACTCTGTGCCGCAACGCCCAAACGAGCGCCATTCATCAGCGACATCACGTACTTGATGAGCCCCAACTTACGCTCACCCACCAACTCTGCGGGTGCATCCTTGAAAACGAGCTCACAGGTCGGAGAACCGATAATCCCCATCTTGTGCTCGATACGACGTACTCGCACACAGTCGGTCTTCTTATTGTCGTAAAGGAAAAGGGAAATCCCACGTGCGTCTGTCGTGCCCTCTTCGGAGCGCGCCATTACGAGCGAGACATCCGCATCACCATTGGTAATGAAACGCTTTACGCCGTTAAGCAACCACGTGCCACGCTTCTCATCATAATGCGCCTTAAGCATAACAGCCTGTAAGTCAGACCCTGCATCGGGCTCCGTTAGTCCCATCGCAAAGGTCTTCCCTTGGTTAGCCAAAGGAAGGTACTGGCGGCGCTGCTCGTCAGAAGCAAATTCATTGATCGTTTCTGCACAATCTTGCAACCCCCAAATATTGGCAAAACCACCGTCTGCACGACTTACCAACTCCGCTGCCATAACGTAGGGCACCATCGGGAAATTCAACCCACCGAACTCGCGCGGCAACGACATTCCATACAGACCTGCCTGTGCCAACGCATCATGATTTTGCTGTGTCCCTGGGTGATAGTGCACACGTCCGTCTACCACTGTCGGTCCTTCCGCATCCACACGTTCTGCATTAGCGGCTAAAACATCGCCACAAATTTCCCCCACAATCCCCAACACCTGACGATAATTCTCTAGCGCATCCGCGTAATCCTGCGGCGCGTATGCCTCACGGTTCTCTCCTGAGAAATGATTTTCCTTAAGCTCCACGATGCGTTGCATGAGTGGATGATCGAGCTGGAAAAGCAACGAAGGATTGTCTTCAAAAAAATTCGCCATCTCTTTACTTTCTATTCTAGTGCAACGCTCGCTTACTTCGAATTCCGCTTATAGGACTCGATAAACCTATCGATCACCTCCGCATAGTCGCCCACCACCGTATAGTCCGCTATCTGGTTAATCGGCGCATTCGGGTCTGTGTTGATTGAGATAATCACGGCCGACTCGCTCATCCCCGCCGTGTGCTGTACCTGTCCTGAGATCCCGCACGCGATATAGAGCTTCGGACGCACGGTCACCCCCGTCTGACCAATCTGGCGCTCATGATCTGCAAACCCCGCATCGACCGCAGCACGTGATGCACCGACCTCGCCGCCCAGCAGGTGTGCCAATTCAAAGAGCTTATTGAAGCCTTCGCGACTTCCGACACCATACCCTCCTGCCACAATCAGCGTAGCACCCTTGATGTTCACCGCCTGTTTCTCAAGCTGACGAGAAATAATCGATACCAAGAAATCTTCTTCCTTGAGTACCGAGAGATCTACCTTTACCACCTCACACGCTACGGGCGTCTTGAGCTCCTCACGCTTCATTACCCCCTCGCGAACGGTAGCCATCTGCGGACGGCAGTCTGGGTTCACAATCGTCGCGATAATATTCCCTCCAAAAGCAGGACGGATCTGGAAAAGCAAATTTTCGTACGTTTTTCCCGCCTTCGCATCCTTATACTCGCCAATCTCCAAGCGGGTACAGTCTGCGGTCAGCCCACTGTGAAGGGCGGAGGAAACGCGCGGGCCAAGATCACGCCCTACCGAAGTAGCGCCGAAAAGAGCTATCTGGGGCTTCTCGCGTTGGAAAATATCACACAGGATACGCTCATGCGGCATCGTGAGATAATACTCCAAACGCTTATCATCTGCTACGTGGAGGCGCGTCGCGCCATACTTTGCGCAAATGGGTTGCACCCAATCCAGATCTTTACCGATGGCCACAGCCTCTACAGCAACCCCGAGTTCCGCTGCCAACGTCCGCGCCTTGGTCAAAAGCTCCAAGCTGACGTCAGCGATCTCGCGTCCCTCTATCTCTAAGTATACAAATACGTTATTCACTGCCTTACCTCCTATGTGCTTAACCTATCGTGTGGCTTGCCATCAACTCTCGCACGAGCTCATCTACCGAGGCGGCACTCGCCTCATAGCGCTTTGATTCTTTCACTTGGAAGACCACGTTTTCCACCGTCTTAACCTTGGTGGGCGACCCCGCCAACCCCAATTCCGACGGCTCGGCATTCAACGCCGCATCACTCCACTCCTCGATGAGGGGGTGCTTGTAACCGTCCTCTGCCACATTTTCCGAAGGTGCAGCCGCACGCTTCCACTGCATCAACAGCTTCGCATTACGCGAACGACACTCGGGGGCAGTCGCATTCACTGTCAAAACCAAGGGTAAACGCCCCTGTAGCTCTTCTACGCCACGCTCCACACGTCGACGTACGGTGATCCGCTCCCCTTCCAACTTCGCCATTTCCACGTAGGTGATTTGTGGCCACCCGAGCTTCTGCGCCACCTGTGGCCCAACCTGTGCCGTATCCCCGTCAATAGCCTGACGTCCTGCAATCACCAACTGCGGATTGAGTTTACGTACCGCACACGCCAGTGCATAAGAGGTAGCCAAAGTGTCAGACCCCGCAAAAGCACGCCCCGAGAGCAACACGCCATCATCCGCACCACGATACAGCCCTTCGCGGATAATATCCGCCGCACGAGCTGGCCCCATGGTCAAGATCGTAACCCGCACGCCTGCGTGTTCGTCCTTAAGTTTTAACGCCAATTCCAAGGCATTTAAGTCTTCGGGATTAAAAATTGCAGGCAAGGCGGCGCGATTCACCGTACCATCCGCCTTCATGGCATCTTTTCCAGCAGCGCGCGTATCAGGCACCTGCTTTGCTAAGACCACTATACGTAATTCCTCCATCTCGAATTATTTTCCTAGTCAAATGCAAATATAGCATTATTCTTACTTCTAGAGCGCAAGACACTCTAAAAATCCCCACGGTGGGATCGTTGCGATACTGTCCTAAAAAAGTGTGTAAGAGCTCCCTGTTCACTTCTCTCGCCTCTTCTTAACACAGGGCGGCGCGCCCTTAGTGTCCTAAAAAAAAGCCCCAGAATCCGCTTTCGCGAATCCTAGGACTCTTGTCATGAAAAAAATTACCTCAACCAAAACTAGGCAACGGGAGCACCGAAACGGTTCTCAGCCTCTTCACCCTTCGAAGCGCAAAGAATGAGAAACCAAATCGCACCAATGATCGGCACGAATGTGATGCAAACCCATCCGCCGCCCTTACCTAAATCGTGCATACGGCGAACCGATACTCCGATCGTGGGCATCAAAACAAACAGCGAAAAAATCCCAGAAACGACCTGTCCTGCCATCGGTGATGCAAACCCAACCAGCTTCATTAAGATTGCAGAAATGATCGAGTTGATCAAGATGAAAGTCCAAAACTCTGCACGATTTGAACGCCCCTTGAAGTCTACGTAACGCTTCAAAGTACTAGTGTACACCGAAATGAAACCCATATCCAAAACCTCCTAATTATTATTTAGTTAGAGTTCTTACCAACCGCACTACCTCACCCACCCAAAGAACCAAAGAGGTAGCAATAAAGACGAACACCCAATCTCCCCAACTAAGGGGCACTATTCCGAACAAACTTCCCGCAAATGTAACAATTATTATTTGACCTAACAAAATCACGCCCCCAACACACAAGAACCCTTTACTCTGCCCTAGGTTCGCAAATGCGGTCTTTCCACTCAGGAAAGCCTTGGCATTAAACATGTTCCAAAATTGGAGTAACACAAAGATAGTAAAAAAAAGAGAGAGTTCGTAGGGGGAAAGATGCCCATTTCGGAAATCAAAGAAATGCGCCCCAAACTCTGTAAAGCGGAACTGCGTCAACGAGGTCAGTTCCACGTGCTTAAAGTACTGAATCAAGCCAAAAAAGAGCACGACGAAAAAGAGCCCTACCCCCAGAATCTGACGCCCCATCGCTGGGGTTATAATATGCTCAGTTGTGCTGCGAGGTTTGTTACGCATCACCCGTTCCGAAGGCGGCAATGAGGCCAAAGCTAGTGCAGCAAAGGTGTCCATTATCAGGTTTACCCACAACATTTGCGTGACTGTAAGCGGCGACTCTGTGCCAAGAAAAGCTCCCAACAGCACGATCAGACACGCCGCCACGTTGATGGTCATCTGGAAGAGGATAAAGCGCTGAATGTTCTGATAAAGCGACCGTCCCCACATCACGGCTCTCGAGATACTCGTAAAGGAGTTGTCAAGGATGGTAATATCACTCGCCTCCTTCGCCACCGAGGTGCCATCCCCCATCGACAATCCCACCTGTGCGGCATTGAGCGCTGGCGCGTCATTCGTCCCATCGCCCGTGACAGCTACGACCTGCCCCTTCTGTTGCAGGAGCTGCACGAGCCGCTGCTTGTCATGCGGACGCGCTCGCGACATAATTTTCAAATCCACCACTCGCTCCAACAGCTCCGCATCTGAGAGGTCTGCGAACTCCGCCCCCGTAAGGTGGTGCGCATCAGGTTCATCCGCAAGCCACAAGCCGATTTGCCGCCCGATCTCCTTGGCAGTCCCTGGCGTGTCGCCCGTGACGATCTTAACCGCAATGCCAGCTTGCAAACACGCTGCTACCGCCGCGGGAACATCCGCACGAATCGGGTCAGCTATCGCCACGATCCCCAGCAGGGTCAGTTTCGTACCCACCAAGCGCCCGTCACGAATGTACTGCGTATCATCCCCATCTTCAAGCACTTGGTAAGCTAAGGCGAGGGTACGCATCGCCTTATTCTGATAGCCCAGCAGCTGCGCCAAAATCTCCTCTTTTGCGACAGGCAAATCCACACACATTTCGAGGAGCATTTCCGGTGCCCCCTTCGCATACAACACCCGCTGCGGCACTACCGACGAGCGCACGAGGGTAGCCATATACTTCCGTTCGGTCGAAAAGGTCAATTGTTCGATGACCGAGACCTGCTCTCGGATGGGCTGATAATCAATACCCTGCCCCTGCAACCACAAGAGCAGCGCCCCTTCCGTCGGGTTGCCGAGCGCCTCAATACGCTCAGGGTTCGAGCGATCTAGAAAAGCCGTCGTATTAAGCGCAATCGCCTCAGGCAAAAAAACACGACTCTGCGCCTCGTTATAAAGCTTGGCTTCGTGCACCCGCATCTGATTCTGGGTAAGCGTCCCCGTCTTGTCGGTGCAAATGACCGTGGTTGCCCCCATCGTCTCACAAGCGTGCATCTTACGCACAAGATTGTTCGTGGCGAGCATCCGCTTCATACTGAGCGCAAGACTGAAGGTCACACTCATCGCCAGTCCCTCGGGGACCGCCACCACAATCACGGTCACTGCAATCATTGCCGTATTGAGAAGGTAACTCCCAAAGAGCAGCCCGTCCGCAATGACGAGCCCCCCTGCGTTCACAAAATAGGCTACCAAACGCCCCACCAAAATTAAGGCGGCAAGGAGATAAGAGCCCTTCGTGATGAGCTTCGACAACCGATTGAGCTGCTGATTGAGCGGCGTTTGTACCGAATTATCGATTTGCGCCCCCTCATACACTTTGCCATACTCGGTCGCATCCCCCACCTTCAAAACCCGCATCAACCCATGACCGTCGACCACTGACGTGCCGCGTAAGACATGATTGGAGGGATAGGTCGCGTGCTCGTCAAAGTTTGCGGGATCGGTCGTCTTTTTCGCCACGGGCTCTCCCGTAAGCGTAGACTCATTGAGTTGCAAGGAGATCGCCTCAATCAGCTCTCCGTCTGCAGACACCTCATCCCCCGTATTGAGCACCACAATATCCCCCACAACGACCTCGCGCTTAGAGATTTGCGTAATCCCTCCCTCTCGCAGCACATCCACCGGCAGCTCATCATTCACCTGATTAAGGACGTCGAACTTCCGATTAGCACTCACCTCAAAGAAAAAGCCCACCGTCGTGGCCAAAAGAACCGCAATGAGAATCCCCACGGGCTCGAAGAAAGCCTCTATATCCGCCTTAGCGGTCGCATACTCAAAACACGCCACGGCCGCCGAGAGGAGCAAAGCGACCAAAAGAATAATGATAATCGGGTCGGCAAACTTACGGAGAAACTGACGCCACAACGACTCTTTCTTCGGCGGCGTGAGGATGTTCTCACCATACTGTTGACGACTCTGCTGCACCTGCGCGGGCGTAAGCCCCGTGTAATGATGCGATGGGTTCATAGATATGAGTTGTTAAATGGCGCTTTAGGCGCTACGCGCCGTCCTACAAATATAGATTTTCCTATCAAATTTCATGCTCCCAACGCACCACACACCTACGCCCCTCTGGAGCATCGGAAAAGAGAAGACGTTGGCCATGATATAGCTCCACCACCGCCCCTACGGAGATGGGCTTCCCTGCGGAAAGATCCCACAGTTCCGTGATGCGTTCGTTCACCAAAAGCCACTTTTCGCCCTGCTTACGAAAAAAAGCTACCCGCTTGCGCTCGCTGAGAGGCAGTCGCTCGTTCGGCGCAATATTATGCTGCAAGTGCCATGGGTAAAGGGGGCGTCCGTCATAGAGCACGACCCAGTGCTCTTCGCTCATATACTCCCCGTTGGAATGAAGGTAATAGAGGTCTAGAACGGGGATCGCCCCGCGCACCTTCTCGCCGCAAAAGGGACAAACCCGCCTCTCGATATCGTCGAGCACGAACCACTTGTGCGAGCAGTCTAAGTTCGGGCACGGGTGCAATAAATCGACTGTTTTCACAATCTCGTCTTCCCACTCCTGCGCAGTCGGGCGCAAATCAGGCTGGTGCAGCCCTGTGATAAAGGCTCGGTCAAAGAGCTTCTTGAGGTAGGGACCGCACAGCGTATACGGACGCTGCGCAGGATCGCCCTGCGGTAACTGTTTTTCGTCTAGGTCAGAGACCCGCACCGCATTAGAAATATCATGCGGATTTTCCACAAAGAGTGCCTTCTCGCCCCGACGGAGCATCTCATCGCGCTCGTCGTCGTCAATATCAAACACCTTTTGCCCATCAAAGGGGTCGCGGTTCAAAAGGTAAAAATAGACGAGCACTGCCAAGGCAAACCGATCGGTTCGGATGTTCGGAAGTGAACGGCGCGGGTCATCCTTGGGCAAATTCTTCGTTTGGTAGACCTCGGGAGCGATAAACTCCTTCGTACCAATCACCTCGGGGAAAAACTTCCCTGGCACCACGAGCCCGTCAATATCGATGATGCACGCCCGACCAGCGGTCGGAGCCACCAGCACGTTGTTAAACGAAAGGTCCGAATGGGCGAGCCCCGCAGCGTGCAAACGACGCACCGCACGACTAATGCAGAGACAGACCTGAAAATAGTTGTACCAATCGCCTCGCTCTGCGCGCGCCAAAATCGTATTTTGATGCTTTGCCGATGCAAACCACTTACCGTTCTTCTCTTTCCCTCTCAGGCGCGAACGGTCATTCTCCTTCGACCCGACCTTGAAGAAGAAATCAGCGTCGTAGGTGGGCGAGACCACCCCCAAACGCCCCTCGTGATAGACGATATTGGTGGGCCAACAGAAAAAGCGCCGCCAATAGTCGCCAAACTCCTGCTCAAAAATACTTTTGCGGTAACGACTGACGATGTTCTCCAAACGCGCCTGCGTGTTGGCATCTGGCGTCTTTCTAAAAAAAGCTACGACGTACGACTTATCCGGACTGTAATAGACATCCTTCGAGCCCCCCGAGCCTATCACCTCATCGATATACTCTATCGGCGTCCCATCCACCGCAACCAGTTCTACTACCTGGGTCGACATTGTAGCCCTCCGCCTCTAAAACAACATGGCTAAGGTTCGGTCATCATGACTTCCCTTCGCCCAAAACTGAAGCCATTTCTCAAGGGAGAGTTCCACGGCCTTCATATTGTCAAGCGAGACTGCGACATGGTACTCATTCTTTCCGTGAAGGTCTGCCCAAAAACGCCCCCACGCCTCGGGCATTGAGAGTGCCGCATCAGACTCAAACTTCGCATCGCTTACCCCATCGGTCATCAGGCACAAGGCGGTAAAATCGGCCACTACGGCGCGTCGAATCCGCTGCGCGATAGCCTGTGGATTTCCCCCGATCTCGGGCATGGTGAGGAAACGGGTCTGTCCCTCATACTCGCCGTGATCTGGCGTCCCGAGCAGAAATACCTCCTTCTCGTTGGCATCATAGAGTGCCAAGGCGCCGTCGCCCACCCACCAAGTCACAAAGAGGTAGCTCGTCCCTACCTTCTTACAAAGCGCCACCTGTAAGGTCGTCGCATACTCTCGCACCTGCCTCTCCTGCGTCTGCGCCTCAGCACAGATGGCTTCGTAAGCGGCCGCTACGCCCTTACAAAGCGCCTCGGCGAGATGCTGTTTCGCCAACTCTAGATCCGAACACCGCAACTTCAGGGCATTGGTAGAAAGGAGATACTTCTCGCACGCCTTACATGCCGTGTCACAAGCTAGCGAAGCGCCCTTGCGTGAAAAGGCTGCCGAGCCTGCCCCATCTGCCACAGCCAAGAAATAGATATCTTTCTTGGTAAAATAACTGATGTGAAACGCATCATCCCGCGGTTTCCCTTCGTGTGCGTGCGAACGTCCTCGTACACTGGCGGCTAACAGACGTTTGGGTGTATGCCACGCCACGATATGCGAATGCGTATTGGGCGTAGGATATTCCATGTCGGGGGGTGTGGGTAAATCCAGCCATTTCGAGCGCGGATCGCCGTTTACCAAGAAGCGGACTTGCCACTCCCGCGGCTTAGCGTCGGGGCTAAAGTCTGTCCACAAGCGCAATAACAGGTTGTGTTGCCCCTCTTTTTTCGGAATTCCTGTAATAGACTTCTTTGCAGAGGAATAGTTGAGCCCTAACTCCTCTAGTCCTACAATCTCGAGCACCACCTTATATTTCTCATTATCGCCATATTCCTCGAGCTGCAGCGCGTCTAGGAAGTCAAAATAAAGCGAATAGGGTTTATTTTCCACCCCATTCGGAAGGATAACAACCTCGTTCTCTAGGCGATAAGTAGACGACATTCCTCGTTCCCCTTTGGGTGCTTAAAACAGCGGGTGTAGTTCGTCAGGCACTGCGGGCAGATCGTTCCCTGTGGTATTTTGCCCAGCATCCACGAGTTGGCTTCCGGTAGAAATAGAGGCAGAAACCCAACGGAAGAAGGCTCGTATCCCAGCTGAGTCCATTGTCTCAAGGCGTACGACATTCTCGGTAATCTGCTGCAAGATGGTATCGTCGGCATCTGGTCCTGCGGCACAAGCGACCACGATGCCCACCTTCCGCTTCTTGAACTCAGCGAGTCCCTCTTCCCACGCATCGTTTGGGGCGCCGTCGGTAAAGATAAAGACGAGGGGCTTCCAATCGCCCTTTACGGTAGTGGTCGACTTTGTCACTTCGTTATCTAGGCGATCTGCCAAGAGTTTCAATGCTTTACCGAGCGAAGTTAGTCCGCGTGCGGTGAAGTGTGGGGTTTGAAAGTCATTCAAATCGGTAAGGGGGACGACTTGGGTCGCCTCGTTATCAAAGCAAATGACACTCAAGTAGGCCGACTCGAGGGCGTGCGGATCTTGCCGCAAGGAGCTCACAAGGTTATCTACGCCGTTCTCTACGGCGGTAATCGGTTCCCCTAGCATAGAGCCCGAGGTGTCGAGGACTAGGTAAATAGGTAATCGTCTAGGCATCTTTTAGGTCGTTTATAGTACCACGAACGCCCATCGCACTCTCGCAGGAAGACGACAGGTTCTGCAAATGTAATCAAATCTTAAAATACTGTCTTTCTTTCCCTAGCCTCGAATCATCGTGAGCAACATCTTAAAGCGCTCAGTTGCTTGGAGACTATGTGGGTGTCCGGCAGGCATGATAATACAATCGCCCCGCTTAAGGTGGTGCGGTTGTCCGTCGATACGTATTTCTACCTCGCCATCAAGAACTTGGACGAAGGCGTCGAAATTAGCCGTATGTTCGGAGAGTCCCTGCCCCTTATCGAAGGCGAAAAGGGTTATATTCCCCGCCTCGTTCTTTGTCACCTGTTTACTTACTACGCCGCCAGCGGTGTAATCTATAGAGGCTTCAAGGGCGATACAGCGAGCTTTTTCGTATGTTTCCATTACTGGTCGTATTTAGATAAGTAGGGGGAAAGCTCCCCTTCCCCTCCTACTAATACGTAAAAAAAGCTTTTTGTTTACATGATTTTTTAGGACAGTATCGGCGCTAAGGGCGCGCCGCCCGTGGTGGAGGGTCCTCACGCCGAACGGGCGGGTCCTAAGGGCGGACGGCCCGTGGTGGAGGAGAGGCGGGAGATAATCAACAAGGCGCGGCGTTTGATGGCGCGGTGCGCCATGTGGTGTTTTTTCGCATCGATTCATTATGCGCCTCACGGCGCAGGGCGAAAGCATGCTGCGCCCCTACAGAACCCCTCCATTCGGTTGAAAAGGGATAAACGGGAAGGCGGCACGTCGTGCCGAGTTGCCCCTACAGGGAAGGGTTGGGAATATGCCTCGCCCTGCGGGCGAGAGGGCGTAGCATGCTGCGGCGCTACGAACCCCGGAACCCCGCCGTTCGGGTGCTAAGGGCGGCAAGCCCTTAGCGCCTATAGGCGCGACAGGCTTCGCAAAATCGCAATATCTTTCTTTACACCCAGAAAGCCCAAGAGGGTAAGAATGGCGGCTATCAAGGGCAAGAGATAAACAATTGAAAGCGAGGTCAATCCCTCCACCTGCCCAGATAGCGTGCGATAGTAAAAGTAAGACAAGCCCAATACGCCAAGATCTAACACCATAGCGATGCCACTCAAACGCAACTGCAAGGCGCGACGTTTGAAACAAAAGATCGTGATAAGGGTTGACAATACGGCAAGGAGCACCACGACGTGCAAGGGCCAAAAAGAGAGGGCAAAGTTATAACTCCCGGCAGGGTCTACCACGACACCGTTCCATACCGAAAGATTGATCGCCCCCTCTGGCGTCGTGATGTACGCAAAACTTGCAAAATAGAAAACAGCAAGAAGTACTGCCGCTAAAAACCAATAGAGAGACTGCACACGCTGAATCATCGCCAAAATAAAACTAGGTTAACACCACCCTACTTGTAACTATCGTTCTTGAGCATCCGAACCTCCTCTGCGGTAAGGTAACGCCACGTCCCGCGCGGGAGGTTACGCTTGGTCATCCCCGCATAATAGACTCGGTCGAGGCGTTCGACACGGAAGCCCAACGAATCAAACATACGACGTACGACACGGTTCTGTCCCGTATGGATTGTGACCCCCACGGTAGCGGAATCATTAGGGCGTACGTAGGCGATTTCATCTACGCGTGCCACCTCGCCGTCGTCAAGGGTTACGCCCGCAAGGAGCTGCTCCATATCGCTGGCATTCACCTTACGATCGAGGGTTACCTCGTAAATCTTTTGCTTCGCGTAACTGGGGTGCGTCAAGCGATCGGTTAGTTCGCCGTCATTGGTTAAGAGGAGCAGCCCGGTCGTATTACGGTCGAGCCGCCCTACGGGGTAAATCCGTTCTGAGCAGGCATCCTTCACGAGCTCCAGCACGGTATGCTCGGCATGAGGGTCTTCGACGGTGCAGATATAATCCTTTGGCTTATTGAGCAGGATGTAGACTTTTTGCTCTAATTTTAGCGTCTCTCCGTTGCGCGTGACCACATCTTGCTGGGGGATGATCTTTTCCCCGAGCGTAGTACACACCACGCCGTTGATGGAGATTTCGCCGTTGGTAATCATTTCATCCGCATCGCGACGACTGCACTCGCCACAATGGGCGATATAGCGGTTGAGTCGCATGGGCTGTGAAAGGTCTATGGGGGGACGCATCGCCTCTGCCTCACGTCGCGCATCGCGCGCCCAAGGCGACTCATTGCGTAGGCGATCCGTATTCCGGTCCTCGCGCCGGTCCTCGCGCCGGACAGGCGAGTTCCTAGAAGCGGACGAGTTGGGGGCAAAGCGATCCTTGCGCTGATCCTCGCGCCGCTTATTACCAGACTTCCCGGCTCTTTTCTCGTTTTGTGGCGTGCCTAAAATCTCATTTAGTCCATCGAAATAGCGGTTCTCGCCACCCCATGCATCACGGTTGCGCCGAACCTCGCGCCGATCCTCACGCCGGTCGGGCGAGTTCCTAGAAGCGGACGAGTTGGGGGCAAAGCGATCCTCTCTCCGATCTGGGCGTCGCCCATTTTTTCCTGCCAAGCGATCTTCTTTTTGGTCACGCCGCCGCTGCCGCTCCTCAAAGTGTCGGTTCTCGCGGTCCTCGTGGCGGTCCTTGCGCCGGACGGGCGAGGTTCTAGGC
>CAJPTV010000014.1 GCA_905373665.1 Bacteroidia bacterium
TTGGTAGATAGCCCCCATACCGATGAGTCGATCCTCTTTATCTTCCCATCTTTTTGAGTCGCGTACCCATATAAAGTGACGGGCTTTGTCCATGTTTAATAACACGCTATTTTTATTCTCTGAGATTATAGGACGGCTTTTGACAAGGGAGGGGACTGATGGAATGTGGGTAACATCTCCAAAAACGAAATCTACTGGAAGAGTTGTGGAGCAAAAGCGGACGTACTCATAAGTATCAAAATAATAAGCTTTTGGAGATTTGGGGTGACGAAGCGCTGCTACTGTATGAGTCCCAGAGAATGGAGAACCAAGTAATGAGGCACAATAATATTGGGCTCGTTTTTCTGCAAGAGTTCGTTCTGAGGGGGAAAGTTGCAATTCCAATTTTTGAATTTGAGATTCGAGAGTCTTTTTCGTTGGTAGGATACTGCGCCAGTATCCCTGAATATATAGTAAGGGAACTTCCCCCGTTTGAGAACTTGCGTTTGCATTTTTCCTTTTTTGGCTGGACAAAAATAAAACAAACTCGAGTGAAAACGTTTGTTCCCAAATTTAGGGGATGTAAGGAGATAATAAAAGCACAATATTTTAGCTAAGCGTTTGGTTGTGTGGATTATTGTTTTTACCTTTGTGATTGTTTATTATAGCCAAGTATATAGTTTGCAAATGCCAACAATACAGCAGTTAGTGAGAAAAGGTCGTACGGTTCTGGAAACGACCAGTAAAGCTCCAGCGTTGGATGCTTGTCCCCAGCGTCATGGAGTTTGTGTACGTGTGTATACGACGACGCCTAAGAAGCCGAATTCTGCAATGCGTAAAGTTGCTCGTGTGAAGTTGTGTAATGGGAAGGAAGTGAATGCGTATATTCCTGGGGAAGGACACAATTTGCAGGAGCACTCGATTGTTTTGGTTCGTGGTGGTCGTGTGAAAGATTTGCCAGGGGTTCGTTATCACTTGGTGCGTGGTACGCGCGATGCTTCTGGTGTTGAAGCACGACGTCAGCGTCGCTCGAAGTATGGAGCTAAACGTCCGAAAAAATAAGCCTGTTTGAAAGAGAGTTTTTGCAATGAGAAAGAGTAAGCCAAAGAAGCGAGTATTGTTACCAGATCCTACCTACTCAGACGTAGAAGTGACTCGTTTTGTAAACCATCTGATGTATGATGGGAAGAAGAGTATCGCATTCGGGATATTTTACGAAGCGATAGATCTGGTTAATGAGAAGATGACTGTGGAAGGGAAGTCTGCGTTGGATATTTGGCGGGAGGCGCTCTTGCGCGTGACTCCTCAGTTGGAAGTTCGTAGTCGTCGTGTCGGTGGTACGAACTTGCAGGTGCCGCAGGAGGTGCGTCCAGAGCGTAAGGTTAGCTTGGCTATGAAAAATTTGATCGCGGCTGCTCGTAAGCGTTCTGGTCACAGTATGAGTGAAAAGCTCGCTGCGGAGATTATAGCTGCTTATAATGGTGAGGGTCAGGCATATCGCCGTATGGAAGAACTCCATAGAATGGCGGAAGCGAATAAGGCCTTTGCACACTTTAGACGTTAGTTTTGGTTTTTTAGGTAGGCTTGTTTTAGGGTGAAGGTTAGATGGCTGCTAGGGATTTGTCTTTGACTCGTAACGTGGGGGTTATGGCGCATATTGATGCGGGTAAGACCACGGTTTCGGAGCGCATGTTGTACCTCTCGGGTAAAATCCATAAGATTGGGGAAACGCATGACGGAAGCTCCACGATGGACTCGGATAAGCAGGAAAGGGAGCGTGGTATCACTATTGCTTCGGCTGCTACGACGTTTTATTGGAACTATGCTGGGACACAGTATCAGTATAATTTGATTGATACGCCAGGGCACGTGGATTTCGCCGTAGAGGTGGAGCGTTGTTTGCGAGTCCTTGATGGTGCGATTGCTGTATTTTGTGCAGTTGGTGGTGTACAACCTCAGAGTGAGTCTGTGTGGCGTCAGTCTGAACGTTACGGAGTTCCCAAGATCGCCTTTGTTAACAAGATGGATCGTAGTGGGGCTAACTTCCAGAGCGTTGTTGCGCAGATGGAAAAGCGTCTACGTGTCGTTCCTTGTCCGATTTTCCTCCCTATTGGTCATGAAGCATCTTTCCGAGGGGTGGTAAATGTGATTACGGGGAAGGCCTTTGAATGGATTCCGAATTCAGATCCTAAGGGTTATCCGATTATGCAACCTTGTGACGTTCCAGCTGATATGTTGGAAGAAATTAAGGAGGCGCGTTATCATCTCATGGAGTCTATTTCCACAGTGGATGATGACTTTATGATGAAGTTCCTTGAAGATACGGATGCTATTACCGAGGAAGAGATTGTTCGTGTTACACGTAAGGCTACACTCGAGCGTAAGATTATTCCTGTTTTGTGTGGTTCCGCTAAACAAGATATAGGGATCGAATGCTTGATGGATGCCGTGAGTCTCTATTTACCAAGTCCTACGGATCGTGGTGTTTTGGAGGCTATGAATGTGGACAATCCAGAGGAGAAGGAAACGCGTGAAATCTCCCCGAAAGAAGCCTTTAGTGGTCTTGTTTTCAAGATTATTCAGGGTGATCACGGTTCTTTGGTCTTTGTACGTGTTTACAGTGGGCAGTTGCACCCAGGAGATACAGTTTATAATGTGCGTAGCCGTCAAAAGGTTCGTGTTAGTCGTCTCGCACAGTTGAATGCTTCACGGCAAATTAACATTGAATTTTGTGATACTGGGGATATCTGTGCATTGATTGGGGCGAAGGATTTGAAGACAGGGGATACGCTTTGTGATGAAAAACGGAAGATACTGCTCTCTTCGATAAACTTCCCAGAGCCAGTTATTAAGCAGGCGGTTGAGGCTAAGACGCAGTCAGATGTCGCGCTGTTGGAAAAAGGCTTGCAAATTATTGCAGAGGAAGACCCCTCTTTCAAGTTTTATACCGATGAAGAGAGTGGACAGACTATTATTGCTGGCATGGGAGAGTTGCACCTCGAGGTGCGTATGACAGAATTGAAGGAGCGATATGGTCTAGAGGTGAATCTCGGAGCTCCACAAGTTTCCTACCGTGAAGCGATTACGACGACTGTAAATCATCGTTCTGTTTACAAGAAGCAGACAGGGGGACGTGGGAAGTTTGCGGATATCATATTCGAAATGTCGCCTGCGGATGACGGAATTGAGGGATTGCAGTTTGTTAATGAAGTGACAGGGGGGAATATTCCAAAGGAATTTATTCCTTCTGTACAGAAAGGTTTCGAGTCTGCCTTGAAGAATGGTCCTCTCGCAGGTTATGAGATGTCCAGTCTTAAGGTTGTTTTGAAGGATGGTTCGTTCCACCCAGTTGACTCTGACCAGATTTCATTCGAGTTGTGCGCACGTCAGGCCTTCCGTGAAGCTTGTGAAAAGGCAGCTCCTGTTTTGTTGGAGCCTATGATGAAGTTAACGGTAACCACGCCAGACGAATATGTTGGTGATATCCAGGGGGATATCAATAAGCGTCGCGGTATGATTGTCAATGTCGCTGGGGAGATGAATGCTCAGGATATTACGAGTATGGTGCCGCTCGCAAATCTCTTTGGTTACATTACGGTGTTGCGTACTCTTAGCCAAGGGCGTGCTTACTCTACTATGGAGTTCGACCATTTCGAGCCTCTACCCGAAGGATTAGCTAAGGAAGTTATTGAGAAAAGAAATGCTGCGAAGAGCGGCAAGAAGTAAATAGGTGTTTTCGATGAGTAACGAAAAGATTCGTATCAAGTTAAGTTCGTACGATCATAACCTGTTAGACAGTGCAGTGGAGCGTATTGTGAAAACTGTAAAGTTGTCAGGCGCTGTGGTTTGCGGACCGATACCGTTGCCGACGCACCGTCGGATTTTTACGGTAAATCGTTCGACGTTTGTGAATAAAAAGTCTCGTGAACAGTTCCGTCTCGATTCTTACAAACGTTTGCTAGATGTCTACAATCATGGGACGCAGACTGTTAGTGCACTCATGAAGTTAGAGCTACCGAGTGGGGTTTCTGTCAAAATTGAAGTAAAGTAGTGAGACGATGGCGGGAATCATAGGTAGAAAGGTTGGGATGACCTCGGTTTTTGATGCCGAGGGACGAAATATCCCCTGTACTGTTATCGAGGCAGGTCCTTGTGTAGTGACGCAAGTGCGGACACCTGAAAAAGATGGTTATTCTGCTTTACAACTCGGTTTTGCAGAGAAGAAGGAAAAGAATACCACTAAGGCTCTTTTAGGGCATTTTGCTAAAGCGAATACTACGCCAAAGCGTTGTCTCATTGAGTTTAAGGATTGGGATAAGACCTATCAGTTGGGGGATGTGATATCTTTAGGCGATCTCTTCGAAGGCGTCGAGTGGGTTGATATTCAGGGAGTATCGAAAGGAAAGGGATTCCAAGGTGTTGTAAAGCGCCATGGTTTCGCTGGTGTAGGTGAAGTTACGCACGGTCAGCACAATCGTCAGCGTGCACCAGGGTCTGTGGGAGCTTCTTCTTACCCAAGTCGTGTCTTCCCAGGATTGCGAATGGCGGGACAAACAGGGGGGAACAAGGTTACCGTTTCAAACCTACGTGTTATTCGCATCATTCCCGAATCGAATCTTTTACTGGTGAAGGGGTCGATTCCTGGAGCGAAGGGCTCGTATGTTATTATCAATAAGTAGTTAGGGGGTGCTGTCAATGGATTTGAAAGTTTTGAATAAGGCCGGGCAGCCCACTAGTAACGTGGTGACATTGCCAGATTCGATATTCGGCGTGGCAGAGAACAATCATATTCTTTATATGGCTGTTCGTCAGTTTCTTGCTAATCAACGTCAGGGTACACATAAGTCCAAGGAGCGTAGTGAGCTCTCTGGTAGTACTCGGAAGTTAAAGCGTCAGAAGGGAACGGGGGGAGCTCGTGCTGGGGATATCAATTCGCCTCTCTTTAAGGGGGGAGCGCGAGTTTTCGGACCTCGTCCACGCGATTATCGTTTTAAGTTGAATAAGCAAGAAAAAGATCTTGCACGTCGTTGCGCTTTGAGCAATCGTGCTCAAAATAATGCTGTCCTTGTGGTGGAGGATTTCTCTTTCGAGAAGCCAAGTACTAAGGAGTTTGTTCAGTTGTGTAAAAATTTGGGGATTGACGCAAAGCGTTCTCTTTTCTTGCTTCCAGAAGCTGATTCTTTTGTATCTTTGTCGGCAAGAAATTTGAGTTCGGTACGTGTTATGCCAGTAGATTTGCTTAATGCTTATCGTGTTTTGGAAGCGCAAGTGGTTGTTATGACGGTAAGTGCACTAGGTGAATTGTCATCTTGTTTTGCTAAAGAGGAGTCTGTAGAGGGAAATGAGTAAGTTGGGTAGTATTCTGATACGTCCTGTCATTTCAGAGAAGATGACAAAGCAAGCCGAGCGCTTGCATCAGTATGCGTTCGTCGTTTCTATTAAGGCGAACCGTATAGAGATTGCTAAGGCGATAGAAGAGTTTTATGGAGTTCGAGTTGAGTCGGTAAACACGCTTCGTTATGCGGGTAAGCTACGCGCTCGTAGCGCTCGTCAAATGCCGATTATCGGTCGTACCTCTAATTTTAAGAAGGCGATCGTTACGATTCACAAGGACGATACCATTGATTTCTTTAGTAACATTTAAGGATGGCTGTTCGTAAGTTAAAACCGGTTACGCCCGGTCAACGTCACCGCAGTGTAAGTAGCTTTGCAGAGATTACGACGAGTCGTCCAGAAAAGTCTTTGCTTGCTCCTATTAAGAGCTCTGGTGGGCGTAACAATACAGGGAAGATGACTATGCGCCATATTGGCGGAGGTCATAAAAGACGTTACCGTATTATCGATTTCTGCCGTGAGCGAGATGGAGTTAATGCTACGGTAAAGACAATTGAGTATGACCCGAATCGTTCTGCACGTATCGCTCTTGTATGTTATCCTGATGGGGAGAAGCGTTATATCGTAGCTCCTAATGGGTTGCAGGTTGGGCAGCAGATTGTCTCTGGTCGTGGGGTAGATCCTGAAGTGGGAAATACACTCTATTTATCAGAGATCCCTCTCGGGACATCGATTCATAATGTAGAATTGCGTCCAGGAGCAGGGGCTGTTCTTGTTCGTAGCGCTGGGACGGCAGCTGTGTTGTTAGCGAGAGAAGGGAAGTATGCGACCTTGCGTATGCCTAGTGGTGAGGTTCGAATGGTCTTGTTGACCTGTAAGGCTACTATTGGGCAGGTGTCTAATGTAGAGCATAATTTGGAAAAGTCGGGTAAGGCTGGGCGTAGTCGCTGGTTGGGAATTCGTCCACATACTCGAGGCGTTGCGATGAACCCTGTAGATCACCCAATGGGTGGTGGTGAAGGAAAGGCTTCGGGGGGACATCCTCGCTCCAGAAAGGGTCTTTTGGCTAAGGGTTATAAGACTCGCAAGATGAAGAAACCGTCGTCTCGTTTTATTGTCGAGCGTCGTAAGAGTGGTAATGGCAAGAAAGCTTAATTAGTTTTGCAAGATGAGTCGTTCGATAAAGAAAGGGGCTTTTATTGCCTATAAGCTGGAGCGTCGTATTCTAGCGATGAATGAAAAGAATGTTAAACAGGCGATAAAGACTTGGTCTCGTGCCTCGATGATATCTCCAGATTTCGTTGGACATACGATTAGTGTACACAACGGGAATAAGTTTATACCCGTCTATATTACGGAAAATATGGTGGGACACAAGCTCGGAGAGTTTGCGCCCACACGTACATTCCGTGGACATGCCAGGAATAAGAAAGGCAAATAAGTCGAGGGGAAGGGTTTTTGTAAATGGGAAATAGAAAAGCGTTATCTGCACAACGCAGAGCTGAGGCTAATAAAGAGCGGTGTTTTGCTATTTTGCGTAATTGTCCTTTATCACCTCGTAAAGTGCGTCTTGTTGCTGATATGATTCGAGGAGTTGAGGTGAACCGAGCGTTAGGTTTACTCCGTTATTCGACAATGGGGAGTGCGCCACGTGTGGAAAAACTTCTTGTTTCGGCCCTTGCTAATTGGGGGGTAAAGAATCCAGGTCGGGATGTGGATAGTGAAGAGCTGGTAGTTCGTACTATCATGGTGGATGAAGGACGTACTTTGAAGAGAATTCGTCCTCGTGCACAAGGGCGTGCTAACAGAATCTTAAAGCGTTCTTGTCATGTTACATTGGAAGTCGGAACTCCTCTGAACGATCTGAAGAGTGCGCGCGTGTCGGTTGAAGCTAACGTAGAAACAGGGAAGTAGGCGATGGGACAAAAGGTAAATCCGATTGGTAATCGTTTGGGGATTATTAAAGGTTGGGATTCTAGTTGGTACGGGGGAAATGATTACGCGGCGAACTTGGCGCAGGATGCTAAGATTCGTGCTTATCTCCGCGAACGTTTCGATAAGTCGGGAGTCTCAAAGATTGTGATAGAGCGTACTCTTAAACTCGTTACTGTGACGATCCACACTGCACGACCAGGTTCTATTATCGGGCGTGGAGGGCAGGAAGTCGATTCTCTACGTGGAGAGTTGAGTAAGCTTACCAAGAAAGAGTTGAATGATGTGCAGGTGAACATCTTTGAGGTGAAGCGTCCTGAATTAGATGCTTATCTAGTGGCAAAGAATATAGCACATCAATTGGAGGGACGCGCTTCTTTCCGTCGTGCCATGAAAATGGCGGTCGCGGCGACTATGCGTGCTGGAGCTGAAGGGATTAAGGTACAGGTTGCTGGTCGTGTTGGGGGAGCTGAAATGGCTCGTACTGAAACCGTAAAAGAAGGGCGTATTCCCCTTCATACATTCCGAGCTGATATCGATTATGCTCTTGCAGAAGCTGCTACAAAGGTCGGAATCATTGGTGTAAAGGTTTGGATTTTCCGTGGGGAAGTGTATGGACGTCGCGATTTGTCTCCTAATTTTGGGGTAAATTCACAGGCTGGATCGCAGAATCGTGGCTCTCGTGGAGGACGTTCGGATAATAATCGCAGATCTGGAAATAGATCTGGACGTGGAGAACGTTAATACTTTGGAGCGAGAAAAATGTTACAGCCGAAAAAAACAAAGTTTAGGAAACAACAGAAAGGGCGTATGAAGGGACTCGCTCATCGCGGTCACCAACTTGCTTTTGGCTCTTTCGGAATCAAGACATTGCAACAAGCGTGGTTGACAGGACGCCAAATCGAGGCGGCGCGTCAAGCTGTTACACGTTATATGAAGCGTGAAGGACAGATTTGGATTCGAGTTTTTCCAGATAAGCCTATTACAAGTAAGCCTGCAGAAGTCCGAATGGGGAAAGGAAAGGGGGCACCAGAAGGTTTTGTTGCTCCCGTTACTCCAGGGCGGATTATCATAGAGGCAGATGGCGTGCCACTCGAAGTTGCAAGAGAGGCGTTGCGTTTAGCAGCTCAAAAGTTACCAGTGGTAACGAAGTTTGTTGTTCGTAGAGATTTTACAGAGAATAGTGAAGTATTTGTACGATGAAGCCTAAAGAAATTTTGGAGATTCCCTTAAGCGAATTAGCAGAGCGGATCGAAGCTGAGCGGGAACGCTTAGCTCGATTGAAGATGACTCATGCTGTAACGCCATTGGAGAATCCTATGGAGTTACGGGCTTGCCGTCGCACGATAGCTCGTATGCTCACAATTCAGACGGAGCGGCTGCGTCTTGAAAAGACAGACAAGTAGAGGAAGTTTAATAATGGCAGTAGAGTTAGTACGTAATCTGCGCAAGGAACGTCAGGGGGTTGTTGTGAGCAACAAAATGGAAAAAACCATCGTCGTTGCTATTCAGCGGCGTGTACGTCACCCCAAGTATGGTAAGTTCGTCAAAAGAACCACAAAGTTGTATGCTCATGACCCTGAGAATACTTGTCGTGTGGGAGATGTTGTGCGAATCATGGAGACGCGCCCATTGAGTAAAACGAAATGTTGGCGTCTTGTGGAAATAATAGAAAGAGCTAAATAGCGATGATTCAACAGGAAACGCGGCTAGCGGTCGCTGATAATAGTGGGGCCAAGGAAGTGTTGTGTATCCGCGTCTTGGGGGGTACAAAGCGTCGTTATGCTTCTTTGGGGGATAAGATTGTTGTGAGTGTGAAAAGTGCGATCCCGAAAGGGAATGTAAAAAAGGGGGATGTATTCAAGGCAGTCGTGGTTCGTGTTACGAAAGAAGTGAGACGCCAAGATGGTTCCTACATCCGTTTTGACGAGAATGCGTGTGTGTTGCTGAACAAGTCGAAGGAAGAGATGATTGGTACGCGTATTTTCGGTCCTGTTGCACGCGAACTTCGCGAGAATTATGCTAAACTGGTATCTTTAGCTCCTGAAGTTTTGTAGTAAATTTGTTGCGTGAATGAAGAGTCTTTTGAATGAGAAAACGCGCAGGGTACATATCCGTAAGGGGGATGTCGTATGCGTGATTTCTGGGAGCTATAAGAATCAGAGAGGGCGTGTTTTACAAGTTTTTCCAAACTTGAACCGCGCTATTGTTGAGGGGGTTAATATGGTGACGCATCATGATAAACCCTCTGCGCAAAATACGCAGGGGGGGATTGTACAGCGTGAAGCGCCGATACATATCTCGAACCTATCTCTAATAGACCCAGATAGTAATAAACCGACGCGTATCGGTCGTCGTCGCGACGATAACGGTAAGTTGATACGTTATTCCAAGAAGTCTAATAAGGAGATTCGTTAATGAGGTATATTCCTACATTGAGTCGTCGTTACTCAGAGGAGATCGTGCCTAAAATGATGAAAGATTTTGGGTACAAGAGTGTGATGCAAGTACCTCGCTTGGTTAAGATTGTCTTGAACCAAGGCGTGAAGGGGGCGACGGACGATAAGAAACTTGTCGAACAAGCACAGGGAGATCTTAGCAATATTGCTGGACAACATGCCGTTATTACGAGGGCAAAGAAAGATATCAATGCTTTCAAGGTGCGTCGTAATATGCCCATCGGTACGATGGTGACATTACGTCGAGAACGGATGTATGAGTTCTTGGATCGTCTGATAAATGTATCTTTGCCTCGTATCCGAGATTTTCAAGGCGTGCCAGAACGAATGGATGGACGTGGTAATTATACCCTTGGAATTACAGAACAGATTCTGTTCCCAGAGATCGATATCGATAAGATTGCAAAGCTTATGGGGATTGAAATTACGTTTGTAACGAGTGCAGAAAGTGATGAAGAAGGCTTAGCGCTGCTACGAGAGTTTGGTATTCCTTTTAAAACGAAGAAGAGTTAATATGGCAAAGGAGTCTATGAAGGCGCGTGAAGTAAAGCGCGCGCGTTTGGTTGCTCGGTATGCAGAAAAACGTAAGCGACTGATAGAAGCTAACGATAGTGTTGGGCTTCAAAAGTTGCCTCGAAATTCGAGTGCAACTCGTTTGCACAATCGGTGTAGTATGAGTGGCCGACCACGCGGTTACATGCGTCAGTTTGGTATTAGTCGTATTGCCTTTCGAGAAATGGCTTCGCAAGGTTTGATACCAGGTGTAAAGAAAGCAAGTTGGTAGATATTAAGAGGAATAACAATGGTTACAGATTCCATCGCAGACTACTTAACTCGCGTTCGTAACGCGGTGCGAGCAGGTCATCGGGTTGTAGAAATTCCGTCTTCTAAAATGAAGCTGAGCATTACTCACATATTATATACGCAAGGCTTTATTTTGAACTACAAGTATGAGGAAGATGGGCGTCAAGGTATGATAAAAATTGCGCTCAAGATAGACCCGCGTTCGAGGGTCAATGCTATAAAGAACCTGCATCGTGTGAGTCGTTCTGGTTTGCGGCACTATGCTGGAGTAGAGAAGTTGCCGCGCGTCTTGAATAATATGGGGATAGCTATTATTTCTACCTCACAAGGCGTGATGACAGATAAAGAAGCGCGGAGGCGCGGGATTGGAGGAGAGGTCCTCTGTGTTGTGTATTAGTTTTCTGTATTTTTAGAGAAGGTTATATAGATGTCTCGTATTGGAAATAAGCCTGTAAACTTGCCCAGTGGTGTTACCGTAACTGTAGGTAAGGACAATGTGGTAAGCGTGAAAGGTCCTTTAGGAGAGTTGACACAGCCTGTAGATCCAGATATCACGGTGACGGTTGAAGGAACGCAGATTATTCTCTCGCGCCCTTCTGAGCAGAAGCGGCATCGTTCATTACATGGTTTGTATCGCGCCCTCATATATAATATGGTATATGGGGTTTCTAAAGGGTGGGAGACCCAGCAAGAGCTTATTGGTGTCGGCTTTAAGGCGGAGGTACAAGGGAATGTACTTCAAATGAGCTTGGGTTTTTCTCATGATATTCATTTTATGATGCCTCCACAAGTGACCGTGGAAGCTAAACAAGAAAAACGCGGAAACCCGATAGTTACCTTCCGGTCTCCAGATAAGCAGTTGCTTGGTATGGTGGCCGCTAAGTTGCGCTCTATTCGTCCGCCTGAACCTTATAAGGGTAAGGGGATTCGTTTTGTCGGTGAAGAGATTCGTCGCAAGGCAGGTAAGAAGGCTCAGTCGAAATAGTAAATTTTGATTCGATATGTCATCGTTAAAGACCGCGCGTAGATTGCGCATAAAACATAGAACTCGTTTGAAAATTTCGGGAACGGGGAGTGTTCCGCGGATGAGTGTCTTTCGTAGCAATAGCCAGATATATGTACAGTTCATCGACGATGTAAAGGGGGTTACCTTAGCAGCAGCTTCTTCGCGATGCAAAGAGGTCTCTGAGCGTGGACGGCTTTCGGGTATAGAACAGGCTAGTGCTGTAGGGGCTCTTGCTGCGAAAGTGGCGATAGCCAAAGGTATTAAGTCTGTCGTCTTTGATCGTAATGGTTATTTATACCATGGTCGCGTTAAAGCTCTTGCAGAGTCGGCACGTGAATCAGGTTTAGATTTTTAATGTGGAGATAGATGTCTGTCGAGAGTAGTGTAAGAATCCGAGCTACAGATTTAGATTTGAAAGATCGTGTAGTTTCCATTAGTCGTGTGACTAAGGTTACCAAGGGGGGGCGTACTGCAAGTTTTTCTGTCGTTGTGGTGGTCGGCGATGAAAACGGTGTAGTCGGTTATGGTCTTGGAAAGGCTAATGAAGTTTCTGTTGCGATAGCAAAAGCTATAGAGAGTGCAAAGAAAAATCTGTTCAAGATCCCTATCCTCAATGGAACAATACCACATGAACAGACGGCTCGTTATGGAGGTTCTCGTGTGATGATACGTCCAGCTTCACCAGGTACAGGGGTTACTGCAGGAGGGGCTATGCGAGCTGTTTTGGAAAGTGTAGGTATTCACAATGTCTTGGCTAAGAGTCGTGGTTCTTCTAACCCCCACAACTTAGTGAAGGCGACAATGGCTGCCTTGCTAGAGTTACGAGATGCTTATCAGATAAGTCGTCAGCGTGGGGTTGAGTTGACGAAAGTCTTCAACGGTTAATAGGGGGAGGATTGTCAGATGTCGAAAATTCGTGTTACACAAGTTCGTAGCATTATTGGAGCGACAAAGCGTCAACGAATGACTTTACAAACTCTCGGGCTTCGTCGTATTCACCAGACTGTCGAATTAGATTCTTCTGAGAGCGTTGTTGGGGCTATTCGTAAGGTGAATCATTTGGTTGAGATTGAGACGTTGTAATCAGTAGTGAAAAATGACAATTTTACGAATAGATAGTTTGCGCCCAAATGAAGGGGCTGTACGTTCCAATAAACGTAAGGGGCGTGGACAGGGCTCTGGATACGGAGGAACCTCTACGCGTGGTCATAAGGGGGCTAAATCTCGCTCTGGTTATTCAAGTAAGCAAGGTTTTGAAGGGGGGCAGATGCCGTTGCAGCGTCGCTTGCCTAAGTTCGGTTTTACGAATCCGTTTCGTGTCGTTTACCGAGTATTTAATCTCTCTGACCTTCAGGCATTGTCTGAATCGTTTGCTGTAACAGAGATTACTCCAAATTGGCTGCGTTCTATGGGGTATCTCGGACAGAATGAGCGTGTTAAAATACTTGCTGGAGGTGAGTTGAATCTGAGTCTCAATGTTACAGCTCATGCCTTTTCTAAAAAGGCTGAGGAAGTTATTAAGTCCCGGAACGGGATTGTTAGTAAAGAATAGGTCATTATGAGACGTTTTATAGAGACGCTCAAAAATATCTATCGTATAGAGGATTTGCGTAAGCGTATCCTCTATACGTTGGGTATTTTGCTTGTATACCGTCTGGGGAGTTTTGTCGTATTACCAGGTATTGATCCTTCACAGTTAGGTGCTTTACGTCGTCAAACAGAAGATGGGGTGCTTGGTTTGTTGGATATGTTCTCTGGTGGTGCTTTTAGTCATGCATCTATTTTTGCATTAGGGATTATGCCTTACATTTCTGCATCAATTGTGGTGCAGTTGTTGGGAATGGCGATCCCTTATTTTCAGCGGTTGCAAAAAGAGGGTGAAAGTGGGCATCGAAAGATAAACCAGATTACGCGTTATTTGACTGTTGCTATCTTGATTTTGCAAGCTCCTGGTTATCTTGCCAATTTGCATTTTCAGTTGCCTGATACCGCCTTTGCTCTTAAGGGAATATACTTCACGGTTACTTCTACAATCATTCTGATTGCAGGAACGATGTTCGTTATGTGGTTGGGTGAGCGTATCACTGAGAAGGGGATTGGTAATGGGATCTCTCTTATTATCATGATCGGTATCATCGCGCGTCTTCCATTTGCCTTCACTGCAGAGTTCTTTAACAGGGCTGAAGAAATGGCTGGGGGATTGGTCATGTTCTTGGTGGAGATGATTGTATTGTTCGTCGTTTTTATGTTCTCTATTTTGTTAGTGCAGGGAACGCGGCGAATTCCAGTGCAATATGCGAAGCGTCTTGTTGGCAATCGTCAGTTTGGAGGTGCTCGTCAATACATACCTCTTAAGGTTAATGCTGCTGGCGTAATGCCGATTATTTTTGCTCAGGCATTGATGATTTTACCAGCAATGTTTTTCCGAGGGGAAAATACTACAGGTATTGCTGCGGTATTTGCTGATATCACAGGTTTTTGGTACAACTTCGTCTTGGCGATCTTGATTATTGTGTTTACGTATCTCTATACAGCGATAACGATTAACCCAAATCAGATGGCAGAAGATATGAAGCGCAATGGTGGTTTTATTCCTGGAGTAAAGCCAGGACGTGCAACGATAAATTTCTTGTATGAAATTACTTCGAGAATCACATTACCTGGAGCTGTTTTCTTGGCTATCATTGCTATTTTACCCTCGTTTGCCGTGATGTTCAGTGTTGATTCGCAGTTTGCGCAGTTTTATGGAGGAACATCTTTGTTGATTCTTGTCGGAGTTGTTCTTGATACATTGCAGCAAATAGAGAGTCACCTTCTTATGCGTCATTATGACGGACTTATGAAGCACGGGCGGGTTGCTGGGCGATAAATTCCTGTCTTCTTGTTGTCTTGTAAAAAGTTGCTATCTTTGTAGCCAATTGGGAGACTTCTCTTCGAGATTATTCAACTATGAAGGCTGTGCATATAAAGAACTCTCAAGAAATAGAGCTCTTGAGGGAAAATAATCAATTAGTTTCCAATACGCTTGCGTATATGGCAACTTTGGTGGAGCCTGGTGTGCAGACTAGTGAGTTGGATTTAAAGGCAGAGGAGTATATTCGAGATCATGGTGCTTTACCTGGGTTTAAGGGATATGAAGGATTCCCGTTTACTTTGTGCATCTCTGTTAATGATGTCGTTGTGCATGGATTTCCAGGAAGTTATATCCTGAAGGAGGGGGATATTGTCTCTATTGATTGCGGAACGCTAATGCATGGATTTTATGGGGATTCTGCTTACACGTTCGCCGTAGGAGAAATATCTCAGGAAAACAAGGAGCTATTGCGTACAACTCGGGAAAGTTTGGATTTGGCGATTCAGAGGATCGTTGCTGGTTGGAGAATTGGTGATATCGGGGCAACGATACAAGAATATGTAGAGTCGCGAGGTTATGGCGTTGTTAGAGAAATGGTGGGACATGGTTTGGGGCGAGATATGCATGAAGAGCCAGAAGTTCCTAATTATGGACGTCGTGGTCGAGGTAAGCTTTTAACTCCTCATCTGGTCTTGTGTATAGAACCGATGGTGACTATGGGGAAAAGGAATATTTTCCTCGACAGGGACGGGTGGACAGTGCGAACAGTTGATCGGAAAAATGCTGCTCATTTTGAGAAGGCTATTTTTATTCGACAAGACGGAATGGCAGAAGAGTTGACTTCTTATAAAGAAATAGAAGTCAATTTAAGGAAGATGGGTTTTTGGATTAGTTAGAAAGGCGGTATGGCAAAACAGGCTACGATCGTAAAGGAGGGAGAGGTCATAGAATCGCTTTCGAATGCGCGCTTTCGCGTGCGTTTGGATAATGGTTTGATCGTTATGGCACAGGTGTCTGGAAAGATGCGAATCCGTTACATTAAGATCGTGACAGGGGATCTAGTCAAGGTTGAGTTCTCTCCCTACAATCTTACGTTGGGGAGAATAATAGTTCGAGAAAAAAGGAGTGAGGCATGAAAGTACGTACATCTGTGAAGAAACGTAGTAGTGATTGTAAATTGGTTCGTCGTAAAGGGCGTCTGTACGTGATTTGTAAAAAGAATCCGAAATACAAACAACGTCAGGGGAAATAAGGAGTTGAGTAATTTGGCAGTAGAATGGCGCGTATAGTGGGTGTGGATTTACCTAAAAACAAGCGTGGAGAGTTTGCTCTAACTTATATTTATGGTATTGGTCGGAGTCGAGCACGACAGATTTTGCAACAAGCGTCTATAGATCCTAGTATTAAGGTGCAGGATTGGACGGATGAAAATGTAGCAGATATTCGTGGTATTATCGGAGAACGGTTTACGGTCGAAGGTGAGTTGCGGGCTGAAGTTCAGATGAATATCAAGAGGTTGATGGATATCGGTTGTTATCGAGGAATTCGACACCGTTTGGGGCTTCCTGTACGAGGACAGGGAACTAAGAATAATGCACGTACTCGTAAGGGAAAACGGAAAACCGTTTCAAATAAGAAAAATGCACCTAAATAGTAAGTAATGGTAAAAAAAGGTGGAGTTGCGCGTCGTCGTCGCGTACATGTGGATTCGGAAGGGCAAGCCCATATACATTCTTCGTTTAATAACATCATTGTAACTTTGGCTAACGCGAACGGGGATGTGATTTCGTGGTCCTCGTCTGGTAAAAGTAAGTTCCGCGGTTCTAAGAAGAATACGCCTTATGCAGCTCAAGTTTCTGCCGCAGATTGTGCCAAGGTTGCTTATGATTTAGGTTTACGACGTGTTACAGTCTATGTTAAGGGACCTGGGAATGGACGCGAAGCGGCGATAAGGACTATACATCAGGCAGGAATCGCTATTCAAGAGATTCGTGATGTAACACCACTGCCTCATAATGGGTGTCGCCCGCCTAAGCGTAGACGCGCCTAATTTATAAACTAGCGGATCTATATTGACAGATAATGGCACGATATACAGGACCTACAACTAAGATTGCTCGTCGTTTTGGAGAGCCGATTTTTGGTTCGGATAAGTCTTATGAAAAGAAGTCTTATCCCCCAGGCATGCATGGGAAAAATAAGAAACGTCGTAAGGTCTCTGAGTATGGGACGCAGTTGGCTGAAAAACAGAAAGCTAAGTTTACTTATGGGCTGTTGGAACGCCAGTTTGCGAATCTTTTTGAGAGAGCTTCGCGTCGTAAGGGGGTTACAGGAGAAATCTTACTTCAGTTACTAGAATCTCGTTTAGATAATGTTGTATACCGTCTTGGTATAGCACCAACAAGAGCTGCAGCTCGTCAGTTGGTGACACATTGTCATATTATCGTGAACGGGAGCGTGGTAAATATTCCATCCTACACTCTTTCTCCATCAGATCTGATTGGTGTGCGAGAAAAATCGAAGTCTCTTCAGGTGATTGTTGACTCGTTAGCTTCGAGTCGTCGTAGCGCTTACTCTTGGCTTGAGTGGGATGACAAAGCTATGGTTGGAAAATTTTTGAATGTTCCTGCAAGAGAAGATATCCCAGAAAATATCAAGGAACAGTTAATTGTTGAACTGTACTCTAAGTAGAATTGCAATAATGGCGATATTGGATTTTCAACGGCCAGACCGGGTTATTATGTTGGATGGGGGCGATGCGCATCTAGGGCACTTCGAATTCCGTCCTTTGGAGCCCACGTATGGTATTACTATTGGGAATGCCCTGCGTCGCATATTGCTTAATTCGCTTGAGGGATATGCTATATCCTGGGTTAAAATAGAAGGTGTGGATCATGAATTCTCTACCATCAGTGGCGTTGTTGAGGACGTCACGCAGATAATATTGAATCTGAAGAAGGTCCGTTTTGGTCTAATCGATAATGGGTATACGGGAGGAACTGTTACTATTCCAGTTTCGGGACAGACGGAGTTTTTGGCGGGAGTTATGAATGATTATTTGACTGGGGGTCAAGTTTTGAATCCAGAACTTGTGATTTGTCATATGACACCTCAGACGTCTCTTGTCTTGCAAATAAATATTCAGAAGGGGCGGGGGTATGTTCCTGCTGATGAGAATTATCATGGTAAGCCACCGTTTGGGGTAATACCAATTGATGGTATCTATACGCCTATTCGGAATGTTAAGTACATAGTTGAGAATTACCGTGTCGAGCAAAAGACAGACTATGAAAAGCTATCTTTGGAGATAGAAACGGATGGGAGTATTACTCCTAAAGATGCTCTTAAGGAGGCGGCTATTATTTTAATTGAACATTTTCAACTCTTCTCAGATGAAAAGATTGAGCGTTCTGTCTATGACGTCTCCAATGCGGATGTGTTGTCTGATGAGCAATTACAACAGAAGGAGCTGTTGAATACTCAATTGTCGGATCTTGGACTTTCCGTGAGAGCGCTTAATTGTCTGAAGGCCGCTGAAGTTTATACTTTGGGAGAGTTGGCAGGTTTTAGTAAGACCGAATTGTTAAAATTTAGAAACTTTGGACGAAAGTCCTTGTCTGAATTGGAAGATCTCTTGAAAGCGCACAATTTGAGTTTCGCTGAGGATGAAGAGAAAATAAAGGATTAAGAGATGAGACATAATAGGGGGTTTAATCATTTGGGGCGGACGAGTGCGCATCGAGAGCTTATGCTGTCAAATATGGCAGTCTCTTTGATTATGCATAAACGAATTGAAACGACAGTAGCTAAGGCTAAAGCATTGAGAGTTTATGTTGAACCGATTTTAACGCGTGCGAAAGTTGATTCAACACATGCCCGTCGGATTGTTTTTGCTGATTTAAGAGATAAATATGCGGTGAAGGAGCTCTTTTCTAATATCTCTCAAAAAATAGCCAATCGACTAGGTGGGTATACTCGTATTGTCCGTGTCGGACAACGTTTGGGAGATGGAGCAGAAGTATGTTTGATGGAGTTAGTTGATTTCAATGAACTCTATACTCAGACAAAGGGAAATACGAAGCAATCGTCTCGACGTACACGTCGTTCATCAAGGACACAGAAGAGTGGAGATAGTACTGCAAACTCTGTGGAGGCGTAGTATTCCTGATTATCTTATTTTATGAGCGGGGAAATTTTTATTTCTCCGCTTTTTATATGGTAATTGTACTACACAATACCTCTTCTTAAATTTCGTTTGTTTTTTCTTTTCCTCTTTTCTGTCTGAGCATATTGATCCTGAAATGAATTCTATATTGTCTGCTCTAGGTGTTTTGCAAATCAAAGGATGGGATTCTGATAAAGCTATTCTAATAAATAGATCAATTTGTCTCTCTTGTTTTATAGAGATATTTTTGACATATATCTGATGGCATTTTGTGCATCTACAGTGGACGTCCGTTTTTCTTCAGAGAGAGGACATTTATCTTCCAGACTTGACATAAAAAGAATAGAGTGGGGTTAAGCGTTTTTTTTTTGAAATGTATAACTTTGTGGAACATTTGAACGATGGTTATGAAAAAGATTACGTTTTTGTTTCTTTTCTTTTTCTCTCTGCAGTTTTTATATGCAGAGGAGGCTTGGCATAAAGAAGGAGTGGTTTCTTATCGCTTAGATAAGGAAAAGAAAGAAGCTGAATTCTGGTTGGATAATGGACAATTATTGAGCGGGGTTATGAAAATCCCGCCTACTATAGTTCATGAAAATGTCGAATATAAGATTGTTCTTCTGAAATGGATGTCTCTCAAAAATGTCCAAGAACTTTGGATACCTTATACTGTGCGGAAAATAGAGGGGGTTTGTGATTCACCCCTTCTAAAGAAGGTGGTGCTTGCTCGCGATCTTCCTGTTAGTATATTTGAGAACTCTCCATTTGAGGATTTGGATGAGCTCGTTTTTGATGGAGGAGAACCTGAGAATTTTATACAAATAGGAAATGTCCTCTATAGTAGAGATTTTAAAACAATATATCATATTGCGAAATTTGATAAACAGCGTTTCGTTGTTCCGCAACAAGTGGAAAATTTGTATCTCAATATTAGTCATGAAAGACGTAAAAAACTGGAACTTGTTTTGCACAAAAATGTTAGAAAGGTGCACATAAACTCTTTCGCCTTAAAAAAGGAGTTAGCTCGTCTTTATTTTATTGTACCTTTAGATGATTCAGGAGACGAATCTCATTTTTTCTGGAACCTACATAAACTAGAATACCGAGCTCCTCTAACGTATAATAGCGATCTAGAAAATTTAAAAAGGATGCCAAGCGCTCAGAGATATTTGAAGAATTTCTATAGTTTAAACGATTTCCCGCCATACTTCTTAATACCAGATTTCTCTTCTGATGTGAAACAACTAGATTTACGCCCAGTAGAACGTAAAGGAGGAGTAGATTCTCGTTCCGAGACTATTACTGAAAGTGGAAAAAAGCATCATTTGAGATGGGATTTGCTTCCTGTGAATGTTAGGGCAATCCCAAAGGAAGGAAAACGTATCGTCGGATATGTATCATTTAATGATACGATTGCGGGGGATACTTGTACTATCCTTAATTGTTTTGAAGTTCAAACGTTAAAGGTTCTTTCTGCAGATGAGACAGAGCTGGTTAAGGGTATTGATTATCGTTTGTCTCAGAACCTTAAGACAATGATCTTCTGGCGTTCTTCTGCTCAATTTGAGGATTTAAGAAAGAGCCTACTACTCCAAGATGTAGAGAGCATTTCAAAAAATGCACTTACATTGAATGCTAATTGTGAGGAGCTCTTTTTGCCTAACAAAACGAGGATTCTAGAGGCATTTTGTGTGAAAGAGAGTGCTGCAGTGAAGAAGCTTGGGCTTTCGCCTCTAACAACATCGATATCCCAAGATGCTTTCTTAAAGCTACCGCTTCTAAGAGACCTCTATATACCAGGCATGGCTCGTATGGAGAGTACAATGCTTGATAAGACATTGGTTCTACAACGTTCACATTTGAAACATATTTATGTGGATAAGGAACATTTCGCGGCTTGGAAGGATAAATTTGCAGCTCATCCACTTTCTTCTTATTTAACACCCGTATCGAAGGAAATCAATATTACTAATACAGCAGCAGATAAGGTTGAGATTCTAGTAAAGGATTTGACTTTGGATAAGGAGTTTACCTTAAACCAAGAGCATCCTTCCTTGTCATTACCGCGGACGACTCATGTTAAATTGCAATGGAAGCCACTTCCTAGTTACAATATTCAACAGCCTCTCGTAAATGAAACGGTCTTAGAGACGGATGGCTATGAGTCTTTTCTTGTAGAAGATTTGAAGCTGTCTAGTCGTGGGGAAGTGGTAACATTCTCTGTGGAGAAAATACCCTCTAGTGGGGGAACGATTCATCTCTTTACAGAAGATGGACACGAAATCGAGTCGGGGAGAGTATTGAGAGGAACGAAGCTCCATGTGCGTGTTGTACCTAACAGTGGATATATATTCCGTACTCTTTTTATCGATGGTGCTACCTATGAGGAGAAGGAAAAGGTCATTACTGTTCGTAACAGTATGCACCTAATGGCTACTTATTATCGTCCCAAAGCATTGCTCCTAGTCTCGCTCCCACCACGGTGTTCTCTGTCATTAACAGATAGCCATGGTTCTCCAATCTTACCAGAGCATGTGTGTGTGGATGATGAAGTGTATATTCAGAAGCCAAGTCTACCTGCTGGTATGCAAATAGATCGTTTGGACGTTGATGGTGTTACGGTTATAACCTTTCCATACCGAGTTCATGTGAAAGAAAAAATGGAAGTTGTTTTAACGGTAAAGCCGCTATTGCATACGTTAACCCTAACCCCTAAGGCCGCTAAATACATCAAAATCTTTACGGAGGACGGTATTGAACTCTCCGAAGATGCGAAGGTAGTCGACCAAACAAAGTGTCAAATATCGTACGTCGGTCAATCGTTTGAACGGTTAGACAAGTGTGTTATAAACACACAGGTTTACCTTGCAGCTGATTTACCTCTGGCGTTTACTATAAGCCAAGATGTGAATATTGATGTTGTTGTTAGTGAATTACACTGCAGGCTATTTCTCTCATTTCCTCCACATTGCTCGCTATTTATGGGAGGAAAAGAGATTACAACGTCGCCTTATGTATACGATGGTAAGTATATGGAAGAATTGCAGATCCGAGTGCAGCCACAAGAGCAATACTATGTAAAGGGCTATTCTCTGGATGGCGTACCTTATTTGGGTAATGAATTGACGCTCCAGTTAAAAGCTGATACTAGACTGGTTTTTGACGTTTGTCCGAAATCGGTCTCTCTGGCTACAAAGGTTGAGGGAAAGGGAAAGCTTCTCATAGAAGATACAGAAGGGGAGGAGGGGATAGATGTAAGACTCGTCTCGAGTGGAACGTTTGTAAGAGTTTCGACAGTCCCAGACGATGGTTACTATTGTGAGCGTCTTTTGATTGATGGCGTTTTACAAGATTCCGCGATGGTGACCTTTCAACCTTTTGTAGATGCAGAGATTCAGGCAATATTTAAGCCATATATATTGGAAAGGTACGATGGATATACCGTCTGTCGGGAGACTAAAGAGATATTCAGCGGTGAAGCGAGTGTACGAAACCTTAGGATTGTTGAGGAGGATGAACTTACAATCGTCCCTCACGCTTTTGAACGAAATGGCATCTTAGAGACTCTCCGCTTGGAAAAAGGGGTTACTTCTATAGGAGAGGCTGCATTTGCGAATTCTGGGGTGCGGATGCTGCATTTAGGACAAGGGGTCTCTAATATCGATGAACTTGCATTTGCCTCGTGTGCTAAATTACGGCTAGTGGAACTCGAACATCGTAATCCGACAGAACTGACATTTGCTGATAATACCTTCCCATCAAGGGGGAAAAGGGACAAGAAACTTATCCTACGTGTTCCGAATGGAACAGCGGATGCGTTCAAGAATGATAAGCGTTACCGCCGTTTTACTATTGTAGAGAACTCCATTCAATGCACATTGGAAGGTACATTCTTTACAGAAAAGGATGTACTCTCTATGGAACATTCCGAATACTGGGAAACTCTTCGACAGAGCAAGCAATTCAATAAGGGTGTTCACGCGTTCTTAGGCGGTACTAAGCTGCGCTTAATGAAGAAGATGTTGAAGACCTCTAAGGATGTGGAGTTGTTTGTTAACGGTAAGAGAGCAAAGCTTCCCGCTACGATAACGCTATTAGCGCCAACAACAATCACGCTCAATTTCAAAGCTAAAGGAGGAGCGCCAGAAGGCAGTAATGATGATAATACGGACGATGAGGGGGCAGGAAACGGTAATGGTAGTGACAACGATAACAATAACTCGCCAGATGACTCTAATCCAACTGCGATTACAGAAGCGCTAGCTTTACACAAACTTGTCTATCCTAATCCTACAACAGACTTCTTAAGGGTGTCTGATTCACTCCCTGTAGAGGCACGATACCAGCTCGTTTCTTTAGCAGGGGAGCTGCTACAGCAAGGCTATTTACCATCTTCTAAAGTGCTTGATGTGCAAGCGCTCCCCGCTGGGGTATATATCCTCAATATCGTCGTAGGTAATCAAAACTATACGACTAGATTCTTAAAACGCTAGTCTAACTCCTACTAAGAAAAGCCCCTTCTGTTACGAGAAGGGGCTTTTTTATGCGTTTTACTCTGAGTAAAGGTGTTGTTTTCACCTTGATATTATTCTTCGCAAGGAAAGGGGCTTATAACCCGAATTTCTCTACCTTGCCAGTACTCTCTTCAAAAGTCATTCTCTTATTGATTTACGTCTCTGAAAGAGGACACTACCTGCCATCGATGCGCCTTGCATCAAAAATAGCACCCTTATATACTTTTCATTCAGAGCGTTCCAACGCTAACAGCCACTCTTTTATTCTCAATAAACCGCCAGCGTAGCCACCTAGAGAACCATTACTACTAATCACACGATGGCACGGAATAAAGAGCAACAACGGGTTCGTTCCACACGCATTGCCCACGGCACGCACCGCGCGAGTGCGCCCTATCCGCTGCGCCACCTCCTTGTAACTACACGTTGTGCCCGCAGGTATGCGTAACAGTGCTTTCCAAACTAAAACCTCAAAGGGCGAGCCTTGTATAGCCAGCGGAATGTCAAATGTCTTGCGTTCCCTTGCAAAATATTCGTCTAGTTGCTGAGTAGCATGACTGAGCAACTCTGTCTCGCCATCCTCCAGCCTTGCACGATAATGTAATGCGAGACGCTCAAGCCTTGCCTGATGCTTGCGCGTCTCGCGCCAGCCACAGAAGCAAAGCTGAGCTCCCATTGCACCCAAAAGTAGCTCCCCACACGGTGCGGTGTAGGGAGTGCATATTATCGTTTGAGAATAAGGTGCGTGTGTTACCATTTCTCTATTTTGACCTCATTATAGCATCACCCAATCTTACCCATCCCTTTTGTTGTACAAAAAGCGAGAAGATGCAGATACATGCAGATTGCCTCTTGTACGGGAAAGAAAAGACTATCTGCTATCGTTTTCGAATCCCCCAATGGAGCGTCTGTTCATATTGCTTCCACATCGCGGCATAACGACCATTTTGTGCAGTGAGCGACTCGTGCGTACCCTGCTCACGGATCTCCCCGCCGTCGATGTAGAATATCTGGTCTGCGTTTACGATGGTACTTAGCCGATGGGCTATCACCATTACCGTCTTCCCCTTTATCAAGTGAGAGAAGGCTTCTAAGATTTTCCCCTCATTCTCTGGGTCTGAAAAGGCAGTCGCTTCGTCTAAAAGGATAATTGGCGCATCTTTGAGTATCGCGCGAGCTAGTGCCAATCGTTGCTGCTCGCCTCCCGAGAGATAGGTTCCACCTTCCCCTACGAGCGTCTGGTAACCCTGCGGCATTGCCGTGATAAACTCGTGACACTGAGCCGCTTTAGCCGCAGCCTCTACCTGTGCAAAGGTCGCGGTTTTATTCCCCATACGGATGTTCTCTTCGATCGTATCAAAGAAAAGGGGATTGTCTTGAAAGACGAACGAAATACGATTCATGAGCTCCTCCATGGTGATGTCTCGAATCGGGACACCCCCGATCTTAATCTGCCCCTCTGCCACATCCCAGAAACGAGCAGTAAGCATCACTATCGTCGATTTCCCTGCCCCCGAAGGCCCTACAAAGGCCGATATTGTCGCAGGTTTAGCCTCAAACGAGACATTATTTAACACCCTCTTCTCTTCGTAGGCAAAGGAGACCCCCTCGAAGGTTATCGTCGAATCTGAGGGCGTCTGAGGGTGTGCCGACTCCTCTAGTTCTGGCGCATAGAGGATGGCATCTACCTCCGCTATGCCAAGGCTGTTTTGGTTAAACAACGAGCCTACCCACATAATCTTCAATAACGGAAAAAGCACCCCTACCGAAAAGACCAAGAATAGCAACACTTCTGGTAAAAGGGCACTGTAAGACTCCGTATGCATGAGCAAGTATGCCCCCACAGGTAGGACAAAAAGCAACGGCAGCATCAGGATAGTATGAAATCCCACGTACGTACCCCGATAGTTCCGATTCATTAAAGTTGAAAACTCACGAAACTCGTTAACGTCTTGATTGAGCTGATGGTATGCCTTCGTTGATTGAGTAAAGATTTTCACCACCTGGATACCACGGATATACTCCACCAGTGATGCGTTCACCTGCCCGCTCACCCGCATCCACTCATCCATATAGCGCTTCACGCGTCCACCGCCGTACATCTTGGCCATAAAGAGCAACGAGGTCAACACCACGCCAAGGATAATGAGCGCCAATACCCAATTCATGACAAACATATAGGTAAAGAGCAAGAATGGGAATAGGATCGCCGTGACCGTGTCGGGCAAGTTATGGGCGATGAAAAGCTCTATCCGTTCCACATCCTCCGTCATTATCTTCTTGATTTTACCCGTCGCATGCTTTGTAAAGAAGCCCATCGGGAGACGTGCCAACTTCTGTGCTAACTGGATGCGGAGCTGGTATAGGATGTTAAAGGCCGCCAAGTGCGAGAACATCAGCGACAGAAAGCCCATGACCAAGCTTATGATAAACGAGCCGAGCATCACCCAACACCACTGCCAAATCTCTGCCGCATTCGCCGTCTCGGGCGTCGCGGCATGCGCCACCAACTCGACCAAGATTTTATAAATCGCCACGAAGGGGACAAACTGTGCCACCGTGGTCACAAGCCCCAATGCCATAGCGCAAAGTAGGTAGAACTTCTTCCGTCCCGCGATTTCAAGTAAGCGAGACAAGCCCGTCTTCCGTTGTCCTGTTTTCATCTTCTCTATCCTCCTACCTAAAACTTCCACCCCTTCGTACGTTGCTGCTCGTCCCACAAGTGGCGGTAAACCCCACCCTCTTCCGACAATAGCGCCTCGTGTTTACCCTGTTGTACCAAACGTCCTCGCTCTAAAACATAGATACAGTCTGCCTCGCGTACGGTCCATAACCGGTGTGCGATCACCACTACCGTTTTTTCTTGCACGAGCTGTGATATAGCGTCCTGGATATGAACCTCGTTCTCTGGGTCGAGCGACGCCGTTGCTTCGTCAAGTAACACGATGGGGGCATCCTTCAGTATCGCCCGCGCTATCGAGATACGCTGCTTTTCCCCACCAGAAAGGGTGTTTCCCCCCTCGCCAATCTCCGTCTCATACCCATTGGGGAGCTGCATAATAAAATCATGACACCGCGCGAGACGCGCCGCACGCTCCACCTCTGCCTCGGTAGCATTCTCACGCCCCATCAAGATATTGTTCCGCACCGTATCTTTGAACAAATAGACGTCTTGGAAAACAACCGCTATCTGCGAAAGGAGGGTGTCTAATGTATACTCGCGCAGGTCACGCCCCCCGAGCGTGATTGCCCCAGCCGTCGGATCCCAGAAACGTGCCAGCAGGCGCGTCAAAGTGGTCTTTCCCGACCCCGAAGGGCCTACCAGTGCGACAAAGCTCTTGGCGGGAATGCGGAGCGAAATATCCTCCAATACGGGTTTCTCATTATAGCGAAAAGAGACGTTTTGGAACGTAATATCGGTCGAGGCAACCTCCGTAACCGTACCTTCCGACTGTGGCGACTCCTGCATCAGGTCGTAGATACGATCCGAACTTAATGAAAGGAACTGCACTAACGCATTGAACTCAAGCGACTCAATAAGAGGCCAATAGATACCCAAGCCTCCCAGCAAGAATATAACGTAATAGAGCAGCGATAACTCCCAATGTTGTAAGAACCAGAAGCCTACCAATGCCAAGAGAATTGACCCGCCGTGTAAAAGTAGTTTGGCTAACGAAAGGACAGGGGCGGGGAGAAGCTCCATTCGGATACTCTCCTGCTTTAACTCTCGCACCGCTTTCTCAAGACGTACAAACGATGTACCACCAAGATTAAAGGCCTTGATGAGCTTTATGCCGAGAAGGTACTCTATCATACGCGAGGAGGTATTTCGTTTTACAGCACCAAACCGTTTACCAAGCTTCGTTAGAATGTGCCCAGAAACAAGAAAGATAGGGTAAGCCAACACGATAACACTCAGCGCCACAAGCGCCATCTTCCAATTCAGAAAGGCAAAAAAGATCAACGTCAATAACGGGACAAAGAAGCCCGAAATCGCCTGTGGAATAAAGTGCGTAATGAGGAACTCCGTCTGCGTATAGTCCCCCGCCAAATACTCGCCTATCTCGCCTGGGTCTTTGCTGTTATAATACCCCATCGGGAGGCGTCGCATGTGCGCCACGAGCCGCAAACGCCCGTCCGTAGTGATCTTGTAAGCATCCGTAAAGACGGCATCGTAGGCTTTACGGGCTATAAAGAAATAAAAGAGCATCCCCACCACAAACGAGATCTCCACCCCCACGATCTGCCACCACTCCAGCGGCATAGATGCGTCTAAGAGGGGCAATAAAAGGATAATTACAGCCAGCGCTAACACGCTATAAGGGGTGCCCTTAAAAAGCGCCTCAAGAACCGACCAGACAACCATCGGTCGCATCCGTCTCGGTTCGCCCAAGGTGGAGGAGACCATCGCTTTCCGTAGACTGCTCATTACATACTCTATTTATCTTTGTTCTTAGCGCAAATATATAGAATACTTTCTACTATATTCTTGCCTAGAGACTCTAACTGGGGCATAAAATTAACTACAAAGAATAAAGGAAGTATAAAACGACATTTCCCCCTCCTCACTCTCGAGGAGTAAGAAGGGAAAAAATGCCGTCTTTTTGTTAATGCTACAGTCCCCTACGCAAGCACGCCCGCACCGAGACGTGCAGCAGCCTCAATATCGCTCAACGCAACCACCTCGTTGGGCGTATGCATATAACGACACGGAATGCTCAAAAGCGCCGTACGAATCCCTTCCGCACTTACCTGCATAAGGTTTGCGTCCGTCCCTGTCGGATGCGCAATAGCCTCTAACTGATAGGGGATTGACTCGCGTTGTGCCGTCGCCACTAACCGACTTGCCAACTCGGGGGCTATATTCGGTCCTTTGGCAATCACCACCCCTTTCCCTAACTCTATCTTTCCGCTCCGTTTCGGATTGACTGACGGATAGTCCGTCGCATGCGTTACATCTATCGCTATACCCACCTCTGGGCGAATTGAAAATGCTGCTGTACGCACCCCACGACAACCAATTTCTTCCTGCAGCGATGCCACCAAGTAAAGGTCGCACGAGATGGGCTTATCTGCCAGTAAACGAGCTATTTCAATAAGAGTAAATACACCTGCACGATCATCTAACGACTTGGAACATACTCGTTCTGAGGAAAGAAGATAGGGCGTTGTCGAGTACGAGATGTAATCTCCCACCGATACGAGCGCCTCTGCCTCTTCTTTTGAGGAAACGCCGATGTCTATCCATAAATCTTCGGCCTTTACTTGAGACTTGCCGCGTTCTTCCTGCGTCATCAAGTGAATCGCCTTTTTGCCAATCACCCCGACGACCTCCCGTCCCTCATGCTCTATAATCACGCGCTGTGCGGGCAAGATGGTCACGTCCACGCCCCCCACGGGTTGAAAATAGAGATACCCCTCGGGGTCAATGTAGGTGACCATCAACCCCACTTCGTCAATATGGGCTGCAAACATCACCTTCTGTCCCGACCCGCGCCGATGGGCTATAAAGTTCCCATAGATGTCTACCGTTACGTCATCGACGTATGGGCGAATCAGACGTGTAAAGAGCTCACCAGCAGCCCCTTCGTTGCCCGAGACGCCTCGTGCTGAAAGCAGTGAAAAAAGTGTATTGTTATCCATTGTACTGTTACGATATTTGCGCTTATCCCAGACTCGCGGCTGTTGCTGCGCCTCGGTAAATATACGTCATTTGACACACCTTCGGTCCTAAGGGCGGACGGGTCCTCACGCCGGACGGGCGGGGGTTAAGGAGAGTCGTGAGGAAGGGTAAAATGCAAATCATCAAGGCGCGGGCGCTAAGGGCGCGCCGCCCAGTGGGCGCAATGTGCGGTAAAATGCAAATCATTACAGCGCAGCATACGCCGCGAATTGCGGGTGATCCCGTGTGGGCGACGAGCGGGTAAAGGGAAGATCACATATGCGCCTTGCGGCGCAGGGCGTAGCATGCTGCGCCCCTACAGGACCCCACCATTCGGTTGAAAAGGGATAAACAAAGAGAGAACGCCCCTTTTGAGGGCGTTCTCTCTGCATGTAAGACAAATACTAGTACTTTATAACCTTCACACTCCGTTCCAAAGAATTTGCCGTACGGAAACGCACAAAATAGAGCCCTGCGGGGAGCGCCTCGGTATCTACTACCGTCTCCGTCCCGTCTAATGCGCCAGCGCGTACCACGTTCCCCGTGAGGGTTACTAACTCGTAACGAAGGGCAATCCCCTCGGGGTTCACTATCCGCAACTGCGAGGTGAAGGGGTTGGGAGCTACCACTACGCTAGCCAATACGGCATCCTCTACCGCCAGTGGCGCAATAGGAGCGTCCTTAGCCTTAACGTTCACCGTACAGGTCGCGGTCTTGCCCCCTACTGTTGCGGTTACCGTGGCTGTCCCTTCCTTGAGTGCTCTCACTAAGCCAGTACCATCTACCGACACGATGTCTGCCCCTGAGGTTACAGCCCACGTTGCCGTCTTGTTCGTGGCCGTCCGAGGATTCACCGACACCGAGAGCTTCTGCGTACCGTCTACCGTAAGGTTAACCACGGCAGGCGATACTGCGATAGACTCTACAGGCACGTCTTCGATCGTCACGGTTATTGTGCACTCGGCAGTATGACCGCCGTCTTCGCTCGTTGCTCTTACTTTTGCAATACCAGCTACGTTCGTTGCTGTGATCTTACCGTTTTCGT
>CAJPTV010000015.1 GCA_905373665.1 Bacteroidia bacterium
CCCCTACGCGAACGGCGCGAAGATATCGAAGCGCTTGCCCTCTATTTTGCCCAAAATTACGCGCGGGCGAATGGAATGGGAAATATGACCCTCGCCGCCACTGGACTCTCCGCGCTGCGTGCTTATACGTGGCCAGGCAATGTCCGAGAACTCAAGAACTGTGTCGAAAGAGCCGTCCTGCTTTGTGACAAAGATCGCCTCGACGGCGAGGTAATCCAATTGGCGCTTAGCCAAAGCGCCGTACAAGGGCAACACCCCACAGCGCCACCCTCTAGCACCCTCGATGGTATGGAAAGCGAAGCCATTCGTGCGAGCCTAGCGCGCCACCAAGGCAACCTTTCTCGTGTCGCTGAGGAACTGGGCTTAAGTCGTGCCGCCCTCTACCGTCGATTGGAAAAATACGGTCTCAAAAAGGACGAATAAGCATGAAGCTTACCCTACGCCTCGTGCTTAGTACCCTCCTAGGTATCCTATTGCTAGCTCTCGCCCTCTTGCAAGCGTTTACTGCCCTCCCGCCGTGGACACACTATCTTTTTCTAGCCCTGCTCGGGGTGTGGGTGCTCCTCTACCCGCTCCTTTTGTGGCACGAATATCGCTTCTTGGCGCGCATGGACTTAGGGCTCTCCCTCCTACGCGAACAAGACTACGCAAGCCAGTTGGCACGTACGGGCAACAAGCGCCTCGATAGGGTCGTCGAGCTCTTTAACCGCCTTTTCCAAATCCTAAAAGAAGAGCGCCTCCGCTTCAACGAACAGGCGATCCTGCTCGGAGAGCTCATCGAGGTCTCGCCCATGGGCATCATCATCTTTGATTACAACGGGCACATAGCGCGCCTCAATCCCGCAGCACGCACACAGCTAGGCATCCCCCGCGGCGAGCCCCTTGTGGGGAAAAAGCTCGTTGAGATGACCCCACGCGCAGCCTTTCCCATCCACGAACTCGAAATAGGTGAGAAGTTGGAGGTGAGAGACCCTCGGGCGAACCTCTATCGCATCTCCTGCGAGTCGTTCTTTGACCGCGGCTTCCCGCGTCGCTACTGGATTATCGAGACCCTCACCGACTCCATGCGTGCCCACGAACGCGCTACCTACACCAAGCTTATCCGGATGTGTGCCCACGAGGTGAATAATACCGCTGGTAGTCTCAACTCCCTGCTCGATACCTGCGTCTCCTACCTTGGTGAGACTCCAGACGGAGCGCTATATGCCGAAGCACTTGCTACGGGCGAACAGCGCCTGCAAGAACTCGTCAGTTTCATAGCCCGCATCGCAGAATTAGCCAAACTCCCACCGCCCGAGAAGAGTCCCCTTGCACTAGACGAGTTCCTACGCGAAATGGTCGCGCGTCACCGTCTGCAGTTCCACGAACAGGGGGTGAACTTACGCTATAACCCCATAGCCGCGAGCATAACCATCGCAGCAGACCGTTTCCAGCTCGGGCGCGTCTTAGAGAATATTCTTAAAAATGCACGCGAGAGTATCGAACAGCCCTCTGGGGGCGAAATTGTGATTTCCGTAGAAGAACATGCGCGTGGCATCGAACTCGTTATCGCCGACAACGGGACGCCGATAGCCCCTGAGCGTCAAGCGCAGCTCTTTATACCATTCTTCACCACGAAGGTAGGGGGGCAGGGACTAGGGCTTCTCCTGTGTCGCGAGATCCTCGAAGCGCACGGTTTTTCCTTCTCGCTGCAGACCGAACCTGACGGGTGGACAAGATTCCGTATCGGAGTAGAATAGGTAACAAAGGCGACTCATCCCCTCCCCTTAATTGCTTCACTTGGGGCAATCCGCCCAATCACCCGCGTTGTACCAAGGAGCAAAAGCAGGGTGATGATAACTGTCCCAAGGTTCACCGCGAGGAAGACCCATGGGTTCAGTTCCACGGGGACGTAATCGACGTAGTATTCCGCAGGCGAGAGTCGCAACCAGTGCCAACGCCATTCGCTATAACAGAGCGCAAGCCCGACAACGTTGCCCAGCAAAAGCCCATACCCCAGTATCCGTGCGGCATAGAGTAGAAAGAGTAAGGAGAGCTGTCGCCCCTCCGCACCGAATGCCTTGAGTAGACCAATGGTGCGCGTCTGCTCGAGGACTAAAATCAAGAGCACCGAGATCATATTGACTCCAGACACCAAAAGCATTAGTACGAAGAGCACCAAAACATTGATGTTTTGAAGCGCTAACCAGTCAAAAAGCGCGGTATGAGACTCTCTTATATCAACTACCCGCAACATTGTTCCGTCGCGCTGTATGCGCCCTAATTCGCGTTCTTCAACCTCCTCGCGCGTGTCTTCAAGATCGGCAAGAGAACGCAGACGCAGCTCATACCCCCCGACTTGCGACGCCTCCCAGCCGTTAAGCGACTGTAGCGCAGGCAGGTCAGTAAAGAGATAAGTCTTATCGAAATTCTCAAACTGCGTTTCGTAAACCCCCACGATGCGGAACTGTCGGACACGCGGCGGTTGTTCAACGAAATACACCGTCATCCGTTGCCCCGTATCAAGCCCCAAGGTGCGGCAAAAGAACTGCGAAATGAACACCTCGGAAATACCCTCGCCGCGCGTAAGCGAGTCTAGGTGAGGGAGGCGTCCGCGCGTAAGATAGGTTCGGAAATAGGCAAGGTCTTCGGTATTGGCATATCCCTTGAGCACACAGCCTTGCATGTCGCTCTTCGTTTTCACAATACCCGGTTTCTGCGCAAAGGGCGAGATGCGAGTAATAGCGGGGAGGTCGCCAAGCTCCTCGGCAAGGTTGGCAATGATGTCGACTGGGGCTTGTTCGTAAGAGGCATTACGGTCGAGACTCACCAACTGTAAGTGACCAAGAAAGCCCACCACCCGCTGCGTAATCTCTTGTTGAAAGCCGCGCGATACCGAGATGCTGACCTCCATAGCAGCGAGGCTTATCGCCACAGCCACCACAGCGATACGCATATAGGGATGGGCAAAGAGTCCCCGCCCAGATCCCGCAGCGCGATGAAAGTGTTGTAGAAAGAGAGGAAGTCGCCACCAATAGCGTCTCGCCCGACTACTTCCGTCCATAGTCGGCAGGGATTTCCCCCCAGAGGTGAGTCTCCCACTTGAGCAGCGGATTGTCCCACGCGTTAGTACGCAACCAGTTCTCTGCACGCGCAACCATATCTCGCAATGGTGCATTCGCTTCAGTGGGTTGCATCTTCGTGTTTGCCAACTGTTTCCGAACCCACGCCATGGCAGTCGTACTGTCTGTGTAGATCGGGAGGGAGAGCGCTTCTGGCGTCCCTCGTTGCTTTAATAGGGCGAGAGCGTGTACAATAGCGAGGAACTCCCCCACATTGTTCGTAGTGTTCGGAAATGGTCCTTGTGCAAAGATCACCTCGCCCGTATTGGTATCCACGCCGCGATACTCCATCACGCCTGTGCGCATATTGCACGCCGCATCCACACTCCAAGACGGGTAAATAGGACCGCCCCCCGCCAAGACGGCTGCCGCAGCATCGCCGAGCAGCTCATTGCGATGCACATAGCCCCGCTGAAAGGCTATTTCTGCTAACTCTCGGGTAGGGTAACTACGATACTGCGCTCCAGCAAATCCGTCTATCTGCTTCTTGCAGACTTCCCAGCTGGTAAAGATACCGCGTCGGTGTCCTTTCCACACGACGTAGAATTTCTTTGGCATACGACCTACTGTTTGAGACGGAAAATATAGGTAATCGTCCCGATCTGCGTTTCTGGCGCATCACTCGCCACATCAAAATGAGCCTGAAGGGCAGCCTGCTCAGAGACGGCTAGAAAGGCCTTGTCAAAGAGGGTACTCCCCTTTTCTCCAGCCTCTGCCTTGATAACCTGCCCCTGTTTGTTCACCCACACCTTCACGATGACCTTACCATTCTTTTGGCTAGGATAAGTTGGCGGCGGTAACTTGAGTGCCTTTCGATTACCGACATTATAACCAATCCCGCCGCCCGAACCACCAGCACCATTCCCCGTCCCCTGCGAGCCCGTACCATTACCAACGCCCACATTCGGCGTAGTACTTTGCCCTTCGGCAGTGCCTTGATTTCCTGTCTCTCCTCCCGTTCCAGCGCCCCCTTGACTAGGCGTGGGTGCCTGCCCTGGGAAAAGCGCTTGTTGGTTGACTAATGGCTTTGCGGGCTCTGGCGGCGTCTCCACTGGTTTCGGAGCAGGAGGAGTCTCTACAGGCTTCGGCGGTGTAGGTTTAGGCTTTTCCTCTACGGGTTTCCTCTCTTTCGGCTTTTCTGGCTCTTTCGGTTTTGCTGGGGTACGAACCTCTGGTGCCTCCTCATAGTCTTGTGTGAGCGGCTTCTCTTCCGCCTGTGGCGGGGTCGGAGGCGTATATTGCGGTTGTGTCACGCGCGGCGTCTCTTCCCACATTTGATTTTGCCCACCACGTTCTGTACCAAAACTCACCGCTATCCCCTCCTCTCCAGGTAAAGGGAGCGGCGTAACAAACCCGAAGTAAAGCAGGATGATAAGCAAGAGTACTTGGATAATCCCCATAGCAATCCCCGCACGTCGCCGAATACGCGGGTCGTGCGAAGACCAATTATAGGTACTAAATACGTGTCTTTGCGACATCAAACGGGACTATTTCGGAAGGGGCGAAGTGGCGAGGATTAACTTAAAGCGATTATCCTTAGCGATATTCATCACCTTGACCACCTCCTCTATGGGGACACTCTTATCTGCATGAAGAGAAATCGTCGGGTCTTCCTCGCCTGCCAGACGTTTCTGTAAATAGGGTTCTAGAGTAGAGAACGGTACTGGCGTTTGCTCGACATAATATTCCAAATTCTGCGTAATGCTGACTGTAGTGATCGGCTTCGCCGCAGTCTGGCTATTGCTGCGCGGCAACAACAGTTTGAGAGCATTAGGGCTCACGAGCGTCGATGTCACCATAAAAAAGATAAGCAGGAGGAAGACAATATCGGTCATAGAGGACATCTGGAACGAACTCTCGACCTTCGAGTGGCGTTTGAGTTTCATGCTTACGCGCCTCCTCCTGTTACTTAATCACGGGCTCGTTAAGCAAGTCCATAAATTCCATGGCGTTTGCCTCAATATGGAAAACGACCTTTTCGACACGCGCCACAAGGTAATTGTAACCAAAATAAGCCATAATCCCGACCACAAGCCCAGCAACTGTGGTCACCATGGCCGTATAGATACCTCCAGAAAGAAGCCCGACGTCAATGTTATTACCCGCCATTGACATATCGTAAAAGGCTTGAATCATCCCAATTACCGTACCAAGGAAACCGATCATCGGCGCTCCCCCAGCAATCGTGGCAAGCATCGGAAGTCCCTTTTCCAACTTAGCCACCTCAAGGTTACCAACGTTCTCTACCGCCGTGGAAAGATCCTGCATCGGGCGTCCCATACGATCTATCCCTTTCGCTATCATATTCGCCACAGGCGTCTGTTTGGCAGCGCAAAGACTACGGGCTGCATCCAGCTTGTCGTCTATCACGAACTCCTTAATCTGGTTCATAAAGTTTGCATCAATACGCGAGGCTTTCTCAATCGACCAGAAACGCTCGAAAAAGATATAAAGCCCTATGCACCAAAGTAGCGCGAGCGGAATCATAATCCATCCGCCCTTGAGCGCCATTTCCCAAAGGCTTAATTCGAGTTGAGCGGGTGCTGCTGCAGCTGCTGCGTCATTAACTTGTATTTGCAAAAGGAGAAAGCCTAACATATCGTCGCGTTGGTTTATAAGTCCACACACACAAAGGTACAAACTTCGCAACAACTTCGTGTGTACCCACACAACCTCTCCATAGAAATATCCGCACAGAGGTTCAAACGACTTCTAACATAATCAAGACGCTGCCTCAAAAAAGAGACAACGCCTTGATTAGACCTTGTGCACGCCGCATAAACGACCATGCACACAACATGAGGTGCGTAAAACTCTTACTTAGGCAACTGCGCACCTACACCCTTTACCGCACCGAAGCATTTAATGCTGTTCTCAATCGGATAGCGGTTTGCAAACATGGAGACCTTCGACTGAATAGTCCCTACTTGGTTCATTCCCATAGCTGAGCGGAACTGATTCGCACTGCTATTCGGATCATAGTCAGTTGTTTCAGAATAGGTAACAGACAAGAATCCATTGAGATACGCCTGATCAATCGCACCCTTGAGTCCTTGTATATCTTTCAATTCGTAGTTTCCACTAGCCGATGTGAGCTGGTCAACATCTTCAAAGTCACTAGCATTGATGTGTAAGAACAGACCTCCCTTACTAGGAAGATTCAGGTCACCTGCTTTATTCAAGAAAAAGGCATTTCTGTCTGCAGACACCTTTTCACCCCAACGCCAGCTCGTAGAATGTCCAAGGTCGATAGCGCCGTTAAACGTAAGTCCCATGATATTGTCATGAATATCGAGACTGACCCCAGAGCGAGAACGAACCGCATATCCCAATGTTTCAAACGTTCTTGTGCGTGTCCACATGAAAAGCATCGTATTATGGGCTATCTCTACTGGCGCACACTTCCCGTTTGTACGCCCCCAGAGCTCGATACCTGCATATCGCACTGCGGTAAAGACATTGTTCAAGATCTTCACAGGATGTCCATTTTCAATACCGCAGGTAATCGCAAAGTTGGGCATATTATTGAAAACACAATTGCGAATCGTAAGACTCCCCCTCGCAATCCCCGTAATAGCGGGCTTCTCTGTTTGTTTTTGTTCAGGTATCATGATACCCGAGAGCAACCCCTTCACTTCGCTAGTGGAGGCTGGTTTGTAATTGTTCGCCGCTCCCCGGTCAAACAAGAAACCATCAATGACAACATCACCAGGAGTGATCTTGTCCTCAAGCTGTATTAGCGCTTTAGAGCCTGCCGTACCATTGTGCTTAGGCTCTGTGTAAATCGTTGTGCGATTCTTCAGAATATCTCGCGAAGCGAAGTCCGTCGAATAGCCCCCGTAGAGTTCCACTGGCTTATCAAGACAAATACACCCAACATCCAATTTCCCAGTGTAATTACCCTCAGTAATATAAATCCTGTCACCTGCAGAGGCCATATCCACAGCCTTTTGCAAATCCTTCAAAGGAGAAGCTTTTGAACCATCGTTCCGATTCCCCCCCGTGGTGGCTGATACATACCAGTCCTTCGCCCATGTGTTAGCTGTGAGCATCAGCACAGCCGCACCAAACAATACGAGTCTTTTCATTGCACTATGTATATATGTTTTGGAACATTCTATCGCTGCAAAAGTAGCAACGCTTTTCGCGCCACGGATCAGTAAAAATACTTAATACAGGCAAAAAGGAGAGGCTTAGTGCTATAAAAATTTAGGAACTCAGCCCCCCCTCCCACAATGTTCAAATAAAAAGGAGCGTCACCCATGCGACACTCCTTCCGTTTTCTACCTCATAAAGAGAACTTTTGCGCCTAACGAGCCACCTTATCGCCGTCGTATGCCCACTTTAGATAGGCAGCACCCCAAGTGAATCCTGCACCGAAGACAGCAAAAATGATATTGTCGCCACGACGCAACTTTGACTCCCACTCCCACAAACAAAGAGGGAGCGTTCCGCTCGTCGTATTGCCAAAGTTCTGGATATTCACCATCACCTTTTCTGGCGAAAGCCCCATACGCTTGCCAGTTGCATCGATAATACGCTGATTGGCTTGGTGAGGACAGAGCCAAGTCACCGTTTCACCAGTAAGCCCATTCCGCTCCATAAGCTCAAGCGCCGTATCCCCCATGTGCGAAACCGCCGCCTTGAAAACAGGCTGCCCCTCCTGATAAACATACTGATCAGGAGAACCCACATTCTCTTTTGTGATCGGACTACGCGAACCCCCGTTCTTTATCATCAAATGATGACGCCCCGAACCATCCCCACGAAGTTCACTATCAATAAGCCCAAAACCCTCAGTGTTTGGCTCTAATAGCACAGCACCAGCACCATCACCAAAGATAGGGCAAGTGGTACGATCCTCATAATTGATGAGCGAGGACATCTTGTCTGACCCCACCACGATCACCTTCTTGTGCGACCCAGACTCTACGAACTTGGTTGCTGTAACGAGGGCATACAAGAAACTCGAACACCCCGCATTGAGATCGTAGGTGAAGCAGTTCACAAGCCCACACAAGTCCGCTAAAATGCTCCCCGTAGCCGGAACGGGTTGATCTGGGGTCACCGTCGCATAGATGACCATGTCGACCTCTTCGGGCTTCGTATTCGTTTTTTCCAAGAGGAGATTGACAGCCTTCGCAGCCATGTAGCTGGAGCCCATATCCTCTCCCTTGAGAATACGACGTTCTTTGATCCCGATACGGGTCATAATCCACTCGTCGGAGGTGTCGACCATCCTACTTAACTCCTCATTATTGAGGATGTAGTCTGGCAGATAGCCTGCGACGCCGGTAATACTGGCTAAGATTTTAGACATGAAAAGCTTCTTTGAATTTAGCACAGAGAGCAGAGGCTATCACCTTACTGGTTTGTCGGATCATATTATTGATAGCCCGCCCGTTCGAAATGCCATGACCGATGATTACAGGCGCATTCACTCCGAGAACAGGAGTCCCCCCGTAGTTCTCAAAATTGAAACAATCGAGGTAAGGGTGTTTAAGCCCCAAGCGCCTAGTTATCATATAGAACGACTCTGCCTCCTTAAGAACGATGTTCCCCACAAAGCCGTCGCAGACCAGCACGTCAGCACGCTTGTTAGAGAATACCTCGTTTCCTTCAATGTTTCCAGCAAAGAGGAAGTCCGTGGACTTGGCCATCAATTCGTGGGTACTTTTAGCTAAAAGGTTTCCCTTCTCCGCCTCCTCGCCGATGTTCAACAAGCCGACCCTTGGTTGCTTCACCCCAAAGATATATTGAGAATACAGCGAACCAAGCACCCCGTACTGCACGAGAACCTCGGGCTTGCAGTCCGAATTGAGTCCTGCGTCGAGCACCAAGTTAAATTCCGTTTCACTCACTGGGATATAGGCAGCAATCGCAGGACGAGTCAGCCCTGGGACGGTCTTGATGTAGGTCATTGTCCCCGCCATCATAGCGCCCGTATTGCCCGCACTAGCAAAACCGTCTATCTCCCCTGCCGCTAAAGCGCGAAACCCCACACTGATACTAGAGTCTGGCTTACGAGAGATGCCACTCATCGGATGATCATTCATGGTGATCACCTCAGAGCAGTGTACGATCTCATAGTCGTCAGCACTCGCACCTAGTTTAGAGAATTCCTCCTCAAGCTGGCTTTTGTCGCCAAAGAGCACCAGCTTGACATCATCCGAGACCCACTCGCGAGACTGTAATACACCCTCCACTACCGCTTTAGGCGCATAGTCTCCGCCCATGGCATCTACACCTATACGCATCTTACGATCTCGGGTTGGTTATACTTAGGGTTACTCGTTTGACTTTACAATGAGCTGTTGCCCACGGTAATAACCGCAATCGGGACATACACGATGGCGCTCAATCATAGCTCCGCAATGCGAGCAGGTGCACAAAGTTGCTCCAGCGATTGCATCGTGCGAACGACGCTTATCACGACGTTGCTTGGAGATTTTTGATTTCGGATGTGCCATATTTCTATTCCTCCTTATTCTTTCTTTTTCTGTGACTCGAGCGTCTGACTTAACTTAGAAAGCTCTTCACCACATATATGACTTAGGCTAATGCCCGTTTCTTCTTGCAACAAATAACGCACCATCTCGGGGTCACACCCCTCAACAGCCGTGTCAAAATCGCCATGCACAACCCCCATAGGAAAGGAGAGGTAGAGTGACTCGCGAAGGTAATCTCCCAAATCCAAGACCTCGCGCGAGGAGAGTATAGACCACGGCTCATCGTCAAACGACTCAACGCCGTCAGTCACGGCTCGCACCTCCAATTCCCCTTCGTAAGACAGTGGGATTCGGACATCTCCCAAACACCGCGAACACTCAAAAGTCCCCGCCCCGACAAGCGAGATGGTAAAGTAGTACGTCCCACTGCCCCCCTGAGAGCCCGTATAACGAGCCTTCAGATTGAGTTTTGCCTCCAGATCCCGACCGCCGAAATACGCACTGTTGGCAAAAAAGTCAGAGGAAAGCAGGCGATCTTCTATGAGAAAACCTCCGCCCCATACCTCCTGCAAGGTGATTTCCAACGGACTCAAATCTGGTGACATTACAAACTTTCAGCCAGCAAAAGTAACACTTTCTAAGAGGATTACCAAAAAGTCCGCGCACCTCTCAGGGTGAAGTACCTCTAAACTCCTAAGCCGTTCCAGCGTACCGCCCCCCAATAGAGCCCGTCGTACAGGAGACGAAACCGTTTCGATCATCCCTTGAGATTATACACCCTCTCTTCCCTCAAAAAGGGGTATTGCCCTAAAAAAAGCAACACCCCATTTCGACTTTACTATCACCGCTGTTTATTACAACCTACTTCCCACAAAGGAAATGGAAGTGACTCCCGTAACGCTCAAAAGCAGCACGGTCTAGCATTTCACGATCGTCTGGGTGCGCTACCGATGCGATAAGACGCGCACGCTCCTGAAGCGTCTTTCCATACAGGTTCACAGCCCCAAACTCCGTAACCAACCAGTGTATGTGCGAACGTGTGGTCACGACTCCCGCCCCGACCTTGAGGGTCGGCACGAGCTTGCTCTCTCCCTTTGCCGTACGCGAAGGCATCGCAATGATCGGCTTTCCTCCCTTTGAGCGAGACGCTCCGTAAAGGAAGTCTACCTGTCCACCGACCCCAGAGTAGAACTTCGTACCAATAGAGTCAGCACATACCTGCCCCGTAATATCTACCTCAAGAGCCGAGTTTATCGCCGTCATACGCGGGTTCTTTGCGATAATGAAGGGGTCGTTCGTATAACCGACGTCCATCATCAACACCCCCGGGTTGTTGTCAATAAAATCGTAAACCCGTTGAGATCCCATAAGGAACGTAGAGACGATTCGGTACGGATCCGTTCCTTTCTTCGAGCCGTTGATTACCCCACTCTCTACAAGCGGAAGCACCCCATCGGCAAACATCTCGGTATGTATCCCCAGATCCTTATGATTCGTAAGGCACGAGAGAACCGCATTGGGGATGTTACCAATCCCCATCTGAAGGGTAGCGCCGTCCTCAATGAGCTCTGCACAATTCTTACCAATCGTTTGTTCCTCAGCGCTCGGCGTTCCAAAATGCACCTCTTCGAGAGGTTCGTCATGCTGCACCCAACGGTCAATCTGTTCGATCCGAATCATCGCATCGCCCAAAGTCCGCGGTACGTGTTTGTTCACGACCGCAATGACGCAGCGCGCCTTCTCTATAGCCGCGAGAGTCGCATCCACAGAGCTACCGAGCGAAACGTAACCAAAAGCATCGGGGGGCGAAACCTGCACCATCGCCACATCTACGGGCAACACCCCATCACGGTACAGCTTCTGCGTTTCACTCAAAAAGATCGGAATATAGTCCGCATACCCTGCTTGGGTGGTCTTACGGACGTTCTTTCCCACAAAGAAAGAATCTAGCTGGAAAATCCCCTCATATTCTGGCTCAGAATAGGGTGCTGGGGGCTCCGTATGCAGGTGATGAATATGCACATCTTTCAAACCCGCAGATTTCCCATACGCACAAAGCGCATCGATCAGCACAGTGGGGGTCGTAGCCACACTCCCAAGATGAATATGGTCGCCCGAACGTACGGCTTGTACAGCCTCCTCAGGGCTCATAAATTTGATACCGCCTGCCAACATTTTTTCTTTATTTTTAGACGAAGCCGCCCTATCACAAGACAACTCCTAACCCGGAAAAACGGCAAGAAACGCCTACCATCCACGCTCTTGTTGCGGCACAATACCACTCTCTCTGGGCACACAACAACGAATCTTATCCACACGCGATCCCTGCAACTAGCGAGGTGAGAGAAGGAAAAAGGGGGTGTCTCTCCTGAGACCTAAAGAGGAAGATGTTCAAAAAAGGAAACAAAAAAGAGACTAAAAGGACTGAGCGACACCCCCAAAGATTTATTGGAACTTAAAAATAGACTGCAACTGAAGGAGATTGAACAAGTCCTTAACAGCTTGCTGCGGATTGACAAGAGAGAGTGTCCACTTATGCTCTTTGCACAAACGCAAGAGCGAGAGTAGCGCACCCACCCCCGACGAATCAATGTAGTCGAGATTAGCTAAATCTAATACCAAACGCCCATTCTCCCCCTTGACAATGCGAGCAAATTCATTCTTCGCTTCACCTGCCTTGGCGATGTTGAGCTTGCTCCCTGGGTCAAAACTCACACGCGTTTCGCCACTATTAACTGTTACTTGCAACATCTTTACTTACCGTTTTTCGATTTCCTCGATGTAATGTTCCACTGCTGACTCTCCTGCCACAATCTCCGCCATGAGAGACTCCGCACGCTTTTTCAACTCCCGATGCGACTCAGCTCCCAAACGGACAGCATTCTCAAACTCTTGCGACATTGCAGCCAACCTCCGAAGCCCTAAGGAACTGGCACTTCCCTTGAGTTTATGCGTCAAATCCCCCAAAGCGCTATTTCCCGGCAACTCCGAAGTGCTATTAAGCAAACGAATATACGAGTGCGTCTGATCCCGAAAAAGCCACAGGAGATCTTTCAAAAAATCCGTCCCTGCACTACAAAGGCTGCCCAACCACTCCCGATCTAATTGCACTTCGTTCTGCATTTCTTAACGACTTCAAATCTTACTCAATGCAAATATAGTAAATCTTTCTTCTTGAACGATGCTCTAAAATAGAGAAGTGGATTTTTGTTATTTCCCCTCCGTGACAAGCTCGCCTTCAAAATCATAATCCAAGACCGAACGAAGGCGGACGGCAACAAGCGCCCCTTCCGCAACCGCTCCATCTGGCGCTACGACATGCACCTCTCCGTCAATCTCTGGAGAATCATACTGCGTCCGTCCTACCCAAAGCCCCTCTTCCATCCGAGACTCTATGAGCACGGGCACAACCTCTCCCAAACGACGCCCGCGCACCTGCTCGGCAATCCCACGTTGTAGACGCATGAGCTCGTCATAACGCCGCTGTTTTTCCTCCTCAGACACTGCGTCAACAAAGTGCGAGGCAGCATAAGTTCCCTCCTCCGAAGAGTAAGGGAATGCCCCTAAATGCTCAAATTGAGCCCATCGAACAAAGTCCAAAAGCTCGGTAAACTCCTTTTCCCCCTCGGTCGGGTAACCGACAATTAACGTGGTACGGAGGGCGATATCTGGGATCTTCGCTCGCAGCCGTTCTATCAAATCCACCGTTTGTGCCTGCGAATGTGCCCGACGCATCGAACGTAAGACCTCATCATTCGCGTGCTGCACAGGGATATCCAAATAGTGGCAGGCTTTGGGCTCACTCGCCATCCAATCTACCAAAGCGGGCGGGAAGTCATGCGGATAGGCATAGTGCAACCTCAACCACTCAATCCCCCTTATTGCCGCAAGCTTTTCCAACAGCGGCACGAGTGCATCTCTTTCTCCACGCTCTCGCCCATAATACGTCAACTCCTGCGCAACAAGAATGAGTTCTTTCACCCCACGTGCCGCGAGCTCCTCTGCCTCTCGTAACAGGGTAGCCTCTCCCTCCGAACGGAATCGCCCACGGATGGCGGGTATCGCACAAAAGGCACAACTCCGATCACACCCCTCCGCTATCTTCAGATAAGCAAAATGGCGGGGCGTAGAAGGCAAACGTAACAGACTCTGTGAAGGCGGGACGCCACACTCGGTCAACAAACGCAGCGCGTCGTCAACACCATACCATGCATCCACATTGGGAATCTCGGCAGGGAGTTCCACTCGATAGCGCTGTGCAAGACAGCCCATCACTACAAGCTTTTTCAAAAAGCCCTCTTTCCGCAGACGCTCCGCACGAAGGATGTAATTGACAGATTCCTCCTTCGCATCACCGATAAAACCACAAGTATTCAATAGCAACACATCGCCGCGACGCGGCTCTCGGTCATAACTGACCCTCCAGCCCGCCTGAGCAAAAGAAGCTCCGATTCGTTCGCTATCGACCAGATTCTTAGAGCAACCGAGCGTAACAATCACCACGCGCGGCGCAACCGAGCGTGCCATTAAGCAAAGAGCGAATCGACGAAGGCTTGACGGTCAAAGTTCTGCAAATCGTCAATCCCTTCCCCAACGCCGATATACTTAATCGGGACTCGGAGTTGCTCGCTAATCCCGATAGCCACACCGCCGCGCGCCGTTCCATCAAGCTTGGTAAGCGCGAGGGCATTGATCTCGGTCACGCTCATAAACTGCTTTGCCTGTTCGTATGCGTTTTGCCCTGTCGCAGCATCAAGCACCAAGAGCACCTCCTGTGGCACGTAGGGGAAGACCTTCTGCATCACCCGCTTTATCTTGGAGAGCTCGTTCATCAAGTTCACCTTGTTGTGAAGACGTCCAGCGGTGTCAATAAGCACCACATCATAGTCCCCAGCCTTAGCTGCCGACATCGTGTCAAAAGCCACCGAGGCGGGGTCTGCCCCCATCTGTTGCTTCACTATCGGACAATGGGCTCGCTCCGCCCAAATAGAGAGCTGGTCAACGGCCGCTGCGCGGAAGGTGTCCGCTGCGCCGATCAGCACCTTTTTCCCCTCTGCTGTAAACTTATGCGCCAACTTACCGATGGTGGTCGTCTTCCCCACACCATTGACCCCCACGACGAGGATGACGTAGGGCTTACTCTCCCCTTCGGGCGGCGGGGGCGTCTCTGCCTGCAAGAGCTCTAGGATAACCTCCCGAAGGTAGCTATGCAGCTCCGCCGCATTCTTGTAGCGATCCTGCGCTACGCGCTTTTTCAGCGTGTCGACGATTTTAATCGTGGTCTCTACTCCGATATCCGAGGCGATGAGAATCTCTTCGAGCTCCTCCAACATCGCGTCGTCTATGGTCGCCCGCGCGGTTATCAGCCGCGTAAGCTTGGAAAAGAAACCTTCCTTAGTCTTTTGCAGCCCTTTGTCAAGATCCTCTTTATCCTTTTTTTTCCGTCCGAAGATACCGAATAGTGCCATGAGCCCCAACGTTTAATTCTGTGGTAAAGATACCACGTTTATTACAACTCTGTATTTTCCACAGAAAAACCCAGAAGGGTGACATCATCCACCTGCGGCATCCCGACACGGTGACGGGCAAAATAAGCCAAAAGGTGACGACGCTGCGTATCCATGGGCAAGCCCACGATCTCTGACAGGTATCTCAGCACGTTCCGAGAGCCGATCTTACTGTTCTCCTTATCGGGCTGTTCGATAAAGCCGTCCGTCATCATGTAAAAGACCATCCCTGGGACGAGATCGAGGGTCAAGCCCCCTTTACGGACATACGAAGGCGTATCGAGCGAGACCGTAGGCATACGTCCCGAGTAACGCTTTACCCCCCTCCCATCTTCCGAGTAAAAGAGCGCTTGCGAAGCCCCCGCATAGTGCACCTTCTTTGCAACGTAGTCGAGGAGCAATACCCCCATTTTCACATTAGCCTGCATCTTGAACGACTCGGTCGAATCCTTCCACAGGTCATTAAACTGTCGCGTAAACTCTTCGATGATCTCTATCGGGTCTGTCACCTTCGTTTCCCGAACTATCTGGTTCAGCTTCATGTAAGCGATAAACGAGAGTGCCGCCCCCGCCACTTCATGCCCCGAGCAATCTGCTAAGATGAAAATAGACCTATCGATCAGATCGGCGAACCAGAAGAGGTCGCCACTCACAATGTTGTTAGGGCGGTAAATGATAAAGTGGTTCGGGTAACGCATCGACATATTATCTTGATTCGGACGCAACGAGAGCTGAATCGTATTTGCGTACTCGATGCTGTTCATAATCAAGCTGTTCTTGTAAAGGAGCGAGCGCCGTGTAGATTCCTGTTGTTCGTTCTTAAATTGGTTTTCCGTACGGAGATTCTCCGTATGCGCAAAGCTAATGATGAGCTCCGAGTTCCGTTTCGCATTTTGGGCTCGCTGCTCTTGCAAGATTTTATCGCGCGCCTGCAAGCGCAAGAAGTTTCGCAAAGAGAGGAGGAGGAAAAAGAGACCGAAAAAGGAGACTGCCCCTAAAAGAAGCCACGTATAGAGCTTCTGATTCTTCATCAAGAGGGCATATAACGCCCCGCGCGCCTCCTCTTGTATCCCCTCCTCACGAATACACTTCGCATCGTAAATCTTGAAACTGCTCTGCGAGATGACACGGTTCAGCTCCTCGCACAAGACCATGGCTTCCATCTGATGCTGGTAAGCCTTCTCGTAGTCTCCCTCAGCGCGGAAGATCCTAGCCAGACGAAGCGAAAAGCCCGCCTCTAACCATTCTTTCTTCTCTTGTTTCGACACCCGAAGTGCCTCTAGGAGCACGGCTTTAGCCTTACCCCAATCGCCTAGTAGGGTATAAATCATGGGCTCCGTAACCGACAAACGACGCATCTCGCCGTTGAAGCGGAGCGGCTGAATGTAAAGCAGCCCCGAGTCTAGATAACGACGCGCGATATCGACCATCCCCACCCCTCGATACGCTGTCGCTGTGTGCAGATAGAGCTCCGAGATCTGTTCCCAAACATTCATCTGCTTGGCAGCAGCAACCGCATTGAGGAAGTAATGGATCGCGGTCTTCGGTTTGCCAATCCCCTGATAATACAGCCCATTAGCATCTGACAAGATAAGCTCCCGTAAGTCTTTATTCGCAATAAACTCAAGCTTTTGTGCCGCCTGCAGATGTAAGGCTGCTTGTTCCCAATCCCCGACGACGACGTCTATCCGAATGAGCTCGTAGAGAAGGCGAAAACAGCGCTCGGTATCGTCCCGTTTTTCACACATCTCATACGCATTCTCTAAAAATGCGGTCGCAAGAGCATAGCTTTCGATCCCCTCCAAAATAAGGGCAACGTTGGTATAGATCTCGACCAAGCGTGCCGTGTCAGCATCCATGAGCGAGAGGTGTTGGTAGGCCTCTATCCAGTCAACCTCTAGATTCTCAAGCGGGACACGCAAACCTGACACCACGTGCACCTCATTAGCCTTTATCGGCGGCGCAAGCTGCCTGCGGTCAGGCGTGGGGTGCATCGCATAAAGCGGCACAGAAACCGCTGACCACAAGAAAAAGAGTGCAGCCAACAGTACCACCACGCGACAAAAATGCTTTACACGTCCGCCCCACATCATCGCCGTTAGAAATGTAGCCCAATCACACAGATATCGTCCGCTTGGTCAGCTGCCCCCTGATGAAGCGCCAGTCCCTCAAGCAGGAAAAAGCGCTGATCCTCAGCCGAAGTCGAGGACTCCCGCATACGCCATAGCTCGTCCTGAAAGCGGTTGCTGCCATACTTACGGAAATTCTCATTGAGCTGATCGGTAAAGCCGTCAGAGGTGAGATAAACCCACGTGTCAGGCTCTAGGATGACCGTCTCGTTCTCATACGTACAGTTCGCAAGGGTACTCCCCGCACTCATGATACTGCCCCGATAGCGCTTTACACCCTCGTGCGTACTGATGTAAAGGGTACTTGACGCGGAGGAGAACACGAGCTCGCGCTTCTCACGTTCGTAACGTATAAGGGTAAGATCCATGCTATAGTGCCCCAAATAGGTGGTAGACTGATAGCTCAGGTTCTCATGGATCTGATCGTGCAGGGTCATCAGCACCTGCGCGGGTGTGTTAAGACGCCACTGTTTCACAATCTTGTCTAACAAGACATGCCCTATCAGGCTCATCAACGCCCCTGGCACCCCGTGACCCGCACAATCCACCAACGCCAACATCTCGTATGGACCAGCGTTCGCATACCAGTAAAAGTCGCCCGAAACGATATCGCGGGGCTTATAGATGATAAACGATTCGCCAAAAGCCTGCTCTATAAGACGTGCATCAGGGAGCATCACCTGCTGAATGTCGCGCACGAACTCTATGTTATGGTTCACCTTCCGAGAGTGGCTGTGTAGCGTATCCAGAAGGTTCTGAAGTAACGCCGTACTCTGCTCGAGATCCGCTCGCTGATTGTTCAGCACATTCTCAAGTGACCCCCACTTCTGATTGAGCTGTCGTGCGTAATCAGACTCCTTGATGAGCGCCTCCTGCGTACGTCGCAGTCCGTTCGAGTGCATCTTCAAATAACGGTGCATCAAAATGAACGCAAACAACAGAAAGGCCAACGAGAGCAGGAGCATCCGCTGGTTATTGTGTCGCTTGCGCCGCTCGTTCTCCTTAGAGAGCTTTTTTATCACCTCCTCATTCTCGGCATGAAGATTCAGGAGGTCAAAATTATCGCCTCGCTCGCGAAGGACGTGCAAAACGACATCATTGCTCAACTCCATGCGCGACACAGAGTCTATATAAGCCACCGCTTTCTTAAAGTGCCCCTGGGCAGCAGCGAGTTTGGCACATCGAAAGAGAAACTCTCGATAAAACTCAGGAAGCCAAGTAAACTCCGACATCGAACGGTACGCTTTCCGTACATAGTACATCGCACGGTCGTAATTGCCAAGAGTCGTGTAAAGCTCAACCAAATCAGAGGCGAAGAAATCCGTCTCACCAAAAGAACGGAAGTTCGCAAAACGCGTCTCATACTGCTCAATCTCCTCCTCTGCCCAAGCGCGAAAACCCTGTTCCAGATACGTACTAGCCAAATAGAGATGCACGTTGATGATGACCGACGTGTCTCCGTTCTCCTGCGCAAGCGGATAAGCCTTGTAGAGGAGATCGAGCATCATCGTCGTATCTTGCCGTATTTTGGCGATAAACGACATATTGCTATAAAGACGAGCCCGATAGTTATACGAAAGGGAATCTTCGAGATCAAGAGCTTTTTGGTAGTACAAGAGCGCATCGTCATAATCCCCCTGAGATTCGTAAATGAGCGCATTGTTGTTATAAACCGTGTAGCGCATCGTACGCGGAAAAGGGAGACTCTCAGATTCCATTCGCAGACACTCGCGGTAAGCAGCAAGCGCGGTCATGTAATTCTCCGTATCCTGACTTAACTCGCCAAAGGAGAAATAAACCTCCCGCAAAAGGATCGTATCCTGCAATATGCGAGCCAGCTGCGAACTCTGTAAAAGGTAATAGTAGGCAGAATCATACTCTCCGCGCCGACGGAACTCCTCGTTGCTCCAAAGGTGGCAATACGTCAGAAGGACACTATTACGACTCCCCTTTGCCTCCCGATAAAGAGAGTCTAGGAGATTGGCATATTCCTCAAACTCACTACGCTGTAAGTAACGACTGAAACGACTGGCGTACGGACGAATAAGCGAATCTCGCTCCTCTTCCCGCTTGCTGGGGCATAACGTATCCTCCTTGGCGCTAACAACAATGCTACTTCCCAGCAGCACGATCATCCATGCGACAGTCACCCAAAAACGACCGATCCCTCTCCTTACCTCCATTTTCGTAGTGGTAAATGTAAGGAATTTATTCTAACCGTTTCATCCACAATCATACGCACCCGCCTAAGCCTAGGAGAAGAGTCCAGCCGCTGCACACACACCCTATTCGTAACGCAAAGCATCTATCGGGTCAAGGCGCGCAGCACGACTCGCTGGCAAATAACCCGCTAAAACGCCGACCAAGATACAGAGTATAAGGCTTCCCAAAGCCCAGCCCCATGGCATAGAGAACTGCACGCCCATAGCCGTAGCAGCCCCTTTTCCAGCCAAAAGCCCTAACAAGATCCCAGCCAGACCGCCAAAGACGGTGATAAAAATCGCTTCCAAGAGGAACTGACCGCGGATTGTCCCACTATAAGCCCCAATCGCCTTGCGCGTCCCAATCTCACGCGTGCGCTCAGTCACACTCGCCAACATGATGTTCATCAGCGCAATGGCCGAACCAACAAGCGTAATCAGACCGATGAGGATGGCGGCTATCCCCACCGAGGAGAGACTCCCGAGGATCATCTTCGTAATCTCGTCATTGGTCTGAATGTTAAACGTATTCTGCTGGATGGGGCGGAGCTCCCGCACGCGACGCATCACCATCTCGACCTCCCCCTTAGCCATCGGGAGCGACACGCCCGTTCGCGGACTCACCGAGATTTGACAGTCGGGGTCTGGTATCTGATAACGCGTGAGCCCCGTCAGAAGCGGCATAAAGACCTCCTCATTACTCGCCCCACCAAACGAGCTCGTACGTTCGGATAAAATCCCCACCACGGTGAATGGCGCCGAGCCCACCATCACACGCTTACCGAGCGCACGCGTAGCGGTCTCAAAGAGTTGCTCTGCGAGCGTAGCGCCAATGATGACCACATCAGTCACGTTCTTGTACTCTAGGGCTGTAAATGCGCGCCCATACTCAACGCTCCGTCCGTTAGCCTCTAGGTAGCGGGCGCTTATCCCCCTAAGCCAAAGCCCCGGACGCGACTCCTTACCTCGATATTTAAGCTGCGTAGCGCTCAACCACGAGATGTAACCTGCCGCCCCATACGGCGCATATTCGCGACAGAAGTGTTCGGCTTGTACGCGCGTAATGTTGGTATAGTTCTCGCCGTTAGAAACATCCTTGCCGTTAATGCGCATGGAGGGCTTCCAGCTGATGATTTCAAAGGCTGCGCCGCGCGAGTCAGCCAATTCGTGCTCGATGGTATAACTCACCGCATTGATCACCGAAAGCATCCCCATCAACGCCAAGAGCCCGATGGCGATAATGAGCATCGTAAGAAAGGCTCGTACACGGCTTACCCAAATCGCCGCAAGTGCCAAACGCACATTTTCGACATTCCTCGCCCAAGAGCGGTGCAGCGGTCTCCAATCCATCTTGCCTATTGGGTAAAGATTACAGTACTACAAAAATAGTAAAATGCGCCCATATCTAACCACTTCTTAGGGTAAAACACGTTCCCCTTGCAAAAAAAGCCGCCTCTTTCGAGACGGCTTTTTTATTGCAGTAAAGGAGAGAACGAACTACCTTTACGTTCTTTTGCGCAGAATTTACCCCGTAGAAACGCACAAAATAGATACCCGTAGGCAACTCCTCAGTGTCCACAATAACCTCTTTCTCTTCCAACACTCCAGAACGTACCACTACGCCCGAGCTGTTCAGTAACTCATAACGTGCCGAAACGCCCTCAGGATTGCCTAGTCGCAACTGCGTAGTGAACGGATTCGGCGCTACCACAAGGCTCGACAACAGCGCATCTTCCACAGCCGTCGGAGGCTGTTTACCACCGTTATAGGGCGCTACAGGCTTAGGAGTCACGGTTACCGTGCAGGCCGCACTCACCGTTGAGCGGGCAGTACTGGTTAGGGTCACCGTAACGTTGACATCCCAAGGCGTTGGCTTTACAGCCACGAGGTTCACCTTATCGTCGCTTACCGTAGCAGTGACAAAACCCTCAGGACGTACCTCTACCTTTACTCCCTTTTCTACCTTCTCGGCAGGGTCAAATTGGAAAGTAAGCTCTTCGCTCGTACCCTCTTGCAGGCTCGTCTGCTTCTTACTCAAGAGCATCTTTGTCGGGTCGTTCCACGACACTGTGACCTCACACATCGCTCTTACGGTGGCATCCTTGGTGCTCATAATCGTCAACAACACTGGAGTTTCGGGCAAGGTGGGCTTCAGCGCCTTAACCACAACCAAACCGTTTTGCAGGGTCGCCTCCACGTAACCCTCTGGCTCTGTCTTCACCGTTAACCCCTTGTCTACATACTTGCTAGGCGTAAATTCAACATTCAACGATCCCTCGCCCTCCACTCTCAGGTGAAGCTTATTCTTATTCAGGGTTAACTCCGTAGGCGCCGCCGGCGGTATCACTGATACCTGACAACTAGCCGAAACATTAGAAGCCTTCTCGCTTGTTAAAGTAACATTCACGGGCTCAGTAGTCAGTTTTAGCGCCGTCAACACCACATCATCCCCCTCTAAGCGAGCCGTAACAAAACCCTCGGGCGATACCGAAAGCCGCACCGAAGGATCAATATTCTTGTCTGGCACAAACGAGAAGTGAACACGCTTGCTTTCTCCTTCGTAAAGGTCGACTTTTGTCTCATCCAATTCGATCTCCTCGGGCAACAAGAACGGCAACACCGTTACATCACAGCTGGCTTGTAACGTGGGTACTGCGATGCTCGTCAAAGTGACCTTGACGGGCTGACCTGCCTCGGTAGGCTTTATCGTCTCAATCAGCAACCGATTGCCCTCTACGCGTGCCAAAACAAAACCATCCGGGGTTACCGAGACTGAGACTTGTTGGTTAACATCCTCCGCAGGAGTGAAGGTGATCGGGAGTTCAGCACGCTGCCCTACGTAACGTTCGAGCTTATCATGTTTAAGCGAAAGCGTCATGGGAGTCTGAAGCGCAAGCACCGTCACATCGCAAGAGACATCAACGGTGGGGTCTTTCTTACTCTTCACCACGACCTTTACGGGTGTACCTGCTGGCGTAGGACGCTGTAGCGCCTTAACCGAGACCACCCCGTCTTGCTCAGTGACCTCAACAAAGCCTTCGGGAAGTGCCGTAACCGACACCTCGCGGAATACATATTGCGATGGCGTAAAGCCTACGGTAAGTTCGGTCTTTTTACCCACATAAAGCGACAATGCGTTTTTAGAAAGCGACAAACTCGTCGGGGGCACAATGGCAGGTGTTACCTTCACTTGACACTTTGCATCCTTATCGCCGTGCTCTGCCTTGACGGTAAGGGTTACCGTCACGCCATTCGGGGTAGGTTGTAGCGCCTTGATGTGTAGCTCGTCATTGCTCTTCTTGGTCACCTCAATATAGCCCGCGGGCTCTGTGGTAAACGTATAGCCTTTGAGCACATACTCCTTAGGGTTGTAAGACACCGTGAGGTCTTGTTCTTTGTCCTTTTCTAACGAAAGGGTCTCTTCACTGAGCTTGATACGCTTAGGAGCGATAGGCTTGGGCGTTACGGTTATTTCCCGCGTTGCCTCAGCGTTGCCCTTCTCAGTTCTTACGGTAAGGGTTACCGGAGTGCCCACACGGGTAGGTCTGAGTGCCTTGATAAGGAGTTTATCTACCTCCTTTTGCACCACGGAGATATAACCATCATCAGGCTCGATAGTGAAAGCAATGGTTTTATCTACACCTGTCCCAGGGATGAAGGTGATGGTTAACGTCTCTTCTTTCTCTTCTTGTATTGCGAAAGCACTACTATTGCTCAACTCGATGCGATCGGGTGCAGGAAGCGGCACAACATTCACCTCGCAACTCCCGCTGACGGTCGCATCCTTATCGCTCGTGACAATCACTTTTACCTTCTCCTTCAACTGGTCTTTTGCCGTGACGAGCACCGACCCATCGGGTTGCAATTCCGCCGTTACATAGCCTTCGGGCTCGGTGGTAATCTTTACCGACTTGTCTACATCCTTCTTTGGTTTGAAAGAGAGGGTGAGTGAGGCACTTTGGGTTATAGGTAACTCCAAGGTCGCTGGTTTGAGTACTATCTCTCTCGGCGCCACTTTGACTTTTGCATTTACCGTCACTTGACACTTATCCTCCTTGCCGCCGTGCGCTGCCTTGACGGTAAGGGTTACTGGCTTATCTTCGAGGGTCGACTTAATCGCCTTGATGCGCAGCACGTCATCGCTCTGCTTGTTCACATTGATATAGCCCGTAGGCTCTGCGGTAAACGTATAGCCTTTGAGTACATGCTCCTCGGGATCGTAGTGTACGGTCAGAGTCTCTTCACCACCCTCATCTAACACCAATTCTTTACTGCTAAGCAAGAGTTGTCTAGGCGCAACGAGCTTATGGTTCACCGTCACTTGGCACTTTGCCTCCTTACCGCCGTGCGCAGCCTTGACGGTAAGAGTTACTTTCGTACCCGCGGGGGTAGGCTTAATCGCCTTGATGAGTAGCGCGTCATCGCTCTGCGTGTTCACATCGATATAGCCCGCGGGCTCTGCGGTAAACGTATAGCCTTTGAGCACATTCTGCTCGGGGATGTAGCGTACTGTTAGGGTATGTTCTCCTCCCTCATCCAATGCGAGTTCGCTCTTGCTAAGTATGAGTTGCGTAGGCGCAACGAGCTTATTGCTTACCGTCACTTGGCACGTTGCCTCCTTACCGCCATGCGCTGCCTTAACGGTAAGGGTTACTGGCGTGCCCGCGAGGGTAGGCTTAAGTGCCTCTACCAAGAAGGTCGTCTCGCTCTGCTTCGTAACCTTGATATACTCCTCGGGGAGGGCCGTAACCTCATACCCCTTAAGTACATACTCAGCAGGGGTATAGGCGAGCAAGAATTGCACCTTTTGCCCCTTTTCTAAACGAAGTTCACGCCGGTTGAGTGTAAGCTGGGTAGGAGCAACCGCTGCCTGCGCCTTCACCAGACAGGTAGCTTCGAGGTTTTGCTTACTGCTGGTCGCCTTGAGGGTAATATTGCCCGCTTTTAGCGCCTTAATGCGGAAAGTATACTGCCCATTGAGTTCGGGCTGTGTGACGAGCTGAACGACATCGCTCAAACCACTGAAGGCTACCGTCTCATCTCCCTGTAGCCCCCAGCTATCTAGCCTAAGCTCGCACTCCTGCTCCACACCGAGGCGCACCTCCTTCGGTGAAAGGGCAAGTCCGCTACCTTGGAAGGTATCCCCTGTTAGTTTCCACCCTTTACCTGTTACTAGTTTCTCTCTTGCCGTCTGCCCCTCAGTGTTATAAACACGCCCGGTCGCTGTTATCTCTATGTTATTGGCAATGTCGTCTTGTGCTGCCCACCCAGCTAAAGTCAGCGAGTAGTTGCGAGGACTCATTGCAGTTTCCGAAAGGTTTAGATCTTGTTGGATTTTCCACTTTCCGAGCGGTTGATCAAAAGAGGAGCAACTATAGAACATTGCCCCCATATTCGTCACCTTACTCATATTCCACCCATCCAGCGGTTGGTTAAAGGAAGAGCAATCTCGGAACATCCAGCCCATATTCGTCACCTTACTCACATTCCATCCCCCTAGCGGTTGATTGAAAGAAGAGCAAGCATAGAACGTCTTTAGCATATTCGTCACCTGACTTACATCCCACCCCCCTAGCGGTTGGTTAAATGAGGTACAACCAGCAAACATCTGGCTCATATCCGTCACCTTACTCACATCCCACTCCTCTAGCGGTTGATTAAAGGAGGTGCAACCAGAGAACATAGCCGTCATATTCTCGACCCGTTCAAGGTTGGGCTTATCGATACCGTCCTTAAGTTGCATCTTGGAGCATTGACTAAAAGCAAGTTCCATAGTAGTCCAAGCGACGTCACCAAACTGTTCGATAAACAACAGCTGGTCGCAAGAGCCGTACTTTTTTTCTGCCATTCGGATGTATTTCACTCCCTCGGGTCCTGCTTCTATCAGATACTCCCCATCTCGATCTGGGGTAAACACGTAGGGTCTGGCAGGATCATCAATAGCCACCTCTTCCTTTTTAAGCTCACTGCCTCCTGCATTCTTTACAACGATGGTGTATTTGCCCACGATCGGGATCTTGAGCGCCTCGCCAGCTTTCCCCTCCCAGCGCGTAATGAAGGGACGCCCCCCAGCGTACACGTTGCCTAAAGCAACTAAGAAGAGTAGCACAAAGGCTGCTCCGATACACTTGCCTATTTGTCTCATTCATGCAATAGTTTGAATTTGGCCGCAAGTTGTCAAAAAAGGCGGATTAAAACAAATGCAAAATGAACCCGAGAGTCCTCCCAGACACACCCCCCGCCACGCCCCATCTTCCACATTTGGCGTACTTTTGCAGGAAAGCTAATAAACAGGGTGGGGAAAATGACAATAGACACAGGAAAACGCACCATCGCCCTACAGGTGCAAAAACAATTTTTTGCCGTCCTCACGGGGCTACTTTTTGCAGCAGCCTACTTTCCCGCACCGCGCGAGTTCCTCGATACCTACCTCTATTCTCACTACCTCGTCTCGTTCGCCCTCCTAGGGCTTTACATCCTTTACCAGTTCTTCTTCTGGTTTCGTGACATCATGTATGTCTACGTGAGCGACGAGTCGCTGATGGGGATGCTCCGCATACGCCACTTCCGCATCCTCCCCATGAGCAACGCTAAGCACGCCATAGAGATGCCCATAGAGGAGTTCCTCCGCTATGATGTGACGCGCGCTTGGCACGGGCTGCGGCTCTATGTACAGGTGTGGCAACAGTCTGGGCAAGAAATCTACCGCTACCCCCGTTTCTCTATCACCCTCCTCAAAAAGAAAGAGCGCGAGGCGCTTTTCAACCTCTTAGACCATTACTGCCAACGCAATAACCCCCAAGCATGAGTGACGCCACGCACGTAAAGGAGGTTCTGGCTCTCTCGCTGGTAAAGAACGTCGGGCCCATACTAGCACGCCAACTCCTTGCCTATTTCAAGACCCCCAGCGCCATCTTCCAAGCCACCGAACGCGAGCTTATGGCTGTGCCCAACATCGGGGCAACGGTTGCCAAGAGTATCCGCGAGACGCGTGCCTTAGAGGAAGCCGAGCGGGAGCTCCCGATTCTAGAAAAAGAGGGTATCACCCCCCTCACCTTTGACAGCCCTCACTACCCGCCCCTGCTGAAAGATATCCCCTCGGCGCCGCTCATCCTGTTCTATCGCGGCAGGGTAGAGACCATCGCCCACACGGGCAAACGAACCCTGAGCATCGTCGGGACGCGCAAAGCGACCAGCTACGGGAAGGGCTTTGTGCAGAACTTCATAGCCGAGCTCAAGGACTATGACCCGTCGATCACCATCGTCAGCGGGCTCGCTTACGGCATCGATGCCGAGGCACACACCGCCGCCCTCGAACAGGGGTTACCCACGGTGGGCGTTCTCGGACACGGCTTCTCATACCTCTATCCGCCCAAACACCACCTTCTGGCCAAACAGATGTTGGACAGTGGCGGTCTTTTAACCGAATACCCTTACCATCGCGAGCCCGACGCCCCGAACTTCCTCCAGCGTAACCGCCTTATCGCGGGGCTTGCCTCCGCCACCATCGTGGTCGAGAGTGCAGCACACGGCGGCGCACTCAGCACGGCCAACTACTGCCTCGAGTACAAGCGCCATCTCTTTGCCGTCCCGGGCTACGTGGGCAAGACGTGGAGTGTGGGGTGTAACCGCCTCATCGCCCAACACAAGGCTTCGTTAATCGAGGGCGTAGAGGACCTTATCGCTGCCCTGAAGTGGGAAAAGAGAACAGGTACTGCCCCAAGCGGGCTCTTCTTCTTTCCCTCGCCAGAAGAGCAACAGCTCCTTGACGCCATCGGCAATGGCGAGCCTAAGAGCTTTGACGAGATTGTGCAAGAGGTAGCGTTCCCGATCAACCAGCTACAGACCCTCCTCTTTGACCTTGAGATGAAGGGGCAAATCCGCCAACTCCCCGGGCGTATGTATGAGAAAACCCACTAAACTGCGGCACGTAGATTGTGGGGTAATGGTGTGCAATAATTTTAATTGTAAAAGCTCAATGAAAGTAAAGAATTTGTTCCTTGTCGGCGCAGCTGCGCTCAGTGCGTTCCTTTTGACAAGTTGCTGTGGCAAGAATGGAAGCTGCAACAACAACGGTAGTTGCAACAACAACACGACGGCAGAGACCAATAAGGTGGCAGAATCCACCCAAGCTGCGGCTGCTGTTGCTCCGCAGGGGGGACAAGTGGTGGTAGCCGATGGGATGGCACCTCTCGCTGCGACCGTCGAGGGAACCTTTGAGGGAACACTTCCTGGCGCAGACAATGGCGGCTGCACCTATACCGTGGATTTCGCAGCAGATGGCACTTGCTCGGTAACGCGTACGTACAAGAAGGATGGCGTAGCACCCTCCACGGTAAAGGGAACGTTCTCCGTCGCTGCAGACCAAACGATGGTAACCTGCACACTCAAGGGTGACGAGCCAATCTACTTCGTTCGTCTCTCGAACAATGATCTCCTCATGGTCGACGCCAACGGGACGATCCCCGAGCGTGTGGATGACTATAAGTTGACTCGCAAGTAGTACGTCCCCCGTCCGTAGTCTCCTCACAAAGTGACTGTAGGCGGGGTTTATTCTACACAAAAGCGCCCGTTCGTAGATATGCTGCGAACGGGCGCTTTTGATTTGGCACGACGCCCTTCCAGCCCGCCAACGTCTGTTTTATAGCCTCACTCTGTCACATTTTTTCAAAGAAAGGTAGTGTCTGTAAAAGTGTGTAAGCCCCCCCCTCTCTTCATTCCTCCAGCAGC
>CAJPTV010000016.1 GCA_905373665.1 Bacteroidia bacterium
TTGGGCAAAGGGAGCGGTGGTAAATTGTTCCTCAGTATATTCCGGATAGCTGCGGTCGGAGTTTTGGGTTGGTATTTGTGTAAACTTATCCGGGATAAAGTGACAGGAGGGGTGGTATATTCCTTCGGACTTATATTCTGCGGAGCCTTGGGCAATATCGTCGATTCCATGTTTTACGGAATTTTGTTCGATGCGAGTACGACTTCCAAGGTGGCGGAATTCTTGCCGGCGGAGGGAGGATATGCCCGTTTCCTTCAGGGGAAGGTGGTGGATATGTTCTACTTCCCGATCATCGATTTCGTGTTGCCTGAGGGGATGCCCTTTTGGGGTGGAATGCGCTTCGTATTCTTTAGCCCGATTTTTAACATCGCCGATGTGGTGATTTCCGTGAGCCTCTTTTACCTGCTCATTTTCCATTGGCGCTATTTCTGGAAACTTACGTTGAAACCTAAAAATAACACAGTACGGTAATGAAAATAGTCAAAACGATTGTCATCCTTTTGGTGATAGTGTTGGTCTTTATGCTTTTCCGAGGTTGTAGTGCTTACAACAAGATGGTAAAGCTCGACGAAACGGTATCGCACCAGTGGGGACTTGTCGAAAATGCATACCAGCGTAGGGCTGACCTGATACCGAGTCTCGTTTCAACCATTAAGGGGTCGTCTAGTTTTGAACAGGGGACGCTGACGGGTGTGATTGAGGCTCGTGCGAAGGCTACCTCGGTCAATATCGATGCTTCTCAATTGACGGAACAGAACATTCAAGCTTTCCAAGCTGCGCAGGGACAGCTCAGTAGTGCCCTCTCGCGTCTGTTGGTGACGATCGAGCGTTACCCTGACCTTAAGACCACGCAGCAGTTTCAAGACATGTTGGCGAGTTTGGAGGGGACGGAAAATCGTATCGCCTTGGCACGTAATGAGTATAACGAGTCTGTGCAGAGTTATAACTCCTATATCCGTCGTTTTCCTCAGCTTATTTTTGCACGCCTCTTTGATTTTGGTGTGAGAGGTTATTTTAAGTCAGAGGCAGGGGCAGAGCGTCGTGTAGATATTGACTTCTCAGGCGTAGGTGGTGCGCAGCAGCCGCAACAACAGGCACAGCCGGCAACGCCAGCACCGACCGAAGAAGGGGGCGAACGGTAAGTCTTTTTGCTTGAATGGGTGGGGGGGGGTGAATTGAGATGAGTTGGGGTGTTCTTGTCTGGATCGTCGCCATTGTGCTTTGGATTGTGAATTCGTACAACAAGGCGAAACAGAAGCGCGCGCGTGCTCGGAAGCGCTTACAAGAAGCAGAACGCAACGCCGCTCCTCATTTGGACATGCGTGAGGAGCTTCTTCGTAAGGCAAAAGAGCAGGGGGGGCTCTTGGATGGCTTCCTCGGTAGCACGTCGCTTGCGGAGTTCGTTAGAAGGAATGAGTTAGAGGAGCTCTTTTCCAATGTAGAGAATCCCGACCCAGTTCAGGAGACGGAGGTGGCGCACAGCGAACCCTCGCCAGAGGAGGAGGGGAGTTTCCGTACATTCTACGAAGAGGCGGCAGGAGAGGGGATTGCGGCAACGGTGGTTACAGAGCCCCCCTCGTCAGAGAAACCGATGGGAGCGGCTACTGTTAAGCCTCAATCTTTCCGTTTCCCTGATGGCGAACCCTTTGATTTGCGTATGGCGATGCTTTATGATGTGGTATTACATCGTCGCACGACGGGATTTTTTGCACGACGCCCGATGAATAGAACCCTGAGCGCCTTTCGTACGTACACAGAATAAAAAGCAAAACCTTAATGATTACTGACCGTATCGAGATTGTTTGTAAAAACACGGCTACGCGTTACTATGTCGCGCCGGGGAATACGCTTCTCTCTTTAGTGGAATCGTTAGAGATTGCGCTCCCACACCCGATTTTGGGGGTTATGGTGAATAACCGTCTGCGCGATTTGCGTTTCCGGGTTTTCATGCCCGTTACGGTAGAGTTCATAGATATTACGCACCCAGCAGGGATGCGTATGTATGTTCGTTCGCTTTTCTTTCTTCTTCAAAAGGCTGTGCGCGATGGGATGCCGAGCTGTCGACTGCGCGTTAATCACTCGGTCTCGCGTGGGTATTATTGCGAGTTGGCGGGGTATCGGAAGCCGATCGAGTATCCGATGATCTTTGACTTCCGAGAGCGTATGCAGCAGCTTGTGGCACGGAATATCCCTTTTGAGACACGCCCGACGCTCACCTCGGATGCGATTGAAATCTTTAAGCGTCAGGGAGATTTGGAGAAGGTTCGTCTTTTGGAAAGTCGACCGCGGCTTTACACGACCCTCTACGGGCTTGATGGGATCTGGGACTATTACTTCGAGGGGCTTGTCCCTTCCACGGGCTACCTTACGACCTTTGACCTTGAGAAGTATTTCCAAGGGATGCTCCTCCGTGTACCGCAACGGGAAGCGCCAGATAAGGTGGAAGAGATGGTCGTACAGAACAAGATGTTCGACATTTTCAAGGAGTATCAAACGTGGGTGGATATCTTGGGAATTCAGGATGCGGGGACAATCAATACGCAAATTCAGGAGGGACGGGCGGCGAATCTGATTCAGGTCTCTGAGGCGCTGCATGAGAAGAAGGTGGCACAAATAGCCGATCAGATTAAAGCGCGCCCGAGGATGCCGCGGATTATCCTGATTGCAGGCCCGTCATCTTCGGGCAAAACGACTTTTTCTAAGCGGTTGGCTGTGCAGCTTCGGGTGGCGGGGATGTTGCCCCACCTTATCTCCTTGGACAACTATTTTGTTGATCGTGAAAAGACCCCTCGCGACGAACACGGAGAGTATGACTTTGAGGCGCTCGGGGCGCTCGACATAGCGAAGTTTAACGAGGATTTGTTGAGACTCCTTGCTGGTGAGCGGGTTGAGATACCGAAGTTCTCTTTTGAGACGGGGAAGCGTTTCTATGATGGGACGTTCCTTGCGATTGGCGAGCAGGATGTGATGGTGATTGAGGGTATTCATGGTTTGAACCCCGACTTGACGCCACGGATAGAGGCAGAGGATAAGTTTAAAATCTATATATCGGCATTAACGTCGATTTCCTTGGATGGGCGGAGTCGTATCGCCTCTTCAGACAATCGTCTGTTGCGTCGCTTGGTGCGAGATTTCCGTTACCGGCATTATAGCGGCGTGGATACGATTCGTCGGTGGGCGAGTGTGCGTCGGGGTGAGGATCGGAATATCTTCCCCTATCAAGAGGAGGCGGATGTGATGTTCAATTCGGCGCTGCCGTACGAGTTTAACGTGCTCAAACGTAATGCGGAGGCTGTGTTGTCAGAAGTCCCGAATGATGTCCCAGAGTATTCAGAGGCGGTGCGTTTGCAGCGCTTTCTCCGAGTCTTTGCGCCGTTGCCAGAGGAGGGAATACCGCCAACTTCGATTCTCCGAGAGTTTTTAGGTGGGAGTTCATTCTCTTATAAATAGTTTTGAGAGGGGAAAACGAAAAAAGGGGAGGAGTATACGAAATCAATAGATTAGCGTATATTTGCGATTAGGGAGTGTGGGAGTATTCGTGTCAAAAACGCGGTAGTCCGACAGAGCTTCTGCAAAGTCTAACGAATGTGACGGAGCATGATAAAGAGTTTGATCGTAGCGCTCAATAGCTTAGTGCTCTTGTTCTTGGGTCTTTTTGCTGGTGAGTCGATCTCGCTAGAGATGGAGACGCGGGGTGAGGTCGAGGCTGGGACGCAGTTTGATGTCTCGGTGACGATCGACAAGGGCGACTCTGAGAGTTTCGCGCGTTTTAGTGCGGAGCTTCCTCGGGGTTTGAAAGCCGTTTCTGGGAGTGCTGAGAATGCAGATTTTCGTTTTGAGGGGCAGCAAGTTAAGTTCGTTTGGATGCGTCTTCCGAACTTACCGAAGCTGAAGCTCTCGTATCGTGTTGAGGTTGATCCGCGTCTAAGAGGGTCGTTTAACTTAGGGGGAGAGTTATCTTATATTGCCAACAATACGCGCCAGACGGCGATAGTCGCTCCGCGCACGATCGTGATAACCCCCTCGCCGCTTGTTACGGCAGATAAGCAGCTGGATTTGGCAGATTATCAGACGTCGATCCCTGCGCAGCGAGATATTGCACTTTCGATGTTGAAGGTGCGTTGTATTCGTGAGACGCCGACCCTTCTGAGTGATGGGCAGGACTACGTGGTGCGCATCCTTGTCAATCGTGGTGAGGCGCTTAAGTTTGCTAAGATAGAGGAGAATATCCCTAAGGGGTATACAGCAGAACCGATTGATACGAAGGATGCGATCTTCTCTTGCGAGGATGGGGTGGTGAAGTTCCTGTGGATGACACTCCCGGCAGAGGAGCTCTTTACGGTTTCGTATCGTCTCATCCCAGAGAAGGGGCGCGTGGAGGGCGAGCCGAAGATTACGGGGGCGTTCTCTTTCGTACAGAATGAGGCTACGCGTACGATCGCTATCACGCAGCGGAGTGTGCGTTTGCAGAATATGACCACTGCCGAGCTTGAGGGGTTGGTTCGAGAGGCGCCTCTTTCGGTGGCACAGAACTCGATGTCGCATTTGGATGGGGGAACACTCGAGCCTCAAGGTCCGTCGGAAGGAGGGGTTGAGTTTGAGGTAAAACATCAGGCTATCGCGCCGATGAGCCATGGTGGACGTGGCGGTGGGCGTCGCTCTCGTCTTGTTCAGAATATGGACGACTTCTTGTTAGCGCCAGAGTCTGGGGTTTATTACCGGGTGCAGGTGGCGGCAGGGCATCGTCCGATAGATATCAACCGTTATTTTCGCCGTCTCTCCTTGCACGCTGATGTGCGTACGGAACGACATGAGGGGTGGTATAAATATTCGGTGGGTTCTTTCAAGGAATATAAGCAGGCACGGGATTATCGTACCGAGGTTTGGAATACTACCCCGATTCGGGATGCTTTTGTGGCAGCCTACAACAACGGGAATCGGATTACTGTGCAGGAGGCGTTGATGATCACCTCGCAGAAGTGGTATCGGTAGCGTGTAAAACATTTCGGATGAGATCGCTCCTCTAAAGAGTTTAAGGTCGGAAACATGTCATATATTGGGCGTTTGCGCATCTTTCTACAAGGTATTTTCTTTCTCTTCTTGTTGCTCGTGGTGACGACGCTGCGCGCGCAGGACGTGGAGGATTTCTATGCTCGAATGCTCGAACAGGAAGTGGAGGTGGTCAATCCAGTAAAGTACCCAGTCATTGGTTTCGGTGCTGGGATTATCAACTTTATGGGGGATGTCCGTTACGGGGCAGATAGTCCGCTTTTGGGCACTTGGGCGGGAAAGATGAACGTATCGACCTTGCTTGGGAAGTCGAAGCAGATAAAGATGAATGTGTCTGTGATGTACGGACTGTTGCAAGGGCATGACTTCGCGAAGTCGCTCAAAATGAACACGACCCATCTCCCTAAGGTAGACAACAAGATCTGGTATCCGAACTCAGCCTTTCAGACGGAGATTATTGAGATTACTACGGGGGTAGAGTATAATTTTTGGCAGTTCTTGGGGACGCGCAAGATGGTGCGCCCTTACCTGTCGCTTGGTGCGGGGATTTTGCTCTTCACTCCTAAGAACAACTATAAGACATCGAACGGGAAGTATTACAATTTCTGGAGCGATGGGACGATTCGCCTCTTGGCAGAGGATGACCCGAATGCTAGCACCGCCGAGCCTGTTACTATGGACAAGAATTTTGAAACGGACTTGAAGAAAGCGAATCTCTTCGGGTTTAAGAGCGTCCCTCCTGTAACGGCGGTTTTCCCAGCGGAACTCGGGGTGGATGTTTATCTCTCAGATCGTATCTATTGTCGCCTGAGTTCTTCGTTACATTACTCGCTTACGGATCTGTTAGATGGTTATAATGCGGATGTTGCTAAGCGTTATGGGTTTAAGCAGCCCAAATTTCATGATATGTATCTCTACACAGGGCTTTCGCTTCATTTAGACCTCTTTTCGCAAGCAGAGTCGTTTATCGTCGATCGGGTCTTTGCCGATATCGAGGACTTTGACTACGAAGTCTTCTTCGTCGACCAAGATAATGACGGGGTATTTGACCAATTGGATGAGTGTCCGGACACGCCGCCGAATATCGTAGTCGACTCTGTGGGTTGCCCATTAGATGGGGATGCAGATGGCGTTTGGGATGTTAATGACAAAGATCAAAGAACGGCGTACAATACGCCAGTGGATGACGAAGGGGTAGAGTTGACAGATGCTGGGCGGACGCTCCCGAAGTTGAGAATCCCGCCAGTATTGCGTTCGCGGATGAAGGTGATCCCCGTATCGTCGAAGTGGGAGCGTCGCTATACGTTTGATTCGACAGCGATTCCGGCTAAGTTCCAAGGTGTGGATGCGGATGGGGATGGTTATATCTCTTTTGATGAGGTGATCCGAGCCGTAGATGATTATTTCACGGGAAATAATTCCTTTACTCCGGAGGATATTTACGAGCTCAATGCGTATTTCTTTGCGCAATAGTTTTGTGCACGCGTAAGGGGGGAAGTGGCTTTGGATATCAAGGAGCGTATCGCTAAGCAGCGGCTCGGCGTTAGTGTGATAGTCCCTCTCTTATTGGTCTTCTTGATTTGGTTGCTGCATTTTGTAGCTTGGAGTACGGAGGGAGAGTCGCTCTTTTGGTTGGGGATTTATCCGCGTACGATGGCGGGTTTGACGGGGGTGCTTCTTTCCCCTGTTTTGCACTCGGGGTGGGAGCATGCGCTCTCTAACACGGTGGTATTGCTCTTGTTCGGCATCGCATTATTCTATTTTTATCCGCGCGAGTCGTGGCGAGTTTTCATCCTTGGGTGGGTTGTGAGTGGTTTGTTGACTTGGATGTTTGGGCGGAGTGCGTATCACATTGGTGCTAGCGGTTTGATTTACGCCTTGGGAGCTTTCTTATTTTTTCGTGGTTGGCGTGTTCGCCGTCGGGGTCTTGCAGCGCTCTCTTTAGTACTTACTTTCCTGTACGGAAGTATGTTTTGGGGGATTTTCCCAGCAGATCTCACCATCTCTTGGGAGGGGCATTTGGCGGGCGCTTTGGTGGGGGTGTCATTAGCCTATCTTTTACCCATTTATGAGGGGGTTGGGGGCGAGGCTTTTGGTTCCGAAGCGGCATTTGATTACTCTACCGTCTCGCATACAGGGTTGCGGGCATGGCGTTTGCGGTATAATGTTTTGCGAGGGGGAGGATATGGTCTGTGAGCGGTGGATTTTTCGGCAGTGTCAACGATCTGTTCTGATTTATGTATCTTCGTACCCTGAAGATTTACTTCGAGGGGTGGGCTGCGGGAGTAGTGGCTGCCCCTTTGTGCGCGCATAATGTCAACGTTTAGTTATATGAAAAAAATTGTTCTAGTGGTTGGTCTCTTGTGCTTGGTAGTCTCTCTCTGGGGACAGGAGCCGATTCGCTTTGGTCGACAGTCCGTCTACCTTGAAGCGAACGTACAGCCCAAGACACGTTCGGGGCAGCAGACCTCGAGCTTGGAATTGGGGCTTCCCTCGGGGGATCGTCTCAATGTCTTGGTTCAGTTCTCGGGTGCGCTGCGCCACGAGGCCTTGGAAAAGCAGGGCATAAAACTTCATGATTATGTAGGAAGCAATGCTTATTTCGCTACGGTAAAGCCAGGGATGCGTGCGAGTGATTTCGCAGGCACGGGGCTGCGGTCGATAACCGCTATTAAGGGAGAATGGAAGTTGGCCGATGAGCTTTTGAGCGATCGTATACCAGACTATGCGCAAGAGGGGGATAATGTCTCGCTTTCGCTCTTTTGGTTTCCTACGGTGGATTGGGCGTGGGTAAAGGATTATCTCACCTCGCGTAAGATCGCGTTCTCCTCGGGCTCTGATGTCTTCCATAATGTGCAAATTTCACTTCCGAAGGAGCAGATCCAGCTCTTGGCTGCAGAAGAGTGGGTTCAGACTGTCGCTTTGAAAGACGCTCCGAAGGAACTTTCTAACCGCTTGGGAGCTCGTTTGCACGGAGCTGCGTCTTTGCGTCGTCCGTATTCCGAAGGTGGTTTAGGACTCACGGGTAAGGGGGTACGCGTCGGAGTATGGGATGGTAACGTAGCGCCTCATATCGATTACGGCGATCGTTATCACTGTAACGAATTTGAAACATCGCTCATATCGACGGGCGCGCATGGGATGCACGTTACGGGTACGATCGTGGGCTCTGGTCTTATTGATGATCGTGGGCGTGGGATGGCGCCCGAAGCCGAGGTCTGGACGAACAACTTTAATGTTTCGTCAAACGGAAAGGTCGTCGCGGTTGAGATGTTTGAGGTCTGGGACGAGCACAAGATCTCCCTTACGAATAACTCTTACGGACTCTCTTACTACAGAAACTGCGATGCTTACGAGGAGCTCTCCTATAGTACCTATAGTTCAGAACCCGCTATCGACCTCCTGTGTACAGAGGTGCCTACCCTCACGCACGTTTTTGCTGCGGGGAATGAAGGAGCCTCGTGTCGGAGAATCAATAATGGCGGGTATGGTTCGATTACGCACCGTGCGAAGAACCCGATTTACGTGGGGAATATGACCCACTTAGCTAGTATTGAGCAGTCTTCTAGTAAGGGTCCTGCTGATGACGGACGTCTTTTCCCGACGGTAACTACGCGTGGAAACCAAGTTTACTCTACGGTAGATCCTCAATTTGGAAAGGATGAGCACCCCTATACTAGCATGACGGGGACGTCTATGGCGTGCCCAACCCTTACTGGGCATCTTGCTTTAGTTACAGAGCGTTTTCAGCAGTTGAATGGGGGTGTCATACCAACGAACAATTTCCTTAAAGCGCTCATTTCGAATACCGCTCGTGATGAGGGACGTAAGGGACCTGACTATGATTTCGGTTTCGGTTCTGTGGAAACGCAGAATGCGATAAAGGCCATGGAGCAGGGATGGTATAAACTCGATACGATCCGTTTCAATGAAAAAGGGAAGGAGTATGAGATCCAAGTCCCTGAGGGCGTGAAGACGTTCCGTGTGATGATTGCTTGGAATGACCCTGTGGCTATCAAGCAATATGCGCATGGCGAAAAAGCGCTGATTAACGACCTTGACATCACGGTAGAGTCTTCGGGGCAAACCGTACGTGCTTACGCATTAGACCCGAAAGATCCGCAAGGCTTGGCTACGAAAGAAGGAAACCATGTCGACCCGATCGAGCAGGTAGAAATCGAGAACCCCACGGCTGGGGCTTATAAGGTGAATGTGACGGCAGATATCCGCCAAGGAGGACGTCAGGGTTACACCCTAACATGGTATTTTGACGAAGCTAAGCCAGAGATACTCTCGCCTTTACCTGGGGAAAAGTACCATCCTGGGGAGTACATTCTTATGAATGTTAAGAATACGGAGGGGCGTAATCACAATGTCGAGCTATCGTACGATGGCGGCAAGTCTTATATTTCTTTGGGAGCTAAGACGCGACATGCGTTGTTAACCGTCCCAGAGGATGCGCCGATTACGAATAATGCGTTGTTGCGAATAACGGATGAGAAGTCGAATGTTCTTATTATGCAGAAGCCATTCGTTATCATGCCGCAAGTGCAAGAGGTTCGTATTATGGAGTCTGAGTGTAGCGCGGAAGGTTGGACATTGACATGGAAGCCGATCGCGGGCGTGCAGTCCTATAATGTACTTAAGGGGAATATCAAAAAGGGAGAGTATAAGGTGATTGCGAATGTTTCGCAGAACCTTTATGATATCCCTGCTTCGGAGGTAGACTCTACTTACACCATTTTCGCAGTCGTTGGTGTGGGCGAAGGAGGATTTACGGGGCAACGTAGCACGGGGGTAATCGCCAAGACCGTGCTTGGTCAAACACTCACCGAGGCACAGCTCCCATACGAAGATACTTTCGTGGGTTACCCACTAAAGCGGATTCAATTAGAGGTCGGGAAGAATCTGAAGTTTGAACGGAGTGAGACGCCGCCGAGTGCTGGTTTCCCTAAGGGCTCGATGCTTTTGGGTATTCAAGGACAGAAGAGCCCCAAGGATTGGAGTAAGCCCTTCGATAATCGTGATAACGTGGCAGCCTTCAAACTCTGCAAGCTAGACCTTACAGGGGTGGATAAAACGCGGAAGCTCTTCTTTACTGCTTACGGGGTGTTGAAGTATGACAAGCAGAATACGGCTTCGCAGTTGCGTCTGGTTGTGAATGGCGAGGTGGTGAACAATGTGATAGGGCAACCCGCTTATTTGGCCGATAATGGCGACCATAGTTATGCGTGGGATATCTCGAAGTATGCGGGTACTACGGTTTCTTTGAGTTTGGAGACGGCTCTTGAGCGAGTGTCCAATGATTGTACGTTGGTTTCTTATGAAATTGCACACGAGAAGGAGGTTTACGATGTTTACGCGAACCTTATCAATATCGTTGAAAGCAAAAACAATTTGGGTGAAGAGACCTTCTCGTTTAATGTGACAAACAATAGCTCGAAAGCGGTACAGGATCTACCTGTTAGTGTATTGGTGGATGGTAAGCTGATTTATAGTCGGTTGATTAAGAATCTTGCACCGTTTGCCGATGAGTATATTGAGGTGAAGCATGATTTCTCTACGAAGTCTCTTGATGGGCAGAAGTTTAAGGTTGAGATACACGCTGAGCTCGAAGGTGATGCTGTTCCTAACGACAATGTGAAGACCTTTGAGGTTTACAATAAGGGGAATGTTGTCTTGATGCCTCATAGTACGCGTACGCAGTCGTATTACGGGTTGACTTTCCCTGTGGAAGAGAAGCTCACGGTGGATGTGGATGATCCGATTCGTTTCACTGACTTTGGGGGGGGCTTGGAAGATTATCCGGGTAAGGAGTTCTCTACGATCTTTTTCCGTCCTGCGGATAAGGGGTCTGTGGTGCAAGTCGCTTTTGAGGAATATGATCTTGCCTCGGTGGATTCGCTCTGTGTATGGACTAATGTGGATGATATCAATGCTGTTACGTCTAAGCCGTGTACGCACGTGTTACGTGGCAGAGGTTCGACTCTTGTGATGTCGAGTGTCTCGGCGGGGACGGTTGCCGTTCGGATGAAAAAGCAAACGAATACGTCGAAGAAACGTCCGGGGTGGAAGGCTACCGTGAGTCAAGTGACAGTGCCAGATTTATGGGCGCTGAAGGGGATTGAGTACCAAAAGCTCAATAAGGAGCAGGATGAGAACAAGATTACGGTCGATTCTCTTCAAATTAAGGTATTGGTCTTTGGGCAGCAGAGTGGGGGGATAACTCTTTACAATGTCCCTGTGACTGTGGAGGTGGATGGGCTTCCGTACTACATGGAAATCCCAGAGTTAAAGTCTGAAGAAAATACAATCCTTTTGCCACAGATTTTTACATTCCGTCGTCCATATTTTAAGAAGCTGCGTGTAACGCTCGGATTTGATGGGTATACAGCTAACAACTTGAAACTCTATGATCTTGAGAAGGACGTTGATCCGATAAAGGGTACAATCAAGGGTCCGTCGAATATGTACATAGACTCTATGCATGTGACGGGCGAAAAGAGGGTACAAACCTTTTATACTACGCAGCTCTTCCATCGTTTGAACACCGTAATAAAGTTCTATTTGAAGAGTCCGAACCTCTTGACGTGTCACCTCGCTTACCGAGAGCGTCAAATCTTAAATGGGGAGGAAGTGGGAGAAAAGCTATTGCCGTTGAACGAGCTGTTCCCTGCACGTTTGCGGATATGGTTTGATTTTGTGACAACCGAAGGGAAGGTCTTTGAAGATAAGGCGCCTGAGTTCTATGACATCGCAGTGCCGCAGCTTCATCCGAATGAGTTTAAGCCCAACGGCGTGAAGAAAACGGCAAACGAGATTTACGATGAGTCGCGTCCGAGCAAAATAGACATCCCGATAGACTTTACGGATTTTGCTACGAAGTTCCCGGATGTGAAGCTGACGGATTCGATGCGCTGTCGTATGCGCGTTGCGCTCTTTACAGACCAGAATTGGGAAAGGTTTAAGAGCGGAGAATTGGATGTCCCGTGGGGGCAGGCTTTTGACTGCACGGCATTGTTCTTAGATCGCGAGAATCCAGTGGCGAATGACCTCCAACTCCTAGGCTTTGAGGGGTTGAGTTCTGGTCAGAATCTCGGCGCACAACAGCAGCTTACGTTGAAGGTTCGTAACAATGGGCTTCGTCCTGTGAAGAGCTATAACATTGCAGTGAAGTTCAATAAGGCTTTGTTTGCGCAACAAAATTTCACGACGGAGCTACCAGCTTTCGGTGGGGAGGCTTCGGTGACCTTTACCGACAAGGTTGATATGTCTAAGCCAAGTGCTTATCGCTTCGATGCCTTTTTGACAGATAGAGATGCGGTACAGGCTAACGACACGATCACAGAACGCTATTATCGTTATGCAACGCCTACGGACGAGCTTTATGCGACGCGATGGGAGGGGAATAATAAGGAGTGGTTCCAGATTCCAGATTTGGATAAGGCGAAAGAGATCAAGGCTTCTATTACTGTTGAAGGGTGGTGGAAGCTTGACGAACCGCAGCATGTGTATCTTGTCAACTCGGCTGGATTTAAGGTGCGTGCGCTCCACAAGACACAGTTGGGGTCAGATAATGCGCTTTATTTCGAGTTCTTAGATGGGACGGTGTTCCGTACGAAGCGGGCAGTGCTTAAGCCTGGGCAGTGGCAACACATCTCGCTCTCGGTTACGCGAGACTACTTATCTATGATTACAGGTAAGGGGTTGGATGTTACCTGCTTTGTGGATGGACAGTCTGTTGAAGTGGAAGGTGGCGGACAGGGTGAGTATAAGATTACCTATATGATCCTGAACCAAGGTCTTAAGGGGAGCATGGGCTTCTTGCGTCTCTGGCACGGGGCTCGTTCTAAAGAAGATGTGGTAAAGAATCGCTTCCAGAGCGTGCGCCTCGCAGACGGGTCGTTGCCTAAAGATTGTGTGCTTGAGTATCTGTTCAATGAAGGCGTGTCGAACTGCGTCTCCTCGAATCAAAAGTGGCCAGGGCAGTTGAATACGACGCGTTTGATTGGGAATGCGGGGGTTACGGAGAGCAACTGTGTATGGCAACCGCTCACGGAGCTCGTGAGTGGGGTTACGTCAGACGTTGCTGTAGCTTCATCTACTTGGGAGAGTGGCGCTCAGAAGATCTTAAAGCTTACGGTGGGGGCTACTACTGATTGGTCGAAGGTGAAACTCAATTTCCAAACTGCTTGGGCTGGGACTGTTATCACGCAAGATGGGAAAGTTGTTACTCCAGCGACGCCATTAGACTTCTCGAATAACGAGCATAAGCTGGTCTTTAAGGCGCGGCGTGATGCGTTGTTTGGGAAGAATCTCGAGCAGACGTTCTCGCTACAGCTTGTGCCAGACGCTTCGGCCGAATGTAATCTTTTGCAGCTCTCTTTGCTTGCAGCGGATAACGAAGGGTTGAAGGCGGATTTAGTAATGGAGAATCCAGAGCAGACGATCGTTCTCTACCCAGAGAATGCGGCGGGTAAGGTGTTTGATGCGTCGAAGGCGAAGTTTACTATCAATAATCTTTCGGAAGGGGCTACGCTCTTATGTCGTGATCAAAAGGCGGGTAAGGGCGGCAAGGTTACGATAGATCTGTCTACACCGCAGATTGTTACCGTGCTTGCTGCGAATCAGCGTGACTCGCGTTCGTATCTCTTGAAGTTCTCCCTGAACCAAAAGATCACGTGGAGCAACGAAAAAATCTCGTTAACCTATAGTAATCAACCATTACAATTGGATGCGGTTAGCTCGTCTAAATTGCCGTGTACCTATTACACGAAAGATGAGCGTGTCGCAGTGGTGAATGCGAAGGGTGAGTTAGTGACGGTTGGTGGTGGTACGACCGAGGTGGTTGCGATGCAGTTGGGAGATGTGCTTTATCAAGCAGCGCCAGAGGTATCGCGTATCGTCGAGGTGTCAAGAGTTCCGTTGACTGTTAAGATGTTACCTGCACAGATCACACAGGGAGATGTGTTGCCAGAGTGGACGTTCCAATATGAGGGGCTCGTGTATCCTGAACAGGGACAGGTATTTGAAATACCTTATCGTGTGAAACTCCCTGATGGAACACTGTGGGATGAGTCTATGCCAGCTCTTGACCCAGGTATCTACGAGGTATGGCCAGAGGGGTATGTCGCACCATACGAAGCTTTGGGGTATACGGTGACTCGAGAAGTGGGGCAGTTGAAGGTTATGCGTCCTGGAACGGCATTGACTTTTGCTGTACGTGTGACTGATGAAAAGGATATGGCTGTGGAGAATGCAATGGTCGTTTGTGGTAAGACCACTTATTTCACCAACGCCGCTGGGGAAGCCAAAGTCACAGTTCGACAAGCAGGGATGTACGAACTTCTTGTTCAGAAGGCTGGTTATGCTCAGGAAATGAAACGTATAGAAGTTTCGTCGAACGCTACTGTGGATGTGAAGCTGGTTGCTCTTACCCTTGAGCTCTCTTATGTTACTGATGAAAAGGGCTTAATCCAAGGTCAGGCGAAACAGCTTGTGGCAAAGGGTGGTTCTGGTTCGAAGGTGATTGCTTTCCCGCGTCCCGGCTTCCAGTTTGTACAGTGGAGTGATGGGATTAAGGAGGCTGCTCGGCGCGATACGGACGTCCTTGAAAGCAAGACGCTGACAGCGACATTCGCGCCCGCCACCTATACCTTGACTTATAAGGTAACAGTCGGAGGTGAGTTTGAGAGTGGCGAGCCTATACAAGAGGGGGTGGTACTTGGTACGCAGGGTAAACCCGTGAAGGTGAAGGCGAAGAAGGGGTATATCTTCCTTGGCTGGTCTGACAAGGTGACCAGTGCAGAGCGTACAGAATCGGACGTTCGGGCTAATATGACCTTCACTGCAGCCTTCGCGCCGCTTTATCCGTTGACTTATAGTCAAGCTTTTGATGGAGATGAGGCAGAGTTTAAGCTTTGGGAGCGTCCGACGAATGTAGATGGTCACCATTGGACGAAGGTCTTGAGAAAGAGATTCCTTGCTTCCGAATCAAGTCAGAAGGGGTATGTTATGGGATTTGAACGTGGGGTGGGGATGAAGATCCCAGTTGAGCTCTTCTCGCCTCGTTTCTCATTGTCTGATCGTCCGGCAGCTTCGGTTGTACAACTCTCGTTTACCCTTTTGCAAGAAAAGCTTTCTGAAAAGAATTCGGCTGGGGAGAATGGTATTCATACCTCAGTGGAATATGCTATCAACGGTGGCGAGTGGACTGAGCTGAAGAGCTTGGATGATATTGCAGCACAGAAGAGTACACAAACTTGTCAAATCGAGGTAGCTAAGCTTGCGGGAGCGACGTCTATCCAATTCCGTTGGCTATATCGTTCGGTGTTTACGCAGCAGGTGGATAAAGTTGCGATTGACGATGTGGTAGTCTCATACAATCCGTCGCCTGCAACAGAAACCGTGGCGCTGGAATATTTGGCGGCTAATCACGGTTCGATAAAAGTAGAGGGCGATCCAATCTTGTACAAGGAGTTCTTTACGACGACCTTGTCGGGAACGGAAGGAGTGGCGATTGTTCCGACACCAGATGAAGGGTACGAGTTTGAAAAATGGTCTGACGGCAAGAAGGAGAATCCACGTAAGGACAAGGCTGCGGTTCGTGTGACGGCGACATTTGTGAAGAAAGCGGTGGCGACAGAGGATGCGTATTATCTGTGTGAGCCAGAAGGGATTATCCAAGGGATACCTGTACAAAGTGTGGCTATTGGTAAGCGTACGAGCATTGTTGTGGCGAAAGGAAAAGAGGGATATGCCTTCTTGGAGTGGAGCGATGGTGTGAAAACAGCAGCTCGTTCGGATGTGATGACGGCAGACGGGATAAATGTTAAGGCTAAGTTTACTAAGGAGTTTGTCTTGAAGTATACCGTGGCTAAGAAGGGAACAGGTCTTATTGACGGAGGTCTGACCGAGCAGCATGTCTTAGCAGGGAAGGATGGAGAGGAAGTGGTTGCTAAGCCAGCCCCACACTATCATTTCGTATCGTGGAGTGATGGCTCTACAACCCCAGAACGTCAGGAAAAGAATGTCGTAGACAATCAGATGTTCACAGCAACCTTTGAGCTGGATACCTATAAAGTGAAGTTGATTAACGAGGGTGAGGGAGAAATCCAACTTAAAGAGATCATTACCAAGAGTTCGAAGGATAAGAACGGTAATGAGATTGAAACGCGTGAAGAACGAGATATCGCAGAAGAGGAACTCGCCCGCATCCCCTACGGGACTCGGATAAAGGTGATTGTCGTAGCGCCGAAGCCATGGGCTGTGTCTTCTATTTTGGCATTCTCTGGCTTGAACCGTCAGGACATCTCAGCGGCTCGTGAATATGTAGTTCGTGCAAACACGAGTATTGTAGCGAAACTCGAGCGTCCACAGGACAAGTTCATTGTAACACTCGAAGCTGTCGGAGAAGGTACTCTTGAAGTAGAGGGCTATGATGAGGATATGCTTCGTGAAGTAGAAAAGGGTACTGAGCTTCAGGTGATTGCGACGCCGAAGAACGAAGACTATAAGCTTAAGAGCCTTAAGGCTGGCGGTAAGGATATTCTCACCTCTAAGGTGATTACTGTGGAGGGCGACGTCACAGTTACTGCGGTCTTTGAAAAGGTTTCTACGCCTGTAGAAAGCCCCGTATTTACTCAGGTTACGGTAGCTCCTAATCCGTTTGATGCGCAACTTGTGGTAAAGGGGACGAATGGAGATCTTCGTGCTTACGAGCTCTTGGATGTAACAGGTAAGCTGGTGCAGAGTGGTGCGATTACTTCGGATGAAGAAGTTATCGAGACCTCGACGCTGAAGGCTGGGGTCTATATGCTGCGTCTAACGGCTCAAAATGGCGCAACAAAGACATTCAAGGTAGCTAAACACTAAATTCGTCCAAAAGAGGCAATTTCGTAGCTTTACGATTGTTTCTTAGGGAAAGAAAAGGAGCGACTGGGGATGAACCTCGGTCGCTCCTTTTTTTACACCTCTCTCTTGTTGCTCTTCTTGTTGCTTTTGACAAAATAATAGCGGCGTATACCCTCAAGGCGTACGCCGCTATTGTATTTGCGGTAAGGGAGCGCTGCACCCTAATGAACGGCTAATTCCGAGCGAGCATCTCTGCTATTTGGTCTACCCCTGCCTGTACTTTACCCTTGACAAGGATTTTGAGAAGCTTGGGCACGTCGATGTGCACGGTAACGCGGATGTAGGTGCCATCTTCTACCTCCTTGAACTGTATCCACATCGTGAAAGAGAAGGGGCGTCCCGTGGCATCGCTGAGCTTGATGGTCTTGTTGGGGTCTCGCTCTAGGATTTGGATACCCATTTCCACCCCCTTAGAGTCTTTGAATACGTAGCGGTCTGGGGTTATCTCCACGACCTCTATTTGTTCGCTATTGCTCTGTGCGAGCATTTGGGCGATACCGCTCAGGTCAGAATAGCGTTCGAAGAGTGTACGAGCGCTGTGTATGCTCTTGGTAATCTTGCTCTCGTATTTTTGCATCGTCGTCCTCCTATCGTCCCCACGTTTCTGGGTGTTCGCGCCATTCGCTCAGACGAGCCTCTTCTTCAGTCGAGAGTTTGCCTTTTGATTTTAAGAGAGAAAGCAGTTGCGGATAGCTTGCCAATGCCTCGAAGTCTACGTTGGCTTCGCGCATGGCGCGTTCTGCTTGAGGAAAGGCGTAAGTGAAGATGGAGACCATGCCGAGCACCTCTGCACCAGCGTTACGGAGCGCTTCGACAGCTTTGAGGCTACTCCCCCCCGTGGATACTAAATCTTCGATAACGACCACGCGTTCGCCTTTGCTGATACGCCCCTCTACCAAATTTTCTAGTCCGTGGTCTTTGGCTTTCGGACGGACGTAAGCAAACGGAAGACGCTGTGCTTGAGCCACTATGGCGCCCATCGGGAGTGCTCCGGTAGCTACGCCCACAATACATTCTATGTCTGAATATTTGCGGGTGAGCACTTTTTGCATTTCTGCACAAATAATTTCCCTAGCTTCGTAGGAAGAAAGCGCTAGTCGGTTGTCACAATAAATAGGTGATAACCAGCCAGAAGCCCATTCAAATGGGGTAGTATTGGAAAGATGTATAGCCCCTAATTCGAGTAGGATCTCTAATAATTTGGTGTTCTCCATGTCTTATCCGATAATTTTTGCCTCCGACACAAAGATAAATCTCCTCGCGGAGATACCTGTGACTCCCCTCCAGCGGGAGGCTACGTTCTTTCACAGTTCCCTTGTGGGAGACGACAGCATGGCAAAAATATTAAACATTCTACTCGATAGTGCTGCGGTAAAGGGGGCGCAGTATATTGCGCCACGTGATGCGAACATTGCGCCTGTCTCCATCTCCTACCTCAAAGAGACGTTTCTCCCCGCTTTTGCGCGTATCAATGCCGCTGGGGGGCTCATCATCTCCCCGACGGGCAAGTACCTTTTTATCGCACGTAACAACTACTGGGATTTACCCAAGGGTAAGCTTGAGGCTGGGGAAACCTTCGTCGAGGCCGCACTTCGTGAGGTGCAGGAGGAAACGGGGGTGACCAACCTAACTATCGTAGGTGAGGCCACGGCTACGTGGCATATCTACTTTCACCCGACGCATCGGCGTCCGATGCTCAAGAAGACCCGTTGGTTTATCATGCGTGCCGCTTCGGAGGAAAAGCTCACTCCACAACTCGAGGAGGGGATAAAGGAAGCGCTTTGGCTGCCCTACGAGGACGCTGTCGAAGTACTGCCGAATGCTTACCGTTCGATAAGGCAGGTATTTCTCGAAGTAACGGAACATGAACGCCTAATACTATAAGACTATGCGTAAAACTCTGCTACTCACTTTCTTGTTTGCACCCCTTTGCTCGCTTTGGGCGCAAGAGGGGGACTCTATCAGCATTGCTGCCAGTCTATTTTACCGCGCTCGTGGGGAGTTCCATGCGGCGTATCATCAGCCCCTTGGCGATCTTACGCCTGCGCTCTTTATCTCGCAGCGTACTGAGGCGGGGCTTTCGCTTCGTTATAAACAAGCGACCTGCTACTTCAACATTCAAGATGGGCGCGTCTGGGGGGCGCGTGCTGTAACTCCCTCGCTGCTTGAGGGGTGGTTCGACTATAAAACGCCTTTCGGGGAACTACGTCTCGGGCGACAGACGATACAGATCACCGACGGATGGCTCTTTATGGCAGGGCGTTATGGAAAAACAGGCTTGTCGCACGACGCACTGCGCTACACGCTGGTGCGTCCGAAGTTTGACCTTTTGGCTTATGGAATGGCAAATGCGAGTTCGGAAAAAGACCCGCCATATCAGCGAGACAAGCCCCACAACTACAAGTATATGGGGGTGCTTCGTGCTCGTCTCTTACAGTCTTTTGGCTTTATGGGTGTCGTAGACGTAGCGCAAGATTTGAAACAAGCCAAGCGTCACTATCCCCGCCTTACCGCAGGGCTCTTTGTTGAGAAACTGCCGACGGAACTCCTCTCGCTCAAAGCTGAGGCATATTACCAGACGGGCGAGGCTTACCAAGTCAAGAAGGACGATGGGACGTCGTTTGCTGTTTCCGCCTTTTCGTTACACTCTAAGCTTCTTGTACGTACGAAGTTCCCCTTTGGTGTGGGGGTAGATTGGGTCTCGGGCGACGAGGAGGACGACGCTGCGAATGGGAAGCAGCACCACTTTGACCGACTTTCTGGGTCAGGACATGGCTTCTTTGGTTGGATGGACTATTTTTCCCTCTCCCTTAGCGAGGTGCAAGGTCGCGGCTTGCGAGACTATTCTGTTTGGCTCTATACGCCGCGCGTGAAGGGACATGCCGCCGAGTGCGCGCTACACACGCTTCAGCAAGATAAGGGGAAGTCGCCTATCCTCGGCTATGAGTTTGACGTAAAGTACTCTTTTACCCCCACCAAGGATATGCGCCTAGAGGCGGTTTGTGGGGCTTTCTACGCCACTCCAGCTTACAAAGAACAAGTAGTGCCAACGGAGGGTAAAACGGGCTATTTTGTAACGTTCTGCGTGCAGTATGCCCCTCGCTTTTTACATACGTTACCGAGTCATTAAACTATAATGCGCCTTTGGGCGTTCTTTTAGCGAATCAATTCAAGGAGATTTTTTGATGTCAGAGCATGTGCGTTTACTCATCATAGGTTCGGGACCCGCAGGCTACACGGCTGCGATCTACGGTGCTCGTGCCAATCTTTCACCTGTCCTTTATGCTGGACTTACCCTCGGGGGGCAGCTTACGCAAACCACGGAAATTGAGAACTTCCCAGGCTATCCGCAGGGGACGACGGGACAGAGTCTCATGGACGACCTTCGTGCACAAGCCGAGCGTCTCGGGGCAGACCTCCGCAATGGGGTGGTCGTAAAGGCTGACTTGACCGATACGCGCCGCGTGGTAACTCTCGACGACGGTAAGGAGATCGAAGCCGACGCTGTGATTATTGCCACGGGCGCTGAGGCGAAGTATTTGGGCTTACCGTCCGAACAGAAGTTCCGTCAATTGGGCGGTGTGTCGGCATGTGCTACGTGCGATGGTTTCTTTTACCGCAATCGGGTCGTTGCTGTGGTCGGTGGGGGCGATACGGCGGGTGAAGAGGCTACCTACCTCGCATCGATTTGCGAAAAGGTGTACCTCATTGTACGTAAGCCCGCGATGCGTGCTTCTAAGGCCATGGTTGACCGCGTAAATAGTACGCCAAACCTCGAGGTGCTTTACAACACGGTTACCGACGAAGTCTTGGGGGACGACAACGGTGTGACGGGGGTACGGGTGCTCAACACCGAGACGAACGAGAAGCGAGAGATTCCGATCCACGGCTTCTTCCTCGCAATTGGTCATAAACCCAATTCTGACGTCTTTAAGCACCAAATCAATGTAGACGAACAGGGCTATATCAAAACCGAGCCAGGTACGCCTAAAACGAACGTTGCGGGGGTATTTGCTGCGGGTGACGTACAAGACCCACACTATCGCCAAGCTATCACGGCAGCAGCTTCGGGCTGTAAGGCGGCTCTGGATGCGGAGCGCTTCCTTGGTACGCGTAAGTTCTAGTGGCGAGATAAGTTGATTATTTCGGTTGATGAGAGGCGCTTCCCGTTATGCGGGAGGCGTCTCTTTTTTGGATAAGAGATACAACAAATAGCGTTACCCTGCCGTTTGAGGCAAAAGAAGCGGAGGTAGTCATGACCAATATCAATATCCTAGATCCTGAATACTTGCAGTGGGTACAGGCGCTCTCCAAGCGTTATCGTCAGAGTCAAGTGCGAGCCGCTGTTAGGGTTAATGAAGAGATGCTTCGTTTTTATTGGGAGCTGGGGCGTGATATTGTCGCCTTGCACATAGAGGAGCGTTGGGGCACAAAGGCTATGCAACGTCTGTCGGCTGATTTACGAAGGCTTATGCCAGATGTGACGGGGCTTTCGCAGCGTAATATCTACTATTGCAAGCAGTTCTTTTTGCTTCATTCGTCAATGCTAAACTTTTTGCCCCAGCTTGGGGCAAAATTAGAGGACGTGCCACAGACGGAGCTTGCACTAGAGAGACCTGAGGCAATTTTGCCCCAGCTTGGGGCAAAATTAGGGGAGGGAATATTTGGGATACCATGGGGGCATATCAAATTACTGATAGATAAATGCTTTGATAACCCAGAGAAGGCATACTTCTATGTGCAACAGACGCAGGAAAATGGTTGGAGTCGGGCGATGCTGCACAATGCGATTGCTGCAAATTTGTACGAGCGGCAGGGAAAGGCATTGACGAATTTCTCTAGAACGTTGCCCGCCGCGAGTCGAGACTTAGCGAGGGAGCTTACCAAAGACCCTTACGACTTTGCTTTTACGGGGATTACACAACCCTATAACGAGCGGATGTTGAAAGAGGCGCTGCTTCAAAACATTACGCATTTTCTTACGGAACTAGGAACGGGGTTTGCTTACTTAGGCAGGGAGTATCGATTGGAAATAGGTGATACGGAGAACTCCATTGACTTGCTTTTCTACAACCTTAAGCTTTCGTGCTATGTGGTGATAGAGGTGAAGATTGGTAAGTTTGAATTCTCTGACGTGGGGCAGTTAGGTGGCTACGTGGTGGCGTGCAATCACCTTTTGCGTAAAGAGGGGCGTGATAACCCGACTATCGGCTTGCTCATCTGTAAGGAAAAGGATAGGATACAGGCACAGTACGCTTTGGAATCTAGCAGCCAGCCGATAGGTATTTCAGAGTACGAGCTTGAGCGTTTCTATCCAGAAAAAGTGGATGGAACAATCCCCACTATCGAAGAGCTGGAGAAAAAGCTCCTTGAGGAAACGGAAGAGATACAGTAGCCTCCTTCTTCCTTATTTGAAATAATTTTTACTTTTGCCCCTCGAATGTAGGGCTACGGTACGTAGCCCATGCACCATAACGACGAGTCGTTAACTAAAAAAATAAAGGGTTCAACAATGAAGACACTCACACGTGTTGTTTTTGCAGCGAGCACGCTCGTTGCGCTTTCTCTTAGCTTGGCGCTCACTAGCTGCAGCAAGGATGAGAAAAAGGATAATAAGGACAACAATAAGAAGACCGAAGGGCTCGGTGATTACACCCCCACCTCTGTGGAGTTGACGGGTGCTACGCCAAGCTTTAAGATTACTTATGGGGACGTCGCTGCAAGTACGGCCTCAGTAAAGACCTTCCTTACCACGGTTCTTACCGAAGAGGTATACAACTCAATTAAGGGGGATGAGAAGCTTAAAAACATGTCCTTTGTATCAGCAGCTGCTGCCGCTACCTGCTCTTTCAAGGCTGATAAGAAGTTTGAAGCAGCTCTTGCAACGGCAAAGGTTGAGGGTACCTACGAGGTTACTACAGACTCTGTAAAGGTTACAGCGACTGTTCCTGCGCTTGAGGGACATGCCAAATTCTTCAACCTCATTTTCGCAAAGGAGATGAAGATGAAGAAGGCTGGCGAAACTCTCACTTATGATATCGCTGCTAGCGAAGATATGCTCAAGACTTTCATCGGTATGCTCACTTCTGGGGAAGGCGTAACTCCTGAGCAAAAGAAGGCTGTAGCTGACAAGTTCGATGCAAAAAAGGCAGATCTTGTAAAGGGTAAGTTTACCAACACCCTCACCAAGAAGGCTGCGAAGTAAGACCTCCCTTCTCCACTGCCTAGGAAATAGACGACCATGACCACCGACGAGATTGTTACGAGACTCCTGAGCGAGTGTCCCTCGCTTACGGCAGCTGAGCGAGAAAGGGCGCAAAGACCCTTTGACAAGCTCTATATCGACGAATGCATTCGGCGGAGGCGACGCCTCCTCTGGGCTTCGCGCCTCGCGATGGTCTTCTGGTTGTTACTTAACCTCGCTACGCTGTTGGTGCTGCTTTTGACGGATACGCATAGGGATTATATCCTTGTGCTCTCCATTACGCTTTTAGTGCTCTTTGTCTTGTCCTTGGCATGGGTTCGTGCTGCGTTCGTGAACCACGGTCGTAATATTGCGATCCTGCGCGTGATACGCGACATCCAGAGTGACCAAGGCATCGAACAGCAGGAGCAACCCACACAGACGGGCGAGAATGCGGGGACGGACTCCCCGACGATCCTAGGTTAGGCGAAATTTATAGCCTTCGTGCTACAAGAAAAGGGACGCGCTGAGCGTTCCTTTTTTTGTACCCATAGAACTTGCTTAACATTCTGTAAAACCATGCCACGCATTGCCGTATTTGCTGGTACGTTTGACCCTTTTACCCTCGGGCATCAAGACATTGCTCAACGGGGATTGGCGCTATATGACAAACTCGTTATAGCTATCGGGCTCAATGCCCTCAAACACCCCTTCTTCTCTACAGAGGCACGTATAGCGATGATTCGCGATGCTTTCCCTAACGAGCCCCGTTTGGAAGTAACAGCCTTTGACGGATTGACTACCGACCTCTGTCAGCGCCTTGGGGCATCCTTCCTGCTGCGCGGGCTTCGTTCGGCAACGGACTTTGACTATGAGCGTACTATCGCCCAAGCCAATCGGATGATAGCCCCCAGCGTGGAGACGGTCTTTTTAATGAGCCGCCCAGAGCACGCAGCTATAACCTCCACGGTGGTGCGCGATCTCCTATCTCACGGTCACGAAGTGCGAGCGTTCTTGCCCCCAGAAGTCGATATAATGCACTATTTACCCCATTAGTTCAATGCTACTGTATTTGCATCCACTGAAGGGGCTTGTGCTATTATTTACCGCCTTTCTGCTTTGTTTTGCCCCGTTGCGTGCCGCTAAGAAGGTGGTGAGTAAAAAGGTGACACTGCGGGGATGCGAACCAGAGTATGCGGGACGCTCCGTCGAGTTCTTTACGCGCACGGATTATATCACCCAGCAACGGGAGGTGCTGGCGTCGGTGCAGATTGCCAAAGATGGGAAGTTTGAGGTCGAATTGCCCCTCTTTGAGACGCAGCTCGTGATGGTAGACCTCGGGGTCTATTCCTGCTATATGTACATGGAGCCTGGGCAGCGCTATCGGATTGCCTTCCCCCCCCTGCGAGATAAGACAGAAAGCGAGCGCCTAAACCCCTATTTTGACCCCATAGTGCTTCAAATGCGCGACCTAGATGGCGACGGGCGTGCTACCAATGACCTCATTGCGCGCCTAGATGCACACATCGACTCTCTTGCGGCACAAACGTTACCCAACCTTGCTAACAGGGACTCTACGGTGCAAGCAAAGCGCCTCATCGCACAGTTGGAACAGTACCCCCTTCCCCCCGACAACCTCTTTGCCCAACAGTACAAGACCTACCGCATCGGGATGATGGCGTACATGACCGAGGCGCAGCGCGTGCAAGCCCTCTCAAAGACCTACTTTCAGCACCGTCCGGTCTTGCCCCGCAACCCCGCTTATATGGAGCTTTTTAATATCGTCTATGACAAGTATCTCGTTTATCACGGACGTACCGAGGACGGGCAGCAGATCTACCAAGCGGTCTCTAAAGACCGCCGCTATACGGCGCTTAGCAACATACTCCGTCAGAACGATCACCTCGAGAGCGATTCTCTGCGCGAGCTTGTGATTCTCAAAGGGCTTTTTGATGAATTCTATGCGGCGAACTTCTCGCGCAATGCGCTCTTTGCTATCCTTGACTCCGTGTACAATAGCACCCCCATTGCAGAACATGCCAACATTGCGCAACAGATTCGTGAGCGGATCTCGAAGCTCCTGCCAGGCTTCATCCCCCATGCCTTTACACTCAGTGACGCAATGGGCAAAAAAGTGAGTCTAAAAGACTTTAGAGGCTCGTTAGTTATTCTTTCGTTCTGTACTACCACCTCTTATAGTTGTCTGCAAGATTTTGAGCTTCTACGTCGTTTTTACGAACGTTATGGCGAGCACGTGCAGATCGTCTGTGTATGTGCCGACCAAGACGTTGCCTCCATGCGCCGCTTTGTGGAAGCTACCCACTATCCGTGGACGTTCCTACACTATGGCGATGCGCCGCAGCTCATTGTCGATTATGACATCCGTACCTACCCGACCTACTTCCTTTTGGATACTGACGGGCGCATCCTCCTTTCTCCCTCCCCTGGTCCGCAAGAGAACCTCGAGCGTATCTTAATAGACCATTTTCGGCGGAGGGGCTGGACGCCGAAGGTAGAAGGACAAGCGCCACGACCAAGAGATGGGGTGCGCCCTGCTCGTGCTCGCTAAGGGTATGTGTGAGGGATAATTCTAGGTGCGCGTGACCACTACTCCGTCAGGACTAGCGCAGCACCTCTTCTTCCCACGCCCCTATATTGCGGGTCTTCTCGTCAAAGCTGATGCCTACGAGGTGGATAGAGCGCTTCGTCTTACTGAACTTTGCTAAGTAGCCGCTCTCCTTGAGCTGCGCAATAGCATCTTGTGGCGTACCTGCAGTCATCACCTTGAACTCGAAGAGGTAGACGCGCTTGCGTGTGGTAATGACCATATCTACGCGCCCAGTAGCACAGATGACCTCGGTCTGTACCTGCATCTCAAGGACATAGAAAAGGGCATATAGTACGGATTGGTAATAGTATTCGCGCAGGTTCTGTCCCTCCTCGCCACGCGGGATGTTGCCGTAATGAATCCCTGCAAGTACCTTTTTCACCCACTCGATGACCGTGGCGATATCTCCCGAGAGAAGGGCACGGTTGATATTCCCTATCGACTTTGAAATCAAAGAGTCGTCCACAGCTGTGTAGTAGGGGAGGAGGTTCTTTAGGAAGCCTTGGCGTACCTCCTCGTTAGGAAAGCCGAGGATAAAGTGGTTAAGCCTAGGCAGGTGCTTCTTGATGGTGAGGTAACCTGATTGGAATAGGAGGGGGATGGAGTCCGTACCCCCGTAACGGAAGTTCTGCATCGAGTCGCTGTCTATCTCCACCTCGTCATTAAGGTCGGGGATAGGATAGAAGTTGTGCATCAGGGATTTGACCACATACTCGGGCGTCGCGCTCTCAAACCAATAGTAATCATATTCGCTATTCGCGAGCACCTTTATGAGACTAAAGGGATTGTATACGCGCTCCCCTCTTTTGGAAAAGCAGTAGCCGTCGTACTTCTTTTTGAGGGTTGCGCGAGTCTTCGCGACGGTACTCTTTTGAGCCTCAGCGAGTCGCTCTATTTCGGGCATAAGGTTGTCTGTGAGCTCCTGCTCGGTAAAGCCACAGATGGCGGCATAGTTGTCTAATAACGAGATATCCATCAGGTTATTCGCACCGCTAAAGAGGTTGGTTTTACTGAACTTCGTTATCCCTGTTAGGAAGGCGAAGCGGATGTAGCGGTCGCAGTGCTTGAGTACCTCGTAGAAGGCGCGCAGGAGCGAACGATTTGCTTCGTTAAGCTCCGGGTCTTGTAGAGTAAGGAGGAGGGGCTTATCGTACTCGTCTATGAGGATGACGACCTGCTTTTGAGTAGTTTCGTAGAGTGTGCGGATAAGATAGATAAATCTTTCTCCTGGCGTGTTATATTTCTTTTCAATATGACACGTTGTTTCCAGATAGTCTAATTGAGAAGAAAGGCTGTTAGGAAGAGCTTCGCTATCCTTGTAGTCCGTTGCATTTAAGTTGAGGTAAAGCACAGGACTTTCCTCCCATGGTTCGCGCCGTAGCCTGTGCGCGAGCGCTTCTTCATGCTCCGCAATGTAGAGCCCTTCAAAGAGCTCTTTTTTCCCTTCAAAATAGGCTTGGAGGGTAGACAGGAAGAGGCTTTTACCGAAACGGTGGGGGCGACTGAGGAAGAAGATACGTCCGAGGCGGAGTAGTTTTTCGATATAGGGTGTTTTGTCTATGTAGACATTCCCTGCCCTGCGTACCTGTTCAAAGGTTTGGGTATCGATGGGTAGCGTGCGTGGTTCGGACATCGTTGTCTCCTCCTTCGTTGGTTCTTACAAAGATACGGTTTTAACGATAAGGGCGCGCAGGTTCTCTCGCTCAGTGGGCGAGTGACCACTAGCCAACGTGAGGACTAGCTCAGCACCTCTTCCTCCCACGCCCCTACATTGCGAGTCTTCTCGTCAAAGCTGATGCCTACGAGGTGGATAGAGCGCTTCGTCTTACTGAACTTTGCTAAGTAACCGCTCTCCTTGAGTTGCGCAATAGCATCTTGGGGAGAGCCCGACGTCATTACCTTGAACTCGAAGAGGTAAACCCGCTTGCGTGTGGTGATGACCATGTCTACGCGCCCCGTAGCACAGATGACTTCGGTTTGTACCTGCATCTCAAGGACATAGAAAAGGGCGTAGAGTACGGATTGGTAATAGTATTCGCGCAGGTTCTGTCCCTCCTCGCCACTCGGGATGTTGCCGTAATAGATTCCCGCAAGTACCTTTTTCACCCACTCGATGACCGTGGAGATATCCCCCGAGAGAAGGGCACGGTTGATATGCCCTATCGACTTTGAAATCAAAGAGTCGTCCACAGCTGTGTAGTAGGGGAGGAGG
>CAJPTV010000017.1 GCA_905373665.1 Bacteroidia bacterium
TTCGTAGCCTTGATGTCTACGTCGTTCGCCTTAAGCTCTTTGAGCTCATAGCCGTCGTCGGGGGTGACAGTTACCGTAAGCTCCGTATCCTTAACGACTGCCTTTAGCGCCTCCTCTGTATAACCCTCGATAGCAATCTTCCCATGCTCGGTCTTTGCAAGCGTTACCGCAAAGGTCGTAGGTTTGGGATCGGGCTGAGGTGTCGGCGTCTCGCCCCCTTGCTTCTTCTCAAACACGGCCGTCACCGTGGTCGCTGCCGTTACGGTAAACGTCTTCGTAGCCTTGATGTCTACGTCGTTCGCCTTAAGCTCTTTGAGTTCATAGCCTTCGTCTGCCGTTGCTGTTACGGTAAGCTCCGTCCCGTAGGGCACTGCTGCGAGGTTATCTGCCCCTGCGATGGAGACCGTACCCTCGCCCTCTTTCGTCGTTTCTACCTTGAAGGTCTTTAGCGTAAAGGTCGCTTTGACGGTAACTGCCCCCTTGACCACAAACTTGTTTTCTTGCCTAAGGAGGTCGATGTCGCCTGCCGTTAGTGCCGTCAGTTCGTAGCCTTTACTTTCATCTGCCGTAGCCGTTACCGTAAGCTCCGTCCCGTAGGGCACTGCCGCGAGATTATCTGCCCCTGCGATGGTGATCGTACCCTCACCCTCTTTCGTCGTTTCTACAGCAAAGGTCTTTTTGGTAAAGGTCGCTTTGACGGTTACTGCCCCCTTGACCACAAACTTGTTTTCCTGCTTAAGGAGATTGATATCGCCTGCCGTTAGCGCTGTCAGTTCGTAGCCTTTGCTTTCGTCTGCCGTTGCCATTACGGTAAGCTCCGTCCACTTCTCTACTTCAACACTCGTGGCTTCCTGATGCCCCTCGAGCTCCAGCGTTCCCTCTCCTTCCTTTTCTAGTGTGATTCTATAGCTATCCGGGGTCACTATCTTTACCTTGCGGATGACGGCAGGGACGGTGCTCCCCGCTTCATTGGTTTTCACCGTAACGGTTACTTCACCGTTCTGCTTTTTGTTTGCTACTATCTCTCCTGTAGCAGGGTCGTAAGTGGCGAGGTCGTTCGACATCATCACAGTGAAGCCCTTTTCCGAGGCATTCGCGGGCTGGATATCTACCCACATCGGGATCGCATCGCCTCGTTTAATGTTGTGTGTAGCGAGTGTCGCTTGGACAGAACGTACCCTGACCGTTTTCACCTTGATTTTACACTCGTCCGAGTAGTCACCAAGCGTTGCTTTTAGCGTCACTTCTCCGTCTTTGAGCCCCTTAATCCAGATCCTCTTACCCGTATTGCTCTCAACGATCTGCAATACATCCTTTGCGCCTTCAATCCGCACCTTAGGGCGGCCTTTAACCCCTTTACCCCAGACCTCTATTTCAACCGCCCGCTCTTCGTTGACGGAAAGAGACGTTTCTTTTACACTACCGTAACGCGGTGTGCCCATAACAATGAAAATCCCCTTATCCTGTTCGCGATCGCCATAGAATGTCCACCCCCGTTTTATCAGTTCCTCACGCGCCGCCTTCCCCTCTGCATTGTAGATAAGCCCAGAGACCTCCCTCCCAAATCTTATATCCCTTATCTCCTTTTGTTTTGCCCACCACACAAGACTTTCCGAGTAATTTGTGGGGCTCATTGCGGTTTCTTTAAGTCCTCCGATCGCAGTCTTTAGCTTCCACATCCACAGTGACTGATTAAAGGAGCTGCATTGGGAGAAGATATCCGACATCTCGGTCACCTTACTCACATTCCATGTATTCACATTCTGATCGAAGGATTTACAACCTGCAAACATACGAGCCATGTTTGTCACCTCACCCACATTCCACCTCTCCAGCCGCTGGTTAAAGAAGGTGCACTCTAGGAACATACTCTGCATATTGGTCACCTTACCCACCTTCCAATCATTCAACGATTGATTGAAAGCGCGGCATTTGCTGAACATACTCTGCATATTGGTCACTTGACTCACATCCCAATCGTTCAGCGGCTGGTTAAAAGAGAAACACTCGTGGAACATAAACGCCATTTTCGTCACCTTGCCCACCTTCCAATCATTTAGCGGTTGATTGAAAGCGCGGCACTGGTAGAACATATACGACATGTCGTGGACGTTTGACAAGTCTGGCGTGTCGATCGTCTCTGCAAAAGTCATATTCTCGCACCCAGCAAAAGCGCAATACATGTTCTTCCACTTCACATCACCAAACTGAATCACCTCGGTAAGATTACGTGTACTACCGCGTGGAGTTATCATGTTGAAATTGTTTAGCGAGGCCATCTGTAGCGCTCTTACCCCTTCAGGCCCCGCCTCAATGGTATATTCTCCAGCAGGGAGCAGGCACTTATAGGGGCGCGCTGGAAGCTCTACGGTGACCTTATCCTCGCGCTTTACCACCTTTCCACTGGCATCTTTAATCACAAGCTTGAACTTATCGCCCAAGAGCGGGAACTCTAATTCCCTTTGTTGGCTAAATTTCCATTTCGTAATAAACGGACGTCCTCCGTCTGCCCAAGCACTCCGAACGCTACACAACCCAAGCAGCAACACGAGCACCACCGCCATAAATCCAAATATTCTCCTCATCATAAAAACTAGTTTGTAAGATTAGTTGGACAAAGTTCAAACTTTCTACCGAGATGGTTAGGGTTTCGTATGTTTCAAAAACGAGAAAATAGGGTGTATTACAGCAACGCACTGTGCGTCATTGTCATACAATGAAAGAAAAAAGCGTGTTCGTCGCACCTTTAGCGTGCGCTTTCCCTACTTTTTGTGATTGTAGGAGTCAGCCAATAGCTACATCTTTGCACTCCTCAACGAATCTACCATCTACGCAGAGAATAATCGCTATTGCTTGTCTGGCAGGCTTTTATTCGACTGATTCTTTGAAACGCGATAACCAGTTTTCGATGCAGGAAAGCGCTACAAAACGAGCGGTAGTCATGAGGAGGGGAGGCGCAGGATGGTGTTTCCCTACAGTTCAGCGATATAAGTTTAGGCGCTTTTCTATAGCGTTATGGTTTCTATGCCTTGTCGCATCCCCATTTTTAGGGATAGGGCAGACCCATATCCGAATGGCGACGGGCGAAGTGGCTGATTCTCTGCGGCGTATTGAGGCGCGTCGCTTGGCAGACTCCATCCAGATGAGCGACTCGATAGACGAGGTCGTCGTACGCGCCAGTGCAATCATGGGCTCGAAGTTCGAGGCACGCAACCGTACGGGCTCTGCTTACTATCTCTCCCCCAAGGAAATCACCCTGAGTGGCTACTCCGACATCAACCGTATGCTCAAGAGTGTGCCTGGGGTGAATATCTACGAGGAGGATGGCTTCGGTCTCCGCCCCAACATCAGCCTTCGTGGCACAAAGGCCGAGCGCAGCGAACGCATCACCCTGATGGAGGACGGCGTCCTTGCCGCACCCGCGCCCTACGCAGCGCCTGCTGCCTACTACTTCCCTACGGCGGCGCGTATGCACGCCATCGAGGTGCTCAAGGGGAGTAGTCAGGTGCAGTACGGTCCGTTCACGACGGGCGGGGCTATCAACATGGTTTCTACGCCCATCCCCCGACGTTTGCAAGCCAAACTCGTTGCCTCCTACGGTGTTTACAACACCCTAAAGAGCCACGCAATGGTCGGCAATGACTACGAACACGTCGGTTTCATGGTCGAGTACCTACGCCACCAGTCTAAAGGCTTTCGACGCGACGAACCCGATCAGCGTACAGGCTTTCAGCGCAACGACCTCATTGCGAAACTCGCCGTCCACTCGAGCGAGGATGCCGACCTACGCCACCTCCTCGAGTACAAGTTTGGGTTTGCCAACGAGCACTCGGACGAGACCTACCTCGGGCTCTCCGAGCAGGACTTTGCCACTCGTCCCTACTACCGCTATGCAGGTGCGCAAAAAGACCGACTGACGACGCGTCACGCCCAGAATGTGCTTACCTATCTCGTCGAAGTGCCCAATCGGTTTAAGGTGACAACCCATCTTTACTACAACTACTTCTTTCGCAACTGGTATAAACTCAACGACGTACGCGTAGGGCACACCAAGGGCGAACGGCGCAGCATCAACGCCGTATTGGCAGACCCCGAAACCAACCATCTCTATTTCGACATTATAACGGGCGCACGCGACTACATTGGCGAGGCGCTCATGGTGCGTGCGAACCAGCGCTACTACCACTCGCGCGGCATACAGTCTAAAGCAGAGTATCGTTTTGACCTCCTAGGGGGGTTCTTTACCGCCGAGCTCGGGGGGCGCTACCATGCCGACCTCGAAGACCGCTTCCAGCACGACGACAGCTACTCCATGCGCGAGGGCAAGATGGAGCTCTTCCTCGAAGGCTTGCCCGGGAGTAGTGCCAACCGCGTTACTACGGCACACGCCTTTTCCAGCTACTTGCTTACCAAGTGGGTCAAGAGCATCTTTACCCTCACGGCAGGGGTGCGTTACGAGAATGTGCACCTCGTCGACCGCGACTATACGAAAGCTGACCCGCGGCGTACGGGACACCTTCGGCGCGAGACACCCAACTCCGCCCAAGGACTCCTCCCAGGGTTCGGGGTCAACTGCAAGCTCCTCCCCATCCTTTCGCTCTTTGCGGGAGTACACAAGGGGTTTGCACCACCGAGTGCCGTCATGGGGCAAAAGCCCGAAAATAGCTGGAACATAGAGTCGGGGCTACGCCTCGGTTGGCAGGAATTGCGTGCCGAGGTCATTGGCTTTCAAAACCGCTATAGCAACATGCTCGGGAGCGACCTTACCGCACAGGGCGGACAGGGGACGCTCGAACAGTTCAACATCGGCGAGGCGTTGGTGCGCGGCGTGGAAAGCATCCTACAATACCAGCCCCTCCCGTACCGTTGGCCAGTGCACCTCCCCCTCCAGCTCTCCTACACGTTTACCGACACCCAAATGCTAAACTCTTTTACGAGCAACTCATGGGGCACGGTGCTCGCGGGCGACGAGATCCCCTACATCTTTCGCCACGCGTTTCATGCACAGGTCGGGGTGGAGAGCCAATGGGTCGATGCCTCGGTGAGTGTACGTTACAACGGCGACATGCGCACCACGCCTGGACAAGGACGGATCGCCCACCGCGAGCGCATCCCCGCCCACTACCTGCTAGATGCGACGTTGCGCGGACACATCAATCGGCACGTAACGCTCACGCTCAATGCCATCAACCTCCTCAATCGGCGCTACCTCGTTTCGCGCCACCCTGCGGGCTTACGAGCGGGTCACCCGTTTGGGCTCTATGGTGGGGTTCGGTTAACCTTCTAAGATTGTTGCGAAAAATGACCTTTCGGTGGAATATAAGACACAGCCTGCCCCTCCTGTTCCTTCTCCTACTATTCTCTTTGCTCCCACGCCTCCTTTGGGGGCAAGGGGCTACGCAGGTGACGGGCACGGTCTCTGACCGGCAGGGCGAGCCGCTCATCGGGGCTTACGTCCTTCTGGTAGAAAGTGGCGAGCGCGCGGTAACCGACCCTAACGGACGTTATAAGCTCAAGGGCTCGGTGGGGCAGACCCTCGAATTTGCCTACATGGGGATGCTGACCAAGCGAGTTAAAATCCGTTCGTTACGCACCAACGTCGTGCTAGAGGACGATAGCAAGCAGCTGGATCAGGTCGTCATCACCGGCTACCAGAAGGTGCGTAACCGTGTCTACACAGGCGCAGCCGCCTCGGCACGTATTAGCGAGATTAAGGTCGAGGGGGTAGCCGACGTGTCGCGTATGCTAGAGGGGCGTCTGCCCGGGCTCAACATTCAGAACATTTCAGGGACGTTTGGCTCAGCCCCGCGTATCAACATCCGTGGGGGCGCCTCCATCTTAGGGAACGTGCAACCGCTGTGGGTAATTGACGGGGCAGTGTACGAAGACCTCGTACACCTGAGCCTCGACGAGCTTGCCTCGGGCGATGCTGTCACCCTCGTCAGCTCTGCCATTGCAGGGCTCAATGCTGCCGACATAGAGGACATACAGGTACTGAAAGATGCCTCGGCAACCTCCGTCTATGGGGCACGTGCCCTCAACGGCGTTATCATCATTACCACCAAGTCTGGGCGACGCGAGCAGCCCCTGCGAGTAACCTACGCCACGGAGAACACCGTACGGTTAAAGCCGCGTTACGCCGACTTCGACCTACTCAATTCGCAAGAGACCATGGCACTCTACCAAGAGATGGCCGACAAGGGGTACTTTTCGCTCCGCGATGCGCTCTACGGGCGACGCAGCGGTATCTACTACCAGCTCTATCACGACCTAAGCACTATCAATCCCTCCACTGGGCGTTACTACCTAGAGAATACCGCAGAGGCGCGCGCCGATTACCTAAAGAAAGGCGAGTATGCCAATACCGATTGGCTCGACCTCCTCTTCACCCTACGCCCCACCACCAACCATTCCCTTACCTTCACGGGGGGGAGTAAACACATCGCCACCTACGCCTCATTGGGCTACTACTACGATGCGGGCTGGACGATAGCCGACCGTGTGCAGAAGCTCTCTGCCAACCTCAAGAGCACCTTCTTCATTACTGAGCAATTGACTGCCACCCTCTCGGCACAAGGGAACTTCCGTACACAGCGCGCGCCTGGCACGCTCCCCCAACGGCGTAACCACGCCATCGGTACTTTTGAACGCGACTTCGACATTAACCCCTTCTCCTACGCCCTCGGCACGAGTCGCACCCTACGCCCCTATCGCGACAACGGCGAGCATGCCTACTACCGCAACAACTGGGCGCCGTTTAACATACTCAACGAGTATGACAACAACCGAATGGAGATCGGCGTGCAGGATCTTAAGCTGCAGGGCGAAGCCTCCTACAAGCTCTTAGACGACCTCGAACTACGCACCCTCCTCTCGGCACGCCAAGCCTCGACGAGTACCCTCCACACCATCACCGAACGCTCAAACCTCGTACGCGCCTTCCAAGCGAATGAGACACCTTGGGTCGCACAGCAAAATATCTATCTCTTGCACGACAAAGATCGCCCACAAGCACAGCCCTCCGTAGCCCTTACCCATGGTGGCATACTGAACAAAACGGAGGTCAACCTGCGGAGCTACCTTGCGCGCCTCGCCATCGACTATGACAAGAACTTGGACGACCACGACCTCAAAGCCTTTGCCTTTGCCGAGGTGCGCCAAACCGACCGCACCAACAATCCGTTTACGGGCTACGGCATTCAGTACAACAAGGGGAATCAGGTCTATACGCCGCCCGCCATCTTCGAGAAGCTCTTCCAAGAAAACACCCCTTACTTTGCCCTACGACAGCGCGACGAGCGCGGCGTCACCTTCTCACTCAACGGGACGTACGGTTACAAAGAGCGCTATATCTTCAATGCGGTACTCAACTACGAAGGGTCGAACGCCTCGGGACGTGGGGCACGTGCCCTCTGGTTACCGACGTGGAACGTAGGGGCAAAGTGGAACATCGACCAAGAGTCTTTCATTGACGACAAGCGCACCTTTTCTCGCCTTGCCCTCCGCGCCAGCTATGGGCTCACGGCCAAGATGAACGACGAGGCAAGCCACGCCAATTCTATCTATACGGGGGGCATCGTCAACCGCAATCAGTATGCGTGGCGCGAGGACAAGCTCTCTATCCAACACCTAGAGAACCGCGACCTGACGTGGGAAAAGATGTACGAGCTCAACATCGGGCTCGAGCTCGGCTTCTTTAACAACCGCCTCAGCTCGACAGTGGAGGTCTACCAACGCAACTCCTTTGACCTGATTGACCTTGTGCGTACCTCGGGCATCGGCGGGCAGTATTACAAATATGCCAACTTTGGCGACATGCGCACGCGCGGGCTAGAGATTGGCATCCATACGCGCAACTTCGAGAGCTCACGCTTTAGTTGGCACACGAGCCTCACGATGGCGGGGATGCATCAGGAGATAACGCGCCTACTCAATGCCCCTAATACCCTCGAGATGGTCGCAGGACGCGGACGGGGCAACATCGTCGGCTATCCGAAAGGGTCGCTCTTTTCCTTCAACTTCCAAGGGCTTAACGCTAACGGACTCCCGACCTACGACTTTGGGCTCTACCCGCTCAACGGGGGGGCGTATGCCAACATTGCAGGGGCAGACTTCTCCGATGCGCAGTATTCTAAAAGCTACCTCCTTTACCACGGACCGATAGAACCGCCCATTACGGGGGGGCTCTCCAATACGTTCAAGTTCTACGACTGGGAGTTTTCCTTTTTCATCACCATGCAGGCAGGAAACAAGCTTCGTCTGAACCCGACCTTTGACCCCACGTTTGCCGACCTCAACGTCTTTTCTTCGGAGTATAAGAACCGTTGGCTTAACCCTGGCGACGAGCGACGTACGGATGTGCCCGTGCTCCCCTCCCAAGAGCTTATTGACCAAGTGGGACGAGAGAACATCGAACGCGCCTACAACACCTACAACTATTCGCAACAGCGCGTAGCCGACGGCTCATTTGTACGGATGAAGACCATCGCCCTTGCCTACCACCTCCCCGATGCCTACGCAGAGCGGCTTAACCTGCGGTCGGTCAACTTTCGGCTGAGCGTCACCAACCCCTTCCTCATCTACTCAGACAAGCGCCTCAAGGGGCAAGACCCCGAGTACTACCGCTCGGGAGGCGTCTCGCTGCCTACGCCCAAGCAGTGCACACTGTCGATGAACGTAACCTTCTAACCCTCTCTTTGCACGCCGATGTACAAGACGATAACGATTGCCCTACTCCTTCCCCTTTTGTGCGCACTGGGGGGCATCCTTTCGGGGTGTAACAAGTTCTTGGACAAGAACCCCGATTCGGAACTCTCTATCGACATAGACAGCGAGGAGCGCATTGCCGAGCTCCTAACGGGGGCTTACCCCGAGGCGAGCTACATCCCTTTTCTCGAACCCCGTACTGACAACGTAGCTGAGCGCCCCAACGGGGTACACAACAGCCTCAACGAAGCCATGTACTTTTGGGAAGACTATGACCAAGAGGATCTCGACACCCCACTCAACTACTGGAATGCGTGCTACAAGGGGATTGCCCAAGCCAATAAGGCGCTCGAGCTGCTGAAGAGCTACCCCAAGACCGAGCGGGTCAAAGCGCTCTACGGCGAGGCATTTCTGCTGCGCGCCTACCTGCACTTCATGCTCGTGAACCTGTGGAGCGAACCCTACGGCGGCGCCGCCTCGAACCCCGGAATCCCCTACGTCTCTAAGCCTGAGAAACACGCCCTTGTTAACTACGACCGCGGCACGGTAAGCGAGGTCTACGACAAGATAGAGGCCGACCTCAAGCTCGGGATTACCCTCGTGAACGACACCTACTACAAGCAGCCCAAATTCCATTTCAACAAGCGGGCTGCCTACGCCTTTGCTTCACGCTTTTACCTCTTCAAGGGGGAATGGGCACAAGTGGTAGAATATGCGAACTACGTGCTGGAGGCGAAGCCACAACCCTACCTGCGACCGTGGTGGCAATATGCTCGGCAACTGACCTTTCACCATGCCGACCTGCACAAGATCTATAACAGCCCCGACGAGCCCGCCAACCTCCTACTCACCACGACCGAGTCACGCCTCGCACGCCTGATGCCCACCGAACGCTACGGGTCGACAGGGACGCGCCTAGGGACTGTCCACGAGGTCTTCAACAAGAAGTATCACGAACAACTGGGGAACGTCTCCACGCAGTTCGAGGGCTTTTACACCTTTACCAACTCCCCCTCGCCACTGAGCAACGGGCGCTATTTAGCCAAGTTTGACGAGCTTGCCACCACCGAGAGCATAGGCGTCAAACCGCGCGACATCTACGTTACCAACGTACTGTTGACTGCCGACGAGGTACTTCTGAACCGCATGGAGGCCTACGTTATGCTCCAAGAGTATGACCGCGCCATCGACGACTTTGTGGAATACATGGAGGCGAAGTTCGGTTACGCCCCTACCCTCGAGCGTGCTCTTTATACCTCAACCAGTGCTACGAACTACGACCGTTTTTCACCCAACTACGGGCTTTCTCTCAAGCAACTCGCGATGGTGAAGCTCATCGTCGACTTCCGCCGCAAGGAGTTCTACGGCGAGGGGCTACGCTGGTTTGACCTGCGGCGTTTCCACATCCCAGTGAAGCGGGCAAGCAACAGTGCTTACTACTTCCCACTCGAGAAGGAAGACCCGCGCAAGGTACTGCAAATCCCCACGGAAGCACAACGGCGCGGACTCGCCCCCAACCCACGCGATCGGCAACAACGCCTCCGCTAAGAACCTTTTCATTATGATGCGAACGCGATTCTTACTCTTCGTTCCCCTCCTTTTTATCCCCCTGCTCGCCCTGCTCACGGGGTGCAGCAAAGAGCGCCTTGACCCACAAAGCGTAGTCGACGCCAACACTCGTAGCATAGCGCCCACCGAGCTGGACGCGTGGATCACCGAGCACGTGGTAAAGCCCTACAACATCGAGGTGCTGTACCGCTGGGACAAGAATGCTGCAGGCAAGGGGACGTACGTCTATCCCCCCAAGCTTGAGAAGGTGCAAGAGGTGCTGGAGGCAGTCTGTGAGCTCGGGCTAGAACTCTACGTACACCCCTCGCTCGGCGGAGAGGAGTTCTTACGCGAACGCGTCCCGCTGCGCCTTGTCCTCTATGGCGGTGGCAACCCTGACAACAACGGCGTGGAGCTGCTTTACAATCCGCAAGCGAGTGCTGCCGAGCTATCCATCTACCACGTTAACGACTTTGACCCCAAGCAGCGGGAACAGGTCTACGTGCTCATGCGGAGCGTGCACCACCAGATGGCAAAGCGTCTGCTGGAGCTCCTCCCCTATTCGCGCGACGCTTTCTTGCAAATCAGCGAAAAGCGCTACACGCGCGGCTCGACCGACCTCATAGCCCCACCGCTGGGGAGCGCCACCTCATGGCAAGAGAAGTTCGGGCTCAACGGCTGGGCCAATCGGCGCGGCTGCTACACGATGCTCTCGTTCTTGAGTGCCGAGGATGACATTGCCGAGATCATCAGTGCCACACTCGTGAGTTCGCCCCAAGAGATAGACGCGGCCGCCCTCCGTGCTGCTACCCCCGAGGATGCGGGCTCGCCCGATCCTGACCCAAACGTGCACCAACGCTATGCCAAAGAGGCGGAACAAGCCCACAAGGAGTTCACCGCCAAACAGCAGTTTGTGAAAGACTACGTCCGCAAGGCGTGGGGGATGGATTTCCTGCGCCTACAACTGGCAAGCGTGCGTCGCATCGATACATACTTCAAAAACCACGAATAATGACCCGACTGGTACTATTTACCCTCCTAATACCTGTTGTAGCGTTTTTAGCCCCTTCGTGCGCGAAAGAAGACAAGGTATTTGAAAATACGCCATCGGCGCGTAACCAAAAGCACATTGCTGCCCTACAGGAGGAGCTCGTCAGTGCCCCCCACGGGTGGCGTTTGCTCTACTTCCCGCGTACTGATTCGTTGTTATTCTCTAACCCCACGCAGCTTATTCCCTTCTTTAACGACCAGTTGGGCTATGGCGGAGCGTGTTTTACCCTGAAGTTTGCCCCTGATAACACGGTAGAAATGCTCGCCGACCTCGACGCCGAGAGCGCTACCCAAGTGAGCAAGAGCGAGTACCTCGTCGGGCGCAACAGCTTTACCCAACTGAGCTTTGAGACCTACACCTACCTACACCGCCTCGTCAATGCCCGCTACATGGGGGCGAGTGACTTCCTCTTTATTGGGCGGAACGAAGATGGCGACCTCCTCTTTCGCACGGCACAGCACCTCGCACCAGCGCGTGAGTATGCGGCGCTCCGTAAGCTTGAGACAGAGGAAGCCTTTACCGAGGTGGTACGCCAGTCCCAAGAAAACAGATTGTTCTTTGAAGAGATGACGAACCCGCAACTGCGCATCTACCAAGGGGCACGTACCTTCTTCCAAAGCGACATCTACGTAAAGCGCGACGTAGAACCCAACCGACGCTACCTCAAAGAGATACGTGACAAGCGCTACTACCTCTTCCTCTTTGCACAGAAGAAAGCCCCCTTACCTTCCGATCCGCCCAAGGAGCAGGTAGGGCTCGGTTCGGGCTATGCGGGTACAGAGCATGGGCTGAGCTTCCGAGCAGGATTACGTTACGACAAAGAGCACATTTTCTACGACTTCGTACGCGAGGGCGACCGCTTCGTAGCCGAGCTCGTCTCGGTCTACGACCCGCTCCTACGCACCACCCGTTTGGTAAGTAAACACCTCCACCCCGAGGGAGAGTATACGGGGTACAAGGCGGTAATTTGGGACATAAAGCCACAGCCATGAGATACAGACTCCTATTCGCGCTATGCGCCTCCCTCCTCCTAGGGTTTACCCTTTCGTGCAGCAAGCCCGAGAAGGAGCTCCCTGACGAGGACTACGAGAAGCTCTTCCCCTTCGGGGGTATCGATAAGCCACGCATCTCCTACGACGAACAGAACCTCCTCCACTGCGACCCACAGCTCACCAAAGCGCAGTTCCGTTACCCAGGGGTAGAGATTACCGAAAACGTGCGGGAGTACACCGTGACCCTCACCTGTTCGTTTGACGAGACGAGCCTAGGGGGCGACGTAACCTCCAAATTTGTTGTGAAGTACGTGGGGGCAGACAAGGCGTTGCACCTCGTAGCCTCGCACCCCAATACCCCCGACGCCGATGCTCAAATGACGCAAGGCACGCCCTATACGGTGACTTTCAAGGTCTCGTCGGGCTTTCCGATGTACCTCGCTGTGGATGGGCGAAGCCATCGGGGGGCGAGTGTCAAGGCTAGGCTCTCGGCACAGTGCGCCGACGGCTACACTGTGGTTAAGACGCTAGAGACCGAGCAGCATCAAAACGCCGAGGGGATCAATCCGCTCCCCGCTCCCTATTGCAACTACCTCATTCTCCCCTAAAGCGTACGCACAATGACAATACGGTTCACAAACCTAGCCCTTCTGGTTGGTGCACTCTGCTTCGCTCTCGCCACCCCCTCTTGCGACAAGTGGGAAAACGAAACCGTAGAGACGACAGACCAAGGGATACGCACGCCCGACCCCGTCTATCGCTTCAAACGCGGGGGGAAAAATAGCGTCGACATGCAGGAGTGTAGCCTACTCAAAGAGGCTGTCGACCTTACCTACCGTTACCTACACGAAGCCAACTTTACCACCCAAGGGCTTTATGACCTAGCGCGTGGGTATTACGAAAATGGCGAGTTCGGCTTGAAGCCCCGAGAGGAGATTGCTGCCTCGCCGCTCCAGCGCGTGCACCACGAACGGCTACTTGCCACCGTAGAGGGGATTTTTACCACCACGTGTACCCTCTCGGGTTACGGACTTCCGAACGCCTCGTCTATTCGCAATACGCGAGCCCAAGCGGGACAGGGAGGCTTCCTCGGGGTACACATCGGCGATGCCAATCTCTGTTTTGCTGACCCAAAGGGCGTGGTAGTAGCTGAGCTCTTTCAAGGGATAGTGGACGGGGGGATCTACCTCGACAAGATTCTTTACACCCACCTCGACGAGCAGCTCTTTAACGACGAGGCACTTCGCACCGCACACCAGAACTCCGAAGTCCTCCCCGGGCGCAACTATACCGCCCTCGAGCACCACTGGGACTTAGCCTACGGTTACTACCAATTCTGGATACCCTACACGCAAGGGAACGGCGTACGGGCGCTGCGTGAGAGCAAGATTCGCCTCTACAACGCTTTTGCTAACGGACGAGGCGCACTCACACGCTTCCGTTACGACTCGGTGGCGCTGCAAATCCGCAATATCCGTACGGAGCTTTCCAAAGTGGTGGCGGTGCGCGCCATGCGTAGTTTTGTGGGCGAGAACACCACCGCGAACCTCAACGAGGATATCCGTAATGCACTCTTTTTCATCTCCCAAGGGTGTGGCGCTCTGTATACCCTCCCCTTCACGCGTAAGGAGGACGGCGAGCCGTATTTTACCCTCGATGAGATCGAAACCCTATTGCAGACGCTCACCACCTCCCCACAAGGACTTTGGGACACCGAACGCCTACGGGGCGATGCTGCCACCGAGGGCTCTTTAGCTCATCTAGCCTCCACCATCGGTGCACGCTATGGGCTCAGCCTCGATGAGGCAAAAAGAAACCAATAAACGAAGATGAAACAGACGCTCTTTATACTCCTTGCCCCCCTGCTCTTTTTCCCTGCGGGGGTGCGTGCCCAAGTGGGGGTAGAACTGCTAGAGAATGGCAGCTTTGAGAAGTTCCGCCTCGGGGGGCACATAGAAAAACCTCTCCATTGGAATACGAACATCACCCTGAGTGCCGAGAAGTCTACCGATGCCCATACGGGGATGTATGCCCTGAAGCTCTACCTCAACCCTGGCGCCTCGTCAGTAACCTACTTCAAAGGCGGGGAGAGTGTCTGCATTGCGGTAGAAGCTGGCGCGGAATACGAGCTCGCCTATTGGTACAAAGGGACGGCAAAGCAACGGAACATCGTCCCCTCCATCACGTGGTACAAAAACGGTGAGGTCGTACGCCCAGACAAGCGGGAAAGCGAGCGGGTCACGATTACCGACACTTGGCAAGAACACAAGGTTACCTTCCAAGCCCCGACCGCCGACCTCTGCAGTCTTCAGCTAATCTTCGACGGCGAGGGCGAAGGGGGCGAAGTAAAGAACATCTGGCTAGACGACGTCTCCTTCAAAATGACCAAAGCCCCGGAGACGCTCGTCCCCCTCGACCCACCAGCAGGGTTTAAGGGGCGTACGCAACAGCGCGAAATCGACCTCTCTTGGCACTCCGTAGGGCAGGAAGGCATAACTTACCACATCGCCCTCAACGGCACACCCCTCACGACTACTACGCAGACGAGCTATACGGTCACAGCCCTCACCCCCGACACCGAGTATACGTTTACCATCCAAAGTGAGGAAACGGCAGCGGGTGGACGAAAATCGGCACTATCCCCCCCTTTGAAACTAAAAACCCAAGGGCTCACCTTGCCAGAGAACGACGCGGGACGCATCCCCTACCTCTATCGCCTCAAAGAGTATGGCGAGTGTGAGCGTACCCTCCTACTACACTGGATGGACTTAGCGCGTACCGATGCGCAGATACGTTACTGGGTAGACGGCGTCCCCACGACCCCGACGGGCGACCTGCTCACCTTCCCCAAGGCGGGGTTACGGCATCTGCGGGTCGAGATTGTAGAGACTCCCGAGCGCCGCTGGGAAATCACCTATCGTTTACAAGTAAAAGAATAGCCATGAGACGTGTGCACGTGCTATACCTCCTTAACCCCCTACTGCTCTTTGCTGCGCTCCTCCCTTCGTGTGAAAAAGAGGCGCGGGAACAGGGGAGCGAAATCCTTATCAACGGCGAGGCAGATCTCTCCGAAGTCTCGTTCAGTAAACAGACGACGCGCATTCTCTTACTCCAAGGCGGGAATGGGAAATACACGGCCAACATAGCCGATTCGCGCATCGCGCGCCTCTCCGTAAGTCACGACACGCTGCGCATCACAGGGGCTTTGGAGGGCGACACTTATGCCACCATCCTTTCGGGCGACTTTAAGAAGCGTCTCGACATCCATATCGTTGTCCCCGAACTGAGTGTGAGTCAAGATGAGGTCTATCTTTTCCCGCGCGACGAGAGCAAGTTTCTCAACGTGAGTGGCGGGGGCGATGAAACGGCACTGCGGATAGATGACCCCGACCAGATTTTGCAAGTGAAGTGGAACGGCCGTACGGGGATTATGGAGATCAATGCCCTCGCAGAGGGTGATGCGACCCTTACGGTCGTAGCGCAAGACGGCAAGACACGCGATATAAGGGTGTTTGTGCGCTGTAAAGGGCGCATTGATGATGTTGGAGTCTATAGTACCACGTCTCGCAGTATTTACCCCGTAATGAGCACCATTATGAGCGTCATGCGTCCGGGCGTGGGGGTGTGGCTCATCAACAACGTAAATCCTTATTCCTCGCGCCGAATATTGAAGATTACTCCCCCTGTTAAGAATCCGAAGGTGGGCGAGATGCTTACGCTCAACTTCTCCATGCGTTACCCTGACGAGTTTGCCAACACCTCACTCAGCGAGGGTGCACAGCGCCTCTACGTCGAGGCGGTACGCCCCGCGCACGTCTTGTTGCGCGGACGAGGATTCAAATTGCTATTGCCAAGGGAGCGGTAAGGGGGAAAGCCTCTGGTACTCGTCAATAGATTTCCTACTTTTTAGTACTTTGGGGGGGCAATCCCCTCCTCTTGTTCTTTGATATGCAAAGTATTCCCCCATGCGCGTCCTCTACACATACAAAATATTCTATCTTTACCACGTAAACCAGCATACGGCTAGGTATGCAAGTATTAACTAAACTATAAAGGATAATGAAACGGTTTTTCTTATTAGCGCTCATGTCTGTGCTCTTTCTCGCCTACGCCTCTGCGCAAGAGCGCCGCGTAGAGGATGAAAGTGTTGTCTTCACAGAAGCAGAGAAAGAACGAGCGAACACAGCGAAGAGATTTAAGGACATGTCCCCCCTTGAGAAGGATGCCCTTTATCTCCTCAATTTGGCACGTACGTGTCCGCAAAAGTTTGCCGAGCGGTATGTAAAAGGGTATCAACGCGGCGGGTATATGTTTGCTGAGCGGAAAGATTCTCTTTACCGCCAGCTCAAAAATATGACCCCTCTGGATCCTCTGCTCCCACACCCTGGGCTTTATGCCCATTGTGTCTGTTTGGTCGAACAAAGTGTGAAACGAGGCTATCTCTCGCATAGTCGCGAGGGTACGACTTGCGAAAAGCGTTTCAGTGGCGAATGCGTTTCCAATGCTGGCACCAATGACGCTCTAGTGCACATTTGTAATTTGCTAGTGGATGCAGGAAAAGGGAATGAGGCGCTCGGACATCGTCGGTTGATGCTTAGTGAAAAATTCCATTACGCTGCTGCTGCCCAAAAAAATAGATTCTTTGTATTGCAGTTTTGGAGAGATTTGAGCGGGAAGACCGATTATACATACGACCGCGAAACAGAACAAGGTTCTACCCAAGAGGATGATGGAGAGGAGGGAGACGATGGCAACAAAGAGGAGGAGGAGGAAGACTCAATCCCGATAGAGGAAATCATCGACTACGATACCTACATCAAAACACAGTACGATCATCCCGAGGACGACCCGCTTTTCTACCATAGGTAACCTCTTGTAACAAGAAATGCAAAGACGAGCTGCTTCCTTAGCGGGAGGCAGCTCGTTTTGCATCAGAGCGGAGGGGCTATAGTCCTAAAAAGGTTATACGTCCTTTTTTTACTACCTTGTGGGGCAATATAAACCCATAAGGCTTAATGAAAACGCTACACAACCTACTCGGGTGCTGCTTGCTGCTCCTGCCCCTCTGGGGCTGTAACGGACAAGCTCCACAGCAGTCTTCAACGAATGAGACTGAAGCTAGCGCAACGACACAAGCCCCATCGGCGGCAAAACGTCCCTTCATTACGACGTGGAAAGGCGAGGCAGGCAAGACACTCAAAATCCCCGTGCTAGGGACTTATACCCTGACGTGGTATAACCAAGCCACCCCCAACGAGCGGCACACGGAGCAGGTAACCGTCGGCGTGCAAAATGACCCATACGGCGATGAGGAAGCCCTCCCCTACACCTTTACCACGCCCACCGATGGCGTCTACGTGGTAGAGGCTGGTCCTGAGGGCGTAGAAGGGCTACGAATGTTCTTTGAACGCTCTTACGAAGAATTTGCCCCCAAGCTCCTCACCGTTGTGCAGTTTGGCGACGTAGGGTGGAAGCGACTCGATAGCGCCTTTCTCGGTTGTGGGAATATGCAGTTTGAGAAGGGGATCGACACCCCCGACCTGAGCCACTGCTCCCGTCTTGCGGGGATGTTCTCTGGGTGCGAAGCCTTCAATTCACCGATAGAGGGGTGGGACGTAAGTCGGGTAAAGGACATGAGGGCGATGTTCAACCGTTGTGTGGTATTCAACCAACCCTTGGAGAAGTGGGACGTCAGCCAAGTAGAGAACATGGAGAACATGCTTAACTTTTGCGAATCGTTCAACCGCCCCTTAAATCAATGGAACGTCGGACGAGTGACCGATATGGGGAGTATGTTCCTGTTCTGCGCATCGTTCAACCAACCGTTAAACCATTGGAATGTAAGCCAAGTCACCAACATGTCGCAGATGTTTGACGGGTGCGTCTCATTTAACCAGTCGCTCGAAGCATGGGATATCAGCCGTGTAGACAAGGCGAGTGGGATGAAGGGGATATTTAACGAAACGCCGACCGCGTCGCGCCCCTTTGTCAAGAAATGGGAAGCTGCAGGGTACGATTTAGCGAAAGAGCGTCAATAGCCTCCCCGCTTAGAGCAAGACTCAGAGAAAAAGGTTCGTATAGGCGTGCGTCTGCTCCCCTCAAAGACTCGTCACATCGTGTGTAATCTACACGTTCCGTTTCCTTTAGCGAGATTACTACTTAAAAGATAAAGTATCATTTTATGAAGACCATCGGAAAACTGCTCGGGCTCAGCGTAGTGCTGCTCGCCCTGTGGGGATGTAACGGCTCCACGCAATCGCAAACCCCTGCAACAACAACGCAAGCCACACCTGAGAAGCGCCCCTTTATCACGAAGTGGAAGGGCGAGGCTGGGAAATTCATTGAAATCCCTATCGTGGGAACTTATACCCTGACGTGGTATAACGAAGCAACGCCCAATGAGCGCCACACCGAACAGGTGACTGTGATGCGAGAAGACGACGTCGAAGGTTCGCAATACAGTACGCCATACGCTGCCAATCTCTATACCCTTACTCCTCCTACCGATGGGGTCTACGTGGTAGAGGCTGGCCCTGAGGGGGTGGAGGGGATGCTTATGCTCTTTGACCAGTCAGAGATGACAGCACGAAACCTTCTCTCCGTCGAACAATTTGGGGATGTCGTTTGGAAGTATCTCGCTTATGCATTTTGCGGATGCCGTAATATGCAATTTGCTAAAGGTATTGACACGCCCAATCTTAGCCAGTGTACGAGTCTATCGCGCATGTTTTTGAATTGCGAGCATTTCAACTCACCCCTCGAGCACTGGGATGTAAGCCACGTGACCGACATGGGCATGATGTTTAACAAATGTCGTTCGTTCAATCAGCCCCTAAATGGGTGGAACGTAGGAGCGGTATCGGATATGCTGGGGATGTTCGAATGGTGCGAAAAGTTTAACCAGCCCCTCGCATCGTGGAATGTGAGTAATGTGACCACCATGGAGTGGATGTTTAAGGACTGCGCTTCGTTCAACCAACCTCTAAACACGTGGGATGTGAGCAAGGTCGAGAATATGAGCAGGATGTTTTACGATTGTAAAGCCTTCAACCAGTCGCTCGATGCTTGGGAAATAGGCAATGTGTTTAAGGAGGACGGACTGCTTGGTATCTTCTCTAATTGCCCTGCAGGTAAGCTCCCTTTTGTGAAAGCGTGGAAAGATGCGGGCTACAATCTAGAGCTCAGCGAGGAGGAGCGCGACGAAAATCGGGACGTTCCCTACGGCAACTAACCGTTTAATCACCACTTTCTAGATAACGAAAAAAGGGTTCGTAAGGAGTCTTATCCTCTACGAACCTTTTATTGTCCCAATAAAAACAAATAACAACAATGCACACATTTTGGAAAGCACTCGGAGTGGCACTGGTAAGCCTCTCCCTGTGGGGCTGCGGTGGGCAACCCCAGTCGCAAAACAATGAGGGCACAACAACGCAGCGCACCCCAGAGAAGCGCCCCTTTATCACGAAGTGGAAGGGCGAGGCTGGGAAAAACATAGAGATCCCTATCGTGGGGACCTATACCCTGACGTGGTATAACGAAGCGACGCCCAATGAACGGCATACGGAGCAGGTGACTGTAAATACGGAGCAGGGCGAGGTATCTCCTTTCATCAGAACCCCCTATACCTTTACTCCCCCCACGGATGGCGTCTATGTTGTTGAGGCAGGACCTGAGGGCGTAAAGCGCATACTAATGAACTTTGAAGAGTCTGAGGCGGCGGCAAAAAAACTTCTCTCCGTAGAGCAGTTTGGCGACGTGGTGTGGGAAGATTTAGAGGGCGCCTTTAGAGGCTGTTTTAATCTACAGTTTGCTAAAGAGATTGACACGCCCAACCTTACTCAGTGTACGAATTTGATGGAGATGTTTATGGATTGCGCAGCATTTAACTCACCTCTTGAGCACTGGGATGTGAGCCACGTGAACTATATGGGCGGTATGTTTTACGGCTGTAGATCGTTTAATCAACCGTTGAATGGTTGGAATGTGGGACAAGTTTGCGATATCGCGGGAATGTTCTATGGGTGCGAACAGTTTAACCAACCCTTGGACAAGTGGGATGTAAGCTCTGTAACCAATATGAACGATCTTTTTGTGAATTGCACTGCATTTAACCAGCCCCTCGCGTCGTGGAATGTGGGTAATGTGACCACCATGGAGTGGATGTTTAAGGGTTGCTCTTCGTTCAACCAACCTCTAAACGCATGGGATGTAAGCAAGGTCGAGAAAATGAGCATAATGTTTGGCAATTGCTCAGCCTTCAATCAGTCGCTCGATGCTTGGGAAATAGGCAATGTGTTTAAGAAGGACGGACTGCTTGGTATCTTCTCTAATTGCCCTGCAGGTAAGCTCCCTTTTGTGAAAGCGTGGAAAGACGCGGGCTTTAATTTAGAAGCCAGCGCAGAGGAGCTTGATGGAAATCGGGACGTTCCCTACGGTGACTAGACGCTACTTGCGAGTAATGAAAAAAGGGTTCGTAAGGAATCTTATTCCCAGCGAACCCTTTATTGCCCCAATAAAAACAAATAACAACAATGCACACATTTTGGAAAGCACTCGGAGTGGCACTGGTAAGCCTCTCCCTGTGGGGCTGTGGTGGGCAACCCCAGTCAGAAACATCAACACAAAACGAAGCTGCGGTACAAGAGGCACAAGCAGCGGAAACCAAACCCGAGGTAGCGAATACCACGACTCCCACCCCCGCGGGGGCGAAGCGCCCCTTTATCACCAAGTGGAAGGGCGAAGCAGGGAAAGCGCTCCGAATCCCGATTTATGGGACGTACACCCTTACGTGGTACAACGAGGCTACGCCCAACGAGCGGCACACCGAAGAAGACGTGATCGTAGACTCCTACGTAGGGAAATTTGGCGACGAGGATACCAACTTCTATACCTTTACTCCGCCCACAGACGGGGTCTACGTGGTAGAGGTGGGACCAGAGGGCGTCGAGAGCATCAAAATGGTGTTTGAAGAAGAGCTCGATATCGCTCCAACGCTTCTTTCCGTGGTGCAGTTTGGCGACGTGGTGTGGAAGAATCTATACTATGCCTTTCACTCGTGCGTGAATATGCGTTTTGAGGAAGGGATCGACACCCCCAATCTAAGTCAGTGTACGAATCTGGATGATATGTTTAAGCATTGCGAACGCTTTAACTCGCCTCTTGAGCATTGGGATGTGAGCAAGGTAAAAACGATGGTTGGGATGTTCGATGGTTGTAAGGCGTTCAACCAACCCTTAGAGAAATGGGATGTGAGCTCGGTAACCAACATGTCGTGGATGTTCTGTGGCTGCGAACGATTTAACCAGCCCCTCGAGAAATGGGATGTGAGTCAGGTGTGGAGTATGCGGGGGATGTTCAGAAAGTGCAGCGCATTCGACCAACCCTTAGAGCAATGGAACGTGAGCGACGTTACGGATATGCAGTTCATGTTCTTCGAGTGTACAGCTTTTAACCAGTCGCTCGATGGGTGGGAGATTAACCAACTTCCCCCAAATGGCATGCAAAGCATGTTCTATCGCTGTCCTGCAGGCAAGCTCCCCTTCGTAGAAAAATGGAAAGAAGTGGGGTATGAGAACCTAGACACAAACGACTTTTAACCGAAAGGATATCAACTATGAAAAGAACAGCAAAACTACTCGGGCTCGCCTTGGTAATGCTCTCCCTGTGGGGCTGTGGAGGGCAACCCCAGTCAGAAACATCAACACAAAACGAAGCTGCGGTACAAGAGGCGCAAGCAACGAAAGAGAGTACGACGACGCAAACTCCTGTGGGGCGACGTCCTTTCATTACAAAGTGGAAAGGCGAGGCTGGGAAAAGCATTGAAATCCCCGCCTTGGGGACGTACACCCTGACGTGGTATAACGAAGCGACGCCCAACGAGCGACACACCGAGCAGGTGACCGTGAAAACAGAGAAAGTTGGGGCTGGGGAGTATGTTCGCAACGAAATAAGACCCTATATCCTCAAATGCCCAACGGATGGTGTTTATGTGTTGGAATTAGGTCCTGAAGGGGTAGAATCCTTCACGACGTGGCGGAGTGAGCATGAGAATACAGAGCGCCTCTTATCTGTGGTGCAGTTTGGCGACGTGGTATGGAAAAGACTAGATCGCGCCTTTAACGCGTGCGTGAATATGCGTTTCGAGGAAGGGATAGACTCCCCAAATCTAAGCCAATGTACAAGTTTGAGTGGCATGTTTACTTATTGCAAGAACTTCAATTCGCCCCTAGAGCATTGGGATGTAAGCAACGTGACCGATATGGGCGAAATGTTCCACGTTTGTAGTTCGTTTAATCAGCCCCTGAATGGTTGGAACGTGGGAAAGGTTACGAATATGATGTATATGTTCGCTGAGTGCGAAAAGTTCAACCAACCCTTGGACAAATGGGACGTAAGCAACGTAACCGATATGAAAGCCATGTTTTACGCATGTACGTCCTTTAACCAACCCCTAGAGAAATGGAATGTGCGCAACGTCACTGAGATGTCTGGAATGTTCAGCGAGTGCGACTCTTTTAACCAACCTCTGGAAAAGTGGGATGTCAGCAAAGTGAAGAATATGTCCAATATGTTCATGGAGTGTAAGGCTTTTAACCAGTCGCTTGAGGCATGGGATATCAGCCATCTCCCCAAGGAAAATGGCATGAAAGGCATATTCTACAAGTGTCCCGCGGGCGAACTCCCCTTCGTAAAGAAATGGGAAGCAGAGGGGTATGATCTCGAGCCCAATGACGACATTTTTGCGTAGGAGGCTATCACAGACAATGAAGACAATAGCAAAACTACTCGGGCTCGGCTTGGTAGCCCTCACCTTCTGGGGCTGTGGTGGGCAACCCCAGTCAGAAACATCAACACAAAACGAAGCTGCGGTACAAGAGGCGCAACCCGAGGCAGCCAATTCCACGATACCCGCCCCATCAGGGAAGCGCCCCTTTATCACAAAGTGGAAGGGAGAGGCGGGGGAGGAACTCCAAATCCCCATCTTGGGAACGTATACCCTCACTTGGTACAACGAAGCAACGCCCAATGAGCGACATACCGAGCAAGTGACTGTAACGACAGAAATGGTGGAAGATCTGGATGGAGAAGAGGATTTCGTAGAAAAGGTAACCCCTTATACTTTTGAAACACCCACCGATGGTGTTTATGTTGTTGAGGCGGGACCAGAAGGGGTAGACGGAATCTTTTTTACGCATGAGTTAGACATAGCTGCCTCAAAACTCCTTACTGTGGAACAGTTTGGCGATGTGGTATGGAAAAGACTAGATCGCGCCTTCTATCGCTGCGAAAACATGCAGTTCGCAAAAGGGATTGATACACCCAACCTAAGCCAGTGTAAGAGTTTGGCATGGATGTTTCGTGATTGCGCGCGCTTCAATTCGCCTCTTGCGCATTGGGATGTAAGCCACGTGACGAATATGGAGGAGATGTTCGACCACTGTAGTTCGTTTAATCAACCCTTGGCTCAATGGAACGTAAGCAAGGTCACGAATATGAGCAGTATGTTCTGGGGCTGTACTGCTTTTAACCAACCCCTCAATAACTGGGATATTGAAGGGGTGACCGACATGAGTAATATGTTCAGGGAATGCACTGTCTTTAATCAACCCCTTGATAAGTGGAACGTGCGCCAAGTGACAAGTATGATCGCACTCTTCTACGAGTGTAGAGCCTTTAACCAACCACTCAATAGTTGGGATGTGAGCAAGGTAGAATACATGGGGTATCTGTTTTACGAATGTACTGTTTTCAATCAATCGCTCGCTGCTTGGAATATAAACAACGTTCGTAAGAAAGGTGGTATGCAGAGCATGTTCTATAACTGCCCTGCAGGCAAGCTCCCCTTCGTAGAGAAGTGGAAAGCCGCAGGGTATGAGTTTTAATTGAAAGGATATTACGATGAAAAGAATAACGAAGCTATTCGGGCTCGGCTTAGTAGCCCTCACCCTCTGGGGCTGTGGTGGGCAACCACAGTCGGAAAGCGCGTCTCGAGCTGAGGGACGCCCCTTTATCACAAAGTGGAAGGCTGAAGCGGGGCAGGAGCTTAAGATTCCCATCTTGGGGACGTATACCCTCACTTGGTACAACGAAGCAACGCCCGACGAGCGGCACACCGAACAGGTGACCGTGACGACGAGTGTAAATGACCTAGGAGAGGGAATCGCCCTCCCTTACAGCTTTACACCACCCACAGACGGCGTTTACGTGGTAGAAGCAGGGCCTGAGGGGGTAGAGGGGATGTTGATGTCGTTTGACAAAAGCATCAAATTTGCAGAGACGCTTCTCTCCGTGGTACAGTTTGGCGACGTGGTGTGGAAGAGGCTCGATTCCGCGTTTTATTGGTGTAGTTTTATGAAGTTTGATAGCGAAATAGATACTCCCAATCTAAGCCAATGCACCAGCCTAGAAGCAACCTTTGTAGGGTGTAGGCGCTTCGATGCCCCGCTAGGACACTGGGATGTGAGCAACGTTACTAACATGGAGCGCATGTTCTACAGTTGTACTGCTTTCAATCAAAATATTAGCGGGTGGAACGTCAGTAACGTGACCAACATGAAAGCTCTGTTCGCGAGTTGTGACTTTTTTAATCAACCTCTAGAGAACTGGGATGTAAGCAACGTGACGAATATGGCGGAGATGTTCGCTAATAGCTTCCGCTTTAACCAACCCCTAGAGCGGTGGAATGTGAGTCGGGTTAGTAATATGAACCAGCTGTTCTCGGGCTGCCACGAATTCAATCAGCCCCTAAACAGCTGGAATGTAGGGAAGGTAGAAGATATGTCTTTTCTTTTTAACGAATGCTACGAGTTCAACCAACCGCTGGATAAGTGGGATGTAAGCCAAGTAATCAACACGTGTTCGATGTTTGCCGACTGCTACAAGTTTAACCAACCCCTCAATAGTTGGAATGTGAGCAATGTTGAGTGGATGCGCTGGATGTTTCAGAATTGTGTTGCATTTAAGCAGTCGCTTGATGCATGGGATATCAGCAAGGCTTCGAGCAAGAATGGGAGTTTCGAAAATTGCCCAGCCGCCAAGCTTCCGTTCCTAAAGAAATGGAAAGCCCAGTACGGTGACTTCGATGACCAAAGCTCAGAATACGACTAAGCGTAGAAAGTCTGCAGCGCATACCAGTAGCCAATTCGGCTAGTATATATGGTTCGTGGGTATTACACCTGCGAACCTTTTTTTATTACTACCTTGGTGGCGTCAAACATAACGAATAAACAACTGACAGAGATGAAAAGAACACTTCTATTTGTCCTACTTGGTGTGGTGTTACTCTCCCTGTGGGGGTGTAATAGCGCTACGCAAAACCATGAAACGACAGAGCAAGCCACATCCAAGAAACGCCCCTTTATCACGAAGTGGCGGGGCAAGGTAGGAAAAGAGCTTAAGATTCCTATTTTGGGAACGTATACCCTAACGTGGTACAACGAAGCAACACCCGACGAGCGACACACTGAGCAAGTGACCGTAACCTCCTTCATTGGGAAGTTTGACTTTGAGGAGACCTCCCCTTACATCTTTACTCCCCCCACAGACGGTGTTTACGTGGTTGAAGCTGGTCCTGAGGGCGTAGAGGGTATGCTCATGGAGTTTGACAAACATTACGACTATGCCAATGCGCTTCTCTCTGTCGTACAGTTTGGCGATGTGGTGTGGAAGCAACTACACAATGCGTTTAGTTGGTGCATCAACATGCGCTTTGAGGACGGAATAGACACTCCGAACCTAAGCCAATGTACGAGCCTAGAGAGGATGTTCCGCAAGTGTACAACATTCAATTCCTCTCTAGCGAAATGGGATGTGAGCAAGATAACCAATATGAGCAGTATGTTTGAGGGTTGCGAGGCTTTCAACCAACCCTTAGAAAGCTGGGATGTAAGCCAGGTAACCGATATGTCCCGAATGTTTGCAATGTGCAGCGCCTTTAACCAACCACTGGAGAAGTGGGATGTCAGTAAAGTGAACAATATGAGTGGAATGTTCGGCAATTGCGCGAGCTTCAATCAACCTTTAGGGCGCTGGGATGTGAGCCATGTAACCCAAATGCCGGGGATGTTCTTTGATTGCGCTCTCTTCAATCAGCCCTTAGACCAATGGAATGTGGAGAAGGTTACCAATATGTGCGATATGTTTTACAGCAGTAGATCATTCAACCAGTCCCTTGAGGCATGGAAAATAAATCCCCTTGCGCACACAGAGGGGATGGCGGGTATGTTCGCAGGTTCGCCTGCAGCAGAACTCCCTTTTGTGGCAAAGTGGCGTGAAGCTGGGTGTCAATTAGATGAGCCAGAGGTTGAAGACCTGATGGACGAATACGAAGATGCAATAAGGGAACAATAGTGCCTTGGTGGCGTTGAACATAACGAATAAACAACTGACAGAGATGAAAAGAACACTTCTATTCATCCTACTTGGCGCAGTATTACTCTCCCTGTGGGGGTGTAATGGGAAAGCGGCAGAGGCTCGCCCCTTTATCACGAAATGGCAGGGGAAGGCAGGAAACGAGCTCCGAATC
>CAJPTV010000018.1 GCA_905373665.1 Bacteroidia bacterium
AGAGCATCAGCCTTCCAAGCTGAGGGTCGCGGGTTCGAGTCTCGTCTGCCGCTCGTTGTTGTTTTAGGCTTCGCCGATGTAGCTCAGGGGTAGAGCGCGTCCTTGGTAAGGACGAGGTCATGAGTTCAAATCTCATCATCGGCTCATGTGGGGGTTTGGTTTGGGGGAGAGAAGAGGATAGTTATTTGTAAATACGCAAGGTAAATGGCAAAGGAAAAATTTGATAGGTCCAAGCCTCACGTTAACATTGGTACGATCGGGCACGTGGATCACGGTAAGACGACTCTTACGGCTGCGATTACGAAGGTTTTGGCAGATAAGGGGTTGTCGGAAGCTCGCTCGTTCGACTCGATTGACAATGCTCCTGAGGAAAAGGAACGTGGTATTACTATCAATACCTCGCACGTAGAGTATCAGACGGCGACTCGTCACTATGCACACGTTGACTGTCCAGGTCACGCTGACTATGTGAAGAACATGGTTACGGGGGCTGCTCAGATGGACGGTGCTATCATCGTGGTGGCTGCGACCGACGGTCCTATGCCACAGACTAACGAGCATATCCTTTTGGCTCGTCAGGTGAACGTACCTCGTATTGTCGTGTTTATGAACAAGTGCGACTTGGTACCCGACCCTGAAATGTTGGATTTGGTGGAGATGGAAATCCGTGAGAAGTTGAACTTCTACAACTTCGATGGGGATAACGCTCCTGTAATTCGTGGTTCTGCACTTGGGGCGCTCAATGGTGAGCCTCAGTGGGTAGAAAAGGTGATGGAATTGATGAATGCTGTGGATGAGTACATCCCGATTCCTCCCCGTGAAACAGATAAGCCTTTCTTGATGCCGGTGGAAGACGTGTTCTCCATCACAGGTCGTGGAACCGTTGCTACGGGTCGTATTGAGACTGGGGTTGTACACGTGAACGACGAATTGGAAATTGTCGGTCTTGGTGCTGAGAAGAAGAAGACTGTCTGCACGGGTGTTGAAATGTTCCGTAAGCTTCTTGATGAAGGTGCTGCAGGTGACAACGTAGGTCTTCTCCTCCGTGGTATCGATAAGGATGAGATCAAGCGTGGGCAGGTATTGGCAAAGCCAGGTACAATCACACCTCATACGAAGTTCAAGGCTGAGGTTTACGTCTTGAAGAAAGAGGAAGGTGGTCGTCACACGCCGTTCAGCAACAAGTATCGTCCTCAGTTCTACATTCGTACGTTGGACGTAACGGGTGAAATTACTCTTCCAGAAGGAACTGAGATGGTTATGCCAGGTGATAACGTGACAATTACCGTAGAGTTGATTTACCCAGTGGCTATCAACAAGGGGTTGCGTTTCGCAATTCGTGAAGGTGGTCGTACGGTAGGTGCTGGTCAGGTTACTGAAATCTTAGGCTAGTGTCGATTTAGAGAATAATATAAGGTGTGTGGAGAAGCGCAGAGGGCTTCTCTACCGCCTTTTTTACGGGTGTAGCTCAGTTGGTAGAGCACTGGTCTCCAAAACCAGGTGTCGGGCGTTCGAGTCGCTCCTCCCGTGCCATATCGAGTGCAAAAAATGAAATTGTTGGCATACTTTCGTGAAGTCTATGACGAGTTGATCCACAAGGTCAGTTGGCCTACTTGGAAGGAGCTTCAGTCCAGCGCAATGATAGTAATGATCGCTTCCCTATTGATTGCCGTGGTGATCTTCTTGATGGACTTTTCGTTTGAGCATGTGATGAACTGGATCTATCAGATGTTGTACTAAAGCCCCGAGTGTATCAGATGAAATCTGTGAGTCAAAAACGTGAGGAGGTCGCACCAAAACAGCCTCTAACGTTGGGGTGGTATGTGCTTCGGGTGATTAGTGGTCGTGAGAAGCGTGCGTGCCAATACATAGAGAATGAAGTTGCTCGCCTTCATTACGAAGAGTTTGTACCTCGAGTGTTGGTTCCAGTTGAGTATCTGGTGCAGCAGCGTAATGGGAAGCGTGTCCGAAAAGAGCGGGTGCTCTATTCGGGCTATCTCTTTGTTGAGGCTTTGATGACCAAGGAGGTGGCGCATATGTTGCGGAACGCGACAGATGTGTTGGGCTTTTTGCTCTCAGAGCGTAAGAAGGAAGGGGAGGAGGAAAAGCCAGAACCTTTAACGGAGGCTGAGGTGAAGCGGATGCTTCATACGGTCGACGAAATATCCGAAGAGGAAGGGGTGGTTGTTGTACCCTATCACATCGGTGATGCTGTTAAAGTTATCGATGGTCCCTTCAATACTTGTACGGGGATCGTCACCTCGGTAGACGAGGCACGTCATCGCTTGCAGGTGGAGGTGAAAATCTTTGAACGGTTGATGCCGCTGGAAGTGAGTTATACTCAAGTGGAAAAAGAATAATTTGAGAAAAGGTAGAGAGTTATGGCAAAAGAAGTAGCAGGTTTCATTAAGCTACAGGTTCCCGGAGGTGCGGCGAAGCCAGCACCCCCCATCGGTCCGGCTCTTGGTTCTCGTGGAGTGAATATCGCGGAGTTTTGCAAGCAGTTTAATGCGCGCACGCAAGATCTAGCAGGGAAAATCCTCCCTGTGGTGGTGACGGTTTATAGCGATAAGTCGTTTGACTTTATCGTGAAAAAACCGCCAGTTGCTGCAGCATTGAAGGACTTCTTGAAGTTGAAGTCTGGTTCTGCTGCTCCTAATCGGACTCGTGTCGGGTCGCTTACGTGGGAGCAGGTGCAGCAGATCGCGCAAGAAAAAATGTCAGACCTCAATTGCTTTACGATTGAGTCTGCCATGCGACTGGTGGCTGGTACTGCGCGTAGTATGGGGATTCAGGTCAAGGGCGACTTCCCCTCTAACGAGAAGAAAGGAGCTTAAGTGATGCGGGTTTCGAAAAAACGGAAGGCCGCTTTGGCGATGGTGGATGCCAAGCGCGAGTATAGCCTTGTGGAAGCGGTGGAGTTGGTCAAGAAGATGACCTATACGAAGTTCGACGCATCGGTCGATATTGACATGCGTTTGGGCGTCGATCCCCGTAAGGCCAATGAGGCGATTCGTGGGGTGGTATCCTTGCCTCATGGGACGGGAAAGTCTGTACGTGTCTTAGCGTTGTGTTCTCCTGATAAGGAACAGGAAGCTAAGGACGCAGGAGCGGATTATGCTGGTCTTGATGAGTTCCTCGAAAAGATCAAAACGGGATGGCTCGAGTTTGACGTCGTGATTGCGATGCCGCAGCTCATGGGGAAAATCGGTCAGGTGGCGCGTGTCTTAGGTCCGCGTGGCTTGATGCCAAACCCCAAGAGTGGTACTGTAACTCAGGAGGTTGGGAAGGCTGTTTCGGAGGTGAAGAAAGGGAAGATTGATTTCCGTGTAGACAAATTCGGTGTTATGCACGTTTCTTTAGGGCGTGTATCGTTTAGCGTCGAGCAGTTGGTGGAGAACGCCAAGGAGTTTATTGCGACGGTTAACCGCTTGAAGCCGAATTCGTTGAAGGGTACGTATGTGAAGAGTGTGTATCTTTCCAGTACGATGAGCCCTGGGGTCAATGTGGATATACACGACGCGACACTCTAACGTAGGAGGATTGCAGGATGACAAGAGATGAAAAGAGAGTGATAGTCGACGGCTTGGTAGAGTTGTTGAAGACCTATCCCCACTTCTATTTGTGTGAAATGGGTGGTCTCAATGCTGAAAATACGTCGGCGCTCCGTCGTAAGTGTTTTGAGAGTGGTGTCTCTCTGGTGTTGGTAAAGAACACGTTGTTTCGTATTGCGCTAGAGGAGAGTGGTAATAGTTTCGTGACAGATTTGCGTCCGTTGCTTAACGGCACCTCGTCGGTTTTCTTTTCTACGGTAGGGAATGTGCCCGCACGTCTTATCAAAGATTTCCGTAGCGATGAGTGTCCCGTGGTGCTTAAGGCAGCTTACGTTGAAGAGTCGCTCTATGTCGGAGATAATCAGCTCGCAACCTTGACTACACTCAAGAGTCGCGAGGAGTTGATTGCCGACGTAGTGATGTTGCTACAATCGCCCGCACAGAGCTTGGTATCTGCCCTACAGGCAGGAGGACGCCTACTCAGTGGGGTGGCAAAGACGTTGGAGTCTCGTCAATAAGATTCCGCTTGGGTGTTTTTCGTTTTATTCTTATTTTTGAACTAGAGTTTAATAATCGAGTGAGATGGCCGATTTGAATAAGTTAGCAGAAGAGTTGGTGAATCTAACAGTGAAGGATGCTGTAGAATTGGGTAAGATTCTCAAGGATCAATATGGCATCGAGCCGGCCGCTGCCGCTGTTGCTGTTGCAGCTCCTGCAGCTGGTGGTGCAGCCGCTGCTGCTGAAGAGAAGAATTCCTTTGACGTGATTTTGAAGTCCCCGGGTGGCGCTAAGTTGGCAATTGTTAAGTTAGTGAAGGACTTGACAGGACTCGGTTTGAAGGAAGCTAAGGAATTGGTAGATGCTGCTCCTAAGGCCTTGAAGGAAGGTGTATCGAAGGAAGAAGCTGAATCGTTGAAGGCTCAATTGGAAGAAGCTGGTGCAGAAGTAGAGCTGAAATAGGGTCTGGATCTCTGAATGTTAGGAAGCCTCTATAGGTCTTTCTTCAAAAAAAAGTTACTAAGTAGGTTTGCAGTCGCAGTAATGTGACTGCAAACCTTGTGTAGTTTGAAGAACCTTTATTCCATATAAAACAAACAGATCCCCATGACCGCTACAAAGAATCAGCGAGTAAGTTTCGCACGGGCAAGAGCCCAATTTGAGTACCCCGATTTCTTGGAAGTGCAGGTCGCTAGCTTTCGTTCTTTTTTCCAGCTCTGGACAACGCCAGAGGAGAGGAAAAAAGAGGGATTGTATAAGGTCTTCTCCGAAATTTTCCCTATAAAGGATAGTCGTAATAGCTATACATTGGAGTTTCTCGATTACTATATCGAGCCCTCCCGTTACTCGATAGAGGAGTGTATTGAGCGCGGTACTACCTATGGGGTTTCGTTGAAGGCCAAGTTGCGACTCAGTTGTAACGACGAATCGCACGTCGACTTCAAAGCGCTAACACAAGACGTCTTTCTGGGGGCGATCCCCGATATGACCCCGAGGGGTACTTTTGTCATTAACGGAGCGGAGCGAGTGGTGGTCTCGCAGCTGCATCGCTCGCCTGGGGTCTTTTTTGCTCAGAGTGTACATAACAATGGTACAAAGTTGTATTCTGCGCGAATTATACCGTTCAAGGGCTCGTGGATTGAGTTTGCGACAGACATCAACAATGTCATGTACGCCTATATCGATCGTCGAAAGAAGATGCCCGTTACGACGTTGCTTCGCGCCATCGGTTATAGCTCTGACAATGATATATTAAATATCTATAATCTTGCGGAAGAGATTAAGGTTACCGAAAAGAACCTCGCTAAAGTTAAGGGGCGGGTCTTAGCTGGACGACTCTCTAAGACTTGGACTGAAGACTTTGTTGATGAGGATACGGGTGATCTTGTGATGATGCCGCGTTACGTGCCTTTGCTAGAGCGAGGTACTGTTCTCGATGATGAGACCATTAAGATCATCCTCGAAAACGATATCTCCACGATTACCGTACATAGCGAAGAGGCTACGGCTACGGACTACAAAATTATTTACGATACCCTCGAAAAGGACCAAACCAATGACACGAAGGAGGCTGTCATGTACATCTATCGCCTTCTTCGGAACTCAGAACCACCAGATGAGCAAGTGGCGCGAGAAGCAATAGACAATCTCTTCTTCTCGAGTAAACGCTACGACCTTGGGACGGTTGGGCGATTTAAAATAAATCGGAAGCTCAATCTGAGTATTGATGAGAATGAGCATGTCTTGACGAATGAGGATATTGTACAGATTATCAAGTACCTCATCGAGCTCAAAAATGCTAAGGAGAACGTCGACGATATCGACCATTTGAGTAACCGCCGTGTGCGTACCGTAGGGGAGCAGTTGGCGAGTTATTTCAATGTCGGTCTGCAACGTATGGCGCGTACCATACGTGAGCGTATGAACGTCCGTGATAACGAAGTCTTCGGACCGACAGACCTTATCAATTCCAAGACATTGACTTCGGTGATTAACTCCTTCTTCGGAACGAATCAGCTCTCACAGTTTATGGATCAGACGAACCCTCTAGCGGAGATGACGCACAAGCGTCGACTCTCGGCGTTGGGTCCAGGAGGTTTGTCTCGAGATCGTGCTGGGTTTGAGGTGCGAGACGTACACTATACACACTATGGGCGTCTTTGTCCGATTGAAACGCCAGAAGGACCGAATATCGGTCTTATCTCCTCGTTGTGCGTCTTTGCTCGTATCAACCCGATGGGTTTTATAGAGACCCCTTATCGTAAGGTTGAGGGGGGGAAGGTTGATTTCTCTCCTGAGGGGACTGTATATCTCTCTGCTGACGAGGAAGAAAAGCAGATTGTGGCGCAGGCAAATGCGCCAATTGCGGCAGATGATCACTTTGAAAATCCGACGGTGCGTGCACGTCACCAAGGGGACTTCCCATTGGCGCCTGCTGATGAGGTGGCATTGATGGACGTTGCGCCGAACCAAATTGCCTCTATTGCAGCATCTTTGATTCCTTTCTTGGAAAATGATGACGCAAACCGAGCACTCATGGGCTCGAACATGATGCGTCAAGCAGTGCCGCTTCTCGTACCCGAGGCGCCAATTGTGGGGACTGGACTGGAAGGTCCTGTAATTCGCGATAGTAGAGTACAGGTTGTGGCTGAAGGCGAAGGTGAGGTTGTGTATGTGGATGCTGATAAAATTACAATCCGCTACGAACAGACGGAAGATGAGGCCTTTGTTAGCTTCGATGGTCCAGAGAAAACCTATAACCTACCGAAGTTCTTAAAGACCAACCAGAATACCAGTATGACGCTACGTCCGATTGTTACGATCGGACAGAAGGTGCATGCTGGCGATATCCTTTCTGACGGTTATTCGACCGATCATGGTGAGTTAGCTCTTGGGCGAAATCTTTTGGTTGCTTTCATGCCATGGAAGGGGTATAACTTTGAGGACGCTATCGTAATTAACGAACGTCTCGTACGCGAAGACTATTTCACCTCGATACACGTCGATGAGTATATCCTTGAGGTGCGTGACACGAAGCGAGGGAAAGAGGAATTGACCTCAGATATCCCGAATGTGAGTGAAGAAGCTACTAAGGAGCTCGACGAGAACGGGATGATTCGTATCGGTGCACGCGTGGTACCAGGCGATATTCTGATTGGGAAGATTACCCCTAAGGGCGAGTCTGACCCGTCGGCAGAGGAGAAGCTCTTAAGAGCAATCTTTGGGGATAAGGCGGGGGATGTGAAAGATGCTTCACTGAAGGCTTCTCCTTCTCTTTATGGGGTTGTGATTCGCAAACACCTCTTCTCTGGAGTGGATAAGGATGCGCGTGGTGGACGGAATAGCTCTAAGATTGACTTAGAGAAGGTTGAGGGAGATTTCAATCGAGCTATCTCGCAAGTGCGTGACGTACTTATCGACAAGTTGGTAGATAAGCTCAATGGGCGTGTTTCACAGGGTGTGGAAAACTACACTGGGGAGGTGAAAATAGCCAAAGGTCAAAAGTTCTCGCAAAAGAACTTACAACTCTTGGACTATTTGGAAGTATCGCCCTTTAAGTGGTTGGCTGATAAAGCGCTTAGCGATTTGGTTGCGAAGCTTATTATGAATTATGTACGTAAGTACAAGGAGCTTGATGCCGAGCGTCAGCGTCGAATCGCAAAGATCCAGATCGGAGATGAGATGCCCGCAGGTATCTTGAAGATGGCAAAGGTGTATATCGCAAAGAAGCGTAAGGTTCGTGTCGGGGATAAAATGGCAGGACGCCACGGCAATAAGGGGATTGTGGCCAAGATTGTCAAAGACTCAGATATGCCCTTCCTGCCAGATGGTACGCCTATGGATATCGTCCTGAACCCGCTGGGGGTGCCTTCCCGTATGAACCTTGGGCAGATTTACGAGACCGTGTTGGGCTGGGCTGGGCGTAAACTCGACTTGAAGTTTGCGACGCCCGTATTTGACGGTGCTTCGTTGGACGATATTACCGAATATACGAATAAGGCCGGCTTACCCGCCTTTGGGAAGATACGTCTTCGTGATGGCGGTACGGGTGAGCTCTTTGACCAGCATGCGACCGTCGGGGTGATCTATATGCTTAAACTGGGTCACATGGTCGACGATAAAATGCATGCGCGTTCCATCGGTCCCTACTCTTTGATCACGCAGCAACCATTGGGTGGTAAGGCTAGCTTCGGGGGGCAGCGTTTCGGAGAAATGGAAGTTTGGGCACTTGAGGCTTTCGGTGCTGCAAATATCCTACAAGAAATTTTGACGGTCAAGTCTGACGATGTCGAAGGACGGGCACGTACTTACGAGGCTATTGTCAAGGGAGACTTAATGCCGCAGCCTGGTAATCCAGAATCTCTGAATGTGCTTTTGCACGAGTTGAGAGGCTTGGGGTTGAATATCGATTTTGAATACGAACAATAGGTGTCGCTTAAAAAGGATTTTCAATGGCTCATAGAAAGGATAGTAAGGAGTCTGCTCCATTCAAGAGCATAAAAATTAGTCTTGCGGCGCCGAATCAGATTCTAGAGCGCTCTAGTGGTGAGGTGATACGTCCCGAGACGATCAATTATAGAACCTATAAGCCCGAGCGGGATGGTCTCTTTTGTGAGAAAATCTTCGGGCCGGTGAAGGACTTTGAGTGTCACTGTGGGAAGTATAAGAGAGTACGTTATCGCGGAATCGTGTGTGACCGTTGTGGCGTTGAAGTGACCGAGAAAAAGGTGCGACGCGAACGTATGGGGCACATTGAGTTGGTGGTTCCTGTAGCGCATATCTGGTATTTCCGTTCTTTACCGAACAAGATAGGACACCTATTGGGGCTTGCTAGCAAGAAGCTAGACTCGGTGGTTTACTACGAGCGTTATATCGTGATTCAACCCGGGGCGACGACGCTGAATAAGATGGATCTCCTCACGGAAGAGGAGTACCTGAAGGTGATTAAAGAGCAAGTGCCTGATAACGCAAAGCTTCCAGATAATGACCCCAATAAGCTCATCGCAGCTATGGGGGCTGGGGCTTTAGAGCAGTTGCTTTCGAGCTTAGATCTTGATCAGTTGAGTTGGGATTTGCGCGATCGCGTAGAACGAGAAACCTCTATGCAGCGCCGCGCCGAGGCTTTGAAACGCTTGCAGGTGGTAGAGGCTTTTCGTGAATCTAAGGGAGTGAATAAACCCGAGTGGATGATCTTGCGCATCGTCCCCGTTATTCCTCCAGAGTTACGTCCATTGGTGCCACTCGATGGTGGGCGTTTCGCAACCTCTGATTTGAATGATCTTTACCGTCGTGTCATTATTCGTAACAATCGTTTGAAGAAACTTCTGGAAATCAAAGCGCCTGATGTTATCTTGCGTAATGAGAAACGAATGTTGCAAGAGGCGGTAGATTCGCTCTTTGATAATACGCGTCGGTCGAATGTGGTGAAAACAGATGGGAATCGACCGTTGAAATCCCTGAGTGATAGCCTGAAAGGGAAGCGGGGGCGTTTCCGTCAGAATTTGCTCGGGAAGCGTGTGGATTACTCGGCGCGTTCGGTAATTGTCGTAGGTCCTGAGTTGAAGATGCACGAGTGTGGTCTTCCGAAGGACATGGCAGCCGAGCTCTATAAGCCATTTATCATCAAGAAATTGATGGATCGTGGGGTGGTGAAGACTGTAAAGTCGGCACGTAAGATTGTAGACCGTCGCGACCCTGTGATTTGGGATATCTTGGAGAACGAGCTTAAGGGACATCCCGTGTTATTGAACCGTGCTCCTACGCTACACCGTCTCGGGATTCAGGCTTTTCAGCCTAAGCTGATTGAAGGAAAGGCTATTCAGTTACATCCGTTGGCGTGTACGGCATTTAATGCCGACTTTGACGGAGACCAGATGGCTGTGCATTTGCCCTTGAGCAATGCTGCGGTGCTTGAAGCACAGCTGCTGATGTTGGGCTCGCACAATATTTTGAACCCTGCTAATGGGCGTCCTATCACGGTGCCTTCGCAGGACATGGTCTTGGGACTTTATTACATGACCAAGCCACGAAAGGATGCTAAGGGAGCAGGACGTCTTTTCTATGGGGCAGAGGAGGCTATCATCGCCTACAATGAAAAAGCGGTAGCGCTCAATGCAGAGGTGAAGCTTTGGGTCGATGGGAAGAGCATCGAGACTACCGTAGGGCGAATCCTATTTAACCTACGAGTGCCTAAAGAGCTCGGTTTCGTGAACATTCTGCTTACAAAGAATACCTTACGAGGCTTGATCGGAGATGTGCTTAAGCATACGGGGATTGCGCGTACTGCACAGTTCCTCGATGATATCAAGGAGCTCGGGTATTTCATGGCATTCCAAGGAGGTCTCTCCTTTAATTTGGATGATGTCATTGTGCCTAAGGATAAGCAGACGATCGTCGAAGATGGGCATCACCGCGTGGAGTCCATTATGGCGGAATACCATCTTGGATTGTTGACCGAGCAGGAGCGCTATAACAAGGTGGTGGACGTCTGGAAGACTGTGGTGAACGATGTCACAAAGTCCCTCATGAACGAGCTCAAAGAGGACGACGGTGGTTTCAACTCAGTCTACATGATGTTGGACTCTGGGGCGCGTGGTTCTAAAGACCAGATCCGTCAGCTCGGTGGTATGCGTGGTCTGATGGCAAAGCCGCAAAAGTCTGGGGCGAGTGATAAGGACGTTATCGAAAACCCGATTTTGGCGAACTTCAAGGAGGGGCTTTCTGTCCTAGAGTTCTTTATTTCTACGCACGGAGCTCGTAAGGGGCTTGCCGATACGGCGCTTAAGACGGCAGATGCAGGATACTTGACGCGTCGTCTAGTGGATGTGTCGCAAGATGTCATTATCACTGAGGAGGATTGTGGCACTTTGCGTGGGCTGCTCGTCCCGTTCCAAAAGCGGAATGAACAGACTGAGGCTGAGGCGCAGAAGGAGTTTGCTGAAAAGCTCTTGGGGCGTGTCTGTGTTGACGATATCCGAGATGCGAAGGGCGATGTACTTATCCCCGCAGGTACGGAGTTGACAGAAAAGGTCTGCGACATTATCAATGAGCATAAGGTGCGTCAGGTTGAAATCCGTTCGGTGCTCACCTGTGAGTCGCATCCTGGGGTTTGTGCAAAGTGTTACGGTCGTAACCTAGCTACGGCACAGATGGTTCAAAAAGGTGAGGCTGTGGGGATTATTGCTGCGCAGTCCATCGGTGAACCTGGAACACAGCTTACGCTACGTACCTTCCACTCAGGGGGGACTTCTTCTGGAGCATCAGCGACCTCTTCTATTACAGTGCAGCAGGATGGGCGTCTTGTTTTCGATGATTATAAGGTTATCGAGAACGTTCAGCAAGACGATGGTAAGGAGTGTGACGTAGTGGTCGGTCGTCTTACCTCATTACAGCTCGTGGATGTGGAAACTGGAGATGCATTGGAGACTTATAAAGTCCCATACGGTTCGTTCCTTTATGTCAAGGATAACCAAGAGGTAAAGAAGGGGACGCGCGTTTGTTCGTGGGATACGTGGAACAACCCAGTGATTACCGAGGTCGGGGGACGGATTGAGTATGACTCGCTGATTCGTGACGTTACCTACCAAGAGGAAACAGACCAAACGACGGGTCACAAGGAAATGATTATCATCGAGTCTCGAGATAAGAACAAGTATCCTGTGATTCGTATCCTTGGTGAGGACGGCACTTTGTTGAAGGTGATTGACCTCTTTGTACACTCGCACGTGGTTGTAAAAGATGGTAGCACTGTACATCCTGGGGATATCATCGCAAAGATGCCGCGTGCAGGTGAGTCTACGGGTGACATTACGGGTGGTTTGCCGCGTGTAACAGAGCTTTTCGAAGCGCGTAACCCATCGAACCCTGCGGTTGTGGCAGAAATCGATGGCTTTGTGAAGGTGACGCAGAAGATCAAGCGTGGGGCGCGCGAGGTAAGTATCACGAATGAGAAGACGGGGCTTATAAGAACGTATAGCATTAACCTCTCTAAGCAGCTCCTTGTACAGGACGGGGACTATGCTCGTGCAGGGATGCCGCTTTCTAACGGCGCGATAACTCCGAGTGATATTCTTGCTATCCAAGGTCCTACTGCGGTACAAGAGTACATTGTCAATGAAGTTCAGAAAGTCTACCTATCGCAGGGTGTGGTGATCAACAATAAGCATTTCGAGGTCATTGTGCGCCAAATGATGCGTAAGGTTGAGATTATCAATTCTGGAGATACGCCCTTCTTGGAACACGATATCATTGATAAGTGGGACTTTATCAAGGGCAATGCTGCAGTGCAAGGGATGTGTATCGTGACAGACCCTGGGGCATCGAAGCGTTATAAGGCTGGGCAGATCATCTCCGACCGACAGGCGCGAGATGAGAACTCTAACCTTAAGCGGAATGATATGCAAGGGATGGAGTTCCGTAGTGCACGTCCTGCGACAGCAGAGCAAATCCTTCAGGGGATTACGCGTGCAGCGCTTCAAACCAATAGCTTCATGGCAGCGGCTTCCTTCCAAGAAACGACCAAGGTGCTCAACGATGCTGCTATTCGTGCGAAGGTTGACCCGCTAGAAGGTTTGAAAGAGAACGTTATCTGCGGTCATCTAATCCCTGCAGGAACGGGTTTGCGTGAGTTTTCGCATCTCCGAGTGAGTGAAGAGAAAAAGAATTAGGCTATAGTCTAATTCTCCAGTGCTTTAGCGCACATCTCAGGTAACTGGGGTGTGCGCTTTTCTTTTGAGAAGGAGTGAGGGGGAGCGTTCATGGTTTTATGCCCACCACTACATTCTTCCACAATACTGTACTTTTGCCCTATAATCAGAGAGCAATGTGATGAAACAACGGCTGCCGAGACTAAAGCTACTACTTGCTGGCGGAGTGCTGCTTTTACTGCTTGTTGTTGGGGCTTTTTTCTACAAGTATTACGATATCTATTTCAAGGGGGCTATGGCATTTGACGAAAAGGAACGGATGCTGTACATCCCCCGCAATACCTCATTCGAGGAACTCGTGCTCCTTTTGTTAAAGGAAGGTATTGTAGAAGAGGCGAGCCCCATACGCACATTTGCTAAGCTAAAGGGCTATGATACGAAGAGTTATTCTGGGGCATATAAGATAGAGAAGGGGCTCTCGCTGCGCGACTTAATGCTCTTGCTTGTGGCAAAAAAACAGAAGCCTGTGCGCCTTGTAGTACCAAGCGTGCGCACGGTTGAGGAAATGGCAGGACGCCTTGCGCGACACCTTGACATAGACTCCGTGGAACTCCTTGCTTACCTTCACGACCCTGCCTCCGCTGCCCCATTCAACCTTTCTTTACAAGCTTTCCCTGCGATGTTTATTCCTAATACCTACGAGGTCTATTGGGATATATCGCCCGAGCGCCTTCTAGCGCGTCTTCATAAGGAGTATAAGGCTTTTTGGACGCCCGAGCGCCTTGCACGCGCCGAACAGGTCGGTCTTTCGCCTGTGGAGGTCTCTACCCTTGCTTCTATCATTCAAGAGGAGGCTATGCACGCAGAGGAGCTCCCCAAGATAGCGCGAGTTTACCTCAATCGCTTACGCATCAGTATGCCGCTGCAGGCTTGTCCGACGGCAAAGTTTGCGGCGGGAAACATGGGGCTTACACGTGTCCTCCATGCTCATACACAAATCGAGTCGCCCTACAATACCTATAAGAACCTCGGCTTACCACCTGGACCTATTCGTTACCCCTCTATTACCGCAATAGACGCGGTTTTGAGCCCAGCAACCCATGACTACCTATTCTTCTGTGCAAAGGCGGATTTTAGCGGTTATCACAACTTTTCGCGCACTGCTGCACAGCACGCCCAGTACGCTCGACAATACCAACAAGCGCTCAATAGGAGGCGTTAATCGCAGTCTTTGGAGTAAGAACCAGTATAAATTGCGACAGTTTACTACCTTTGTGTAGAATAATGAAAAAGACTGTTTGCAATGGAACAACGTCAGGAGCATAACCACACTGGTGCGGCAAGTGCAGACACCAAGGAGACGGTGCGCAATCTCTTCACGCAATACCTTGTGCAGAAGGGACATCGAAAGACACCCGAACGCTTCGCCATACTCGACGAGATTTACTCGCGCGAAGGGCACTTCGACATTGAGACGTTGTATATCTTCATGAAGAATAAGAACTACCAAGTGAGTCGTGCAACTCTCTACAATACCATCGAGCTCTTGCTAGACTGTGGGCTTGTTATCAAGCACCAATTTGGTAAGAACATGGCGCACTTCGAACGTGCCTACGAGTGTAAGCAGCACGACCATCTGATCTGCACCCAGTGTGGTAAACTTATCGAGTTCTGCGACCCGCGGATACAGGAAATACAAGACTCCGTCGCCGAGCAGCTACACTTCCAAGTAGCCCACCATACCCTTTATTTTTACGGCATTTGCGAGGACTGTTTGAAAGCACTACAGGACTGAACTCGCCCCCTCGCGTGGAGTAGGGAAAGTGCTCATTTCTCAAACAAGTACTAACTTAGTCGCAGAAATCACGCGCTCACGGTTCGGATGTGAGTGCGGATAATTGTAGTTCTATGCAAAACAAAAACGGTGAGCACGGCGGACAGGTCGACGTGCTGTTAGGCTTACAGTGGGGCGACGAAGGGAAAGGAAAGGTCGTCGACGTTTTAGCACAACATTATAGCGTGATAGCACGCTTCCAAGGGGGACCGAATGCGGGACACTCCCTTGTCTTCGGTAAGGATAAATTTGTACTGCATACCATTCCGAGCGGTATCTTCCGACAAGGGGTGCGTAACATCGTAGCCAATGGCGTGGTCGTCGACCCAGTCTCCTTTTTACAGGAAGTGGAGCTACTAACGAAGTCGGGCGTCGATGTCCGTTCACGTCTTGTGCTTTCGCGCCGTGCAAACCTCATTCTGCCTACCCACAAGCTCCTTGACGCACACTACGAAAGGGAAAAGGGCAACTTGAAGATTGGCTCTACCCTCAAGGGCATCGGTCCGACCTATACGGACAAAATTGCGCGGATCGGGCTTCGGATAGGGGACGTGGAGCGTCCGGATTTCCAAGCACGTTACTCCGCCCTGCGCGACCATCACCTTGCCATCTTAGCCAATGACGCATTTGACCGCACCGCCTTTCAACAAGAGGAAGCTGCGTGGCTCAAGGCTGCCGAGGCGCTTAAGCAGTTTACACTTGACGACACCGAGTATCTCCTCCAAGAGACCCTGCGGCAGGGGACTAAGGTCTTAGCCGAAGGGGCACAAGGAACGATGTTAGACATCGATTTTGGCGCGTATCCGTTCGTGACCTCCTCCAATACCATCTGTGCTGGTGCGTGCACAGGAATGGGTGTTGCGCCTTCAAGAATAGGGAACGTTTACGGTATCTTCAAAGCGTATTGTACCCGCGTAGGAGCTGGTCCCTTCCCAACCGAGCTACAGGACGCGACGGGCGAGCAAATGCGCGTCCAAGGGCAGGAGTTTGGGGCTACTACGGGGCGTCCGCGTCGTACGGGCTGGTTAGACCTCGTGGCGCTCAAATATGCGATTATGCTTAACGGGGTGACCCACCTCATTATGACCAAAGCCGACGTCCTCTCCAATTTCCCATTACTGCGCGTGGCGGTTTCTTATGGTAAAGAGGAACGAATGCCTCATGGCGACGTCGATGCGCAGACCATCCAGTACCGTGACTTTGAGGGCTGGCAGTGCGATATCTCCACTTGCCGCCGTTACGACGAACTCCCGCAGCGTTTCAAAGAGTACGTCGAATTTATAGAGCAGGAGACTGGCGTGCCGATAACAATCATTTCGCTCGGTCCCGACCGTCAAGATACCTTGATACGCTAGGTCGTGGCGCGCGAGCTTGCTTTACCCGTTCTTTCCTTACCCTCCTGCGAGTTGTCCATTCGTCAGGAGGGTAATTCGTATACGGTCTACGACACGCTGCGTAAACTCTGGGTGGCACTTACACCCGAGGAGTGGGTGCGGCAGCATGTCCTAGACTACCTGTTGCATGCGAAAAGATACCCATTGGGGACGATTCGCGTAGAAGAACGGGTCTTGGTGAATGGCCAACCCCAGCGTGCGGATATTGTCGCCTATACGAAGGCGACAACGCCTTTCTTGCTCATCGAGTGTAAGGCGGCACACGTCCCACTAACCGAGGATACGCTCTGGCAGGCGCAGACTTATAACCAGATTCTTCGTGCGCCTTATATTGCGTTGTGTAACGGACTTTCTACCCTACTATTCCAATGTACGGAGGTGGGCGTTACGTGGTGTGGGGAGGAGTTTCCAGATTTTCCACGAGCGTAGGCTTGCGGGTATTGAAAATATTCCTACCTTTGCACCGTGAAGTTCGGGGTGTAGCTCAGTCCGGTTAGAGTATACGTCTGGGGGGCGTAGGGTCGCTAGTTCGAATCTAGTCACCCCGACAATGGTGAAAGAAAGGCGATGGGGGCGTTTTGCTTCCGTTGCCTTTCTTCTTTTAAGGGGATTTTTACCACGCGTAGTTACGTTCAAATAGGTAGGTCAAAAGCGTGCGGATATTGTCGTCTATACGAAGGCGATGACAGCTGTAAAGGTTGTACCACGAGGGGGACAAAAAGCAGGGGCGGCTCTCATCGCGAGAACCGCCCCTATTACTTTAGATAACTACCATTCTGGTACAAATACTGTCGTTCAGTACTCTTTTGCATTATTTGCCCCCTTTACGGACGAAAAACACTATTGACTGAATAATCCTTTGTAGCGCAACGCCTGTACCACGAGCCGCAGGCTCTTCTATACACCGCCCGTCAGTAGCGCTCGCTGAGCCGTCCGTCCTTACCCCCTATTCCTCCGACAACAACCCTTCTGCGATTTGTAGCTGTAAAACAGGGCTCTCTTCCGAGGGAAGCGCCTCTATCAAATCAGGGTGAATCGGGACGAGCACCTCCTCGCCCGACGGACGCTCCACCACAAGCAAAGTACTATACGAGTACTGCTCATAATCTACGATTTCTCCTACCAGCCGCAGCGCTTGGTCGTGAAGCACACAACCTATCAGAAGGTCAAGCGGCATCCCCTCCTCCTCATCATCATCTTCTATAGCAAGGAACTCCGCTGCGGGAAGGAGGAGCTCCGCACCAACGAGCTCGGCTGGGGTTATACCATCATGCCGCACTTCAAAATAGAGCACCGCGCTATTATCGGTACGCTCTTCAGCCGCTGTGATTGCAAAGGGTACAGCCAACCCATCAATGGAAATAAAGAGGAAATCGCCTACCGCGTGAGGGATTTGGTCAAACACAAAGGGATCGTAGCACTGTGCCACGATCCCCCCGTTAATTCCAATAGTCTTTACCAGACGTCCCCAAGCTCGGAACGCGCCCTCAAGGTGAGAGGCACGGATGGGGCTAACGTCCGCCATTATGCTTCTGCTGGCGCATCAGCTTCGGGTGCAGCTTCGCTCTCTGGAGCGGCTTCAGCTGCGGCAGCTGCCTTGCGAGCTTCCTGCGCCTTGATACGCGCTTCGTTTACCTTAGACTCTGCCGCGAGGCGTGTCTTTGCGGTGTCTTGCTTCTTGTTAGAGAGCTCTTGGCGCTTTGCTTCGATCTTAGCTTCCTTTTCCTGCATCCACGCTGCGAAACGACGGTCTGCTTCCTCTTGCGAGAATGCGCCCTTTGCTACACCGCCCTGGAGGTGCTTACGCAACAAAACGCCCTTGTAAGAAAGGATGCGGTTCGTGGTCAACGTGGGCTGTGCACCTTGGCTAAGCCAGTAGAGTGCGCGCTCTACATCAAGGTCAATCGTAGCAGGATTGGTCATCGGGTTGTACGAACCAATGCGCTCGATGAAACGACCATCACGCGGTGCGCGGCTGTCTGCAACAACAATGTGGTAAAAAGGTCTTGCCTTGCGTCCGTGACGACTTAAACGTAACTTAACTGCCATTTTAGTAAAACTCGTTTATGAATGACTGATGTATAGGACTTTCCGCCCCACACGCCGCAAAGGTAGTAATTTTCCCTATAGCACAGCGCCTTCCAAATCATAACGCAACCACCCCAACCAGGCCACCACCGTAGCCGCACGCCGCCGAAGGGTACTCTCTGAGAGGCGCGGCAACCATGGCGCGACCAACGCCATCACCTGTTCGGTAGCAAGGGGCTTCCCTTCGCCCGCAAGATAGGCTTCGCACACGGCTCGAAAAGGAGGATGCACAAAGAGCTTCTCAAGAAGTGCGATATGACGCCCATACAACGGCTGGGAAAAAATCCACTGCCCTCGCTGCGTAAGGCGAAAACGTCCCGAACGACCGATCCCGACCTCCTCTATCAAACCAAGATACCTGCCCGCCGCGAGGTAATAGTCCGTTTGTCGTGTCACAAAACCGTACCGCTGCGTGATGCTCGGCTTGTCTATTGGCGCTTGGCTATAAAGAATCTCACAAAGGTTGATAAGGCGCTCAAAACTATCCGCTTGCGGGAAGGGGAGGTGCGGCTCTGCCTCAACTGGCGTACTAGCCAAAAGCGAACGTAACGAAGAGAGGGAAAATGCCTCGTCATCAATCCGATAACGCTGACTCCTAACCAGCGCAATAGAGGAATAAACCTCGGGGGCTAAAAAGCGATACTCGCGAAGATGGAACGTCCCATCCGAATAGGTAAGGTAGATCAACCGCACGGGCTTCTTGACGCGTGCCTGCCAAAGACGATAAGGATAGTAGAGTTGCCGCACGATGAAGTCATCGGCGAGGTGATTTTTCGCTTCTATCAAGTAAAGCGCTTGCGCCGATTCATACCCCGCATCGATCTCTACCTGCGCATTCTCCACCTGTAAGCGGAGAGGCTCGCTCCTTGTCGCAATTTCAAACGCAAAACGACCTGTCCCCATCCGCCCCCCAACTGAGGCATAAAAAGGGGTAGTGTCGCCCGTAAAGTGCTTGAAGATACCCAAGTGTAGCGCAAGGAGAATGGCGCTAGATTCGTTAGAAACGAGCTCTGGGCGCAGGCTCTCTAATGACAACGTCGGTTTGATATGAAGGATCGGGATGCGCGACGTATCAAAGCGTTGATAGGCAAGAAAACGCCCAATAGTATATGTGCCACGAGAGGTCGGGAGGATCGCAAGGTGGTGCGCACGAAAGAGTTCCGGCAGTTGCGTGGTATGGTCAAACTTGGTCATAAGCCGTGCCTCTCGCACAGCGTTAATCTCCGTAGCCGAGATCTCTATACAAGGGGCTTCGCGCAGACGCTCGAGGAGGGTGTGTGTGGTAAAGAGGCGCTCCCAAGCACGGTCATTTTTAGACCCCTCAACATTCGACATAGTTGCGAATAATGAGCTCGGAAACTGCTCCACGCCCCGAACCCTTAGAGTTGACGGCACGCACCGCTTGTACGGTCGTAAGCTCAAACTCGGCATAGAGCTCGCGAATGAGTGGCGTATCCGAATTCGATTGCATGAAACGCACCCCACGCCGATTTAGGTCGCGGCACGCATCGCGCAGTCGTTCCTGATCTCCTGCCTTCCATCCCCCTTGCACATACCCCGTAAAGCTCGACGTATCTGAAATGGGGTGATAGGGCGGGTCTAAGTAAACAAAAGCCGTGTCAGGGAGGTGCTCCAAAACCGTCTGATAGTCCTCATGCACGAGCATAACCTTAGCTTGGTTCAGATACTCGCTCACGGCAAGAATATTCTCCCGATTGACAATGTTCGGATGTTTGTAACGTCCGTAAGGGGAATTGAACTCCCCCGCATTGTTGACGCGAAAGAGTCCGTTGTAACAGGTCTTATTGAGGTAGATGAACCGCGAGGCGCGTTCTAGGGGCGTACGCGAGGCGAACTCTGGCTCGCGGTCCTGCATACGAAGCTGATAGAAATACTCGGAGGTATTGTGGTGTTGTGCCAAGTGTTCCACAAGTTCGTGGGGCGTATCGCGCACGACGTGGTACATATTCATCAGCTCGGCGTTGAGGTCGCCCACCACGGCTTGTTTTGGCTGTAATGCCCAAAGGAGCGCTCCGCCGCCGAGAAAAGGTTCGCAATAGGTCGATGCTTGCCATCCTTGGGGGAGTAGCGACTGCAGTGCTGGCAACAATTGCCGTTTCCCTCCCGCCCATTTCACAATGGGGGCGATAGCGGGTTGTGTTCCTTTTGTTTGCTGTACTTTGGGCATCTCGGTGGGCAAAGGTAGGAAAAAAGGCTGACCACGCCCCTGCCTATTCTCTCATCCTTGCCCCCATGATGGTAGCGAGCCCGTGCTGTCGCAATTCTCTGAAAAGTGACTAAGTTCGTGACAGAGTTCGGTGCACAACCGTACACGAATCAGCCTAGCTGTGGGGCATAGCCCCGCGATCTTAGTCACTGTTTGAGTCACTCGAAAGTGACTAAGATATTCCCGTCAGCACACTTGCTTCAATTTGCATAGCCATGATAACAAAGGAAGAAATATGCCAACTCTTACACAGCACGGAGACTTATCGTGTGGAACGAACCATCTCGACAAGCGATATGGATAAATTCCAAGAGGCTATCTGTGCTTTTTCTAACGATTTACCAGGCTCGCGCAAAAATGGTTATCTCATTCTAGGCGCGCGAGACGATGGGAGCTTAGCTGGCTTAAGGGTAGACGATGCCCTGATGAAGCGAATAGCAAGCATTCGTTCTGATGGCAACATTCTCCCTCTTCCCATTATGTCAGTAGAACGCTTCGAGTTCGAGGAGGGGGATTTGCTCGTGGTGGAGGTTGCGCCTGCTTTGGTTCCTCCCGTACGTTATCGTGGTCGCACTTTTATCCGTATCGGTCCGCGTCGCGACATCGCCTCAGAGTCAGAGGAAAGGCTCTTGTTAGAAAAAAGAACCTCGTACATGGCTACTTTTGATGCGACCCCTTGCTTCGGTGCTACACTTAAGGATATTGACACTCGTTTTATAACACAGGAGTACCTCCCGCAAATCATCGATAGTGAACTTCTTGCAACAGAGCAGCGTCCTCTAACAGAGCAGTTGGCATCCATTCATTTGTACGATCTGAAGCACGACTGTCCGACGAATGCTGCGATAATCTTATTCGGTCGAAAACCGTCCTTTTTCTTTCACGGTTGCTACGTACAGTATGTACATTTTGCAGGAAACGATACGGGCAGTGAAATACTCAACGAACGACGCATAGAGGGAAGTCTTTGCATGATGCTCCCGCTCTTAGAGCGTTTTGTTAAAGACGCCGTCGTGACAGCACGACCAATGCCCGTGAGTATGTTGCGCGAACAAACGCTCTTCAATTATCCAGAACTGGCGCTCAGGGAGTTACTCATGAATGCGTGTATGCACCGCGACTATCAGTCGAATACCCCGATTCGACTCTATCAATTCCACTCCCGTATCGAGATCCTCAATGCAGGTGGCTTGTATGGTGAGGCGAGACCTGAGAATTTCCCTACGATTAACGACTATCGCAATCCTATTATCGCAGAGGCGATGCGTGGTTTGCGATATGTCAATATGTTCAATCGTGGAATTCAGCGGGTAAAGACCATGTTGAAAGAAAATGGAAATCCTGCCCCCCTTTTCAATGTTAGTAAGATTACTGCTTTTGAAGTAACCGTGCACCCATCTTTGTCACTTCACTTGGAAGCGCGTGGCAAAAAAGTGACTAAGTCGGTAACAAAATCTACGGAGCTGATGCATGACCTCCTTCTCTTTTGCGAAGCGCCGCGTTCTCTAACAGAGATAATGGCTCATTTGGGGTTAAAGCACCGCAACAATACCAAAGTCAAGTACATTGACCCTCTAATAGAGGATGGTCTTCTTGAGATGACCATCCCTGACAAGCCCAATAGTCGAAATCAGCGCTACCGACTTACTCACGATCTTAATCACACCTAGGCGACTCCAACTGACTAAGTTCGTGACAGAGTTCGGTGCACAACCGTACACGAACCAGCCTAGCTGTGCGGCATAGCCCCGCGATCTTAGTCACGATCTTAGTCACACGAAAGTGACTAAGATCGTGACAGAGTTGCCCTTAGTGCCCATCCCTCGCCCGACTCTCCTCAATCCCGGGCCGTCCGCCCTTAGGACCGCCCTGCGCTGTAAGGCGCATAATGAATCGATGCGAAAAGTGGTGTTGTATTTTGGCACACCCTCTGACAACCTTACGGCAGTTCAATCACTGCGTCCTCCGCCCCTGTCGTAAACTCGTAATCTTTCGCTGTACCGTCGGGAAGGAAATAAAGGAACTTGTAGGAGTGGTGCTTACGAAGGACGAAGGTGAGCATATCGTTGAGGTCATGGGTGCCGTCAAGCGTACGTCCGCCGTCCACTTGCCCAGCCTTGTCAAATACGTCTACATTGATGGCCGTGCGCCGATCATTACTGGACTTGCGCGGATCGAGATATGTTACCCGCACGGTGACATAGTCCCCCGTCCCCTTCCTTGCGGCTTGCTCTTTCTGAAAGAGGTCGATGTAACGCTGGGTCACATTCTCCGCATGGACGTAGGTTATCGTGCTGTCCCACACGAGCGGAAAGGGCAACCCCGTCGGACGGAAAGAGGTCGCATAAATCGCATGTACCGAATCCGTCGGGGTCGCACGCCCCGCACTCGAGAGAAACCAACTCTTGTCGAGCCCCGAAGGGTAATACTCCGTGAAATGCCACCCGTCATTGAGCCAAACCTCATTCCACGAATGGTTACCCCGATTGTCATACCAGTTCGGCGTCCCCGCAATACGCGAGGGGATTGCCACCGAACGGAAAGCATCGGTCAAGAGCACCGCCAAGCCACTACACGAAGCCATCCTTTGCCGCATCGACTCGTAGGGGCTCTGGTCGGGCTTCTCGCGCGCCGTATTATAATCCACCACCAATTCGTTGCGAATGTGTCGGTTGATGGTGTCTATCGCAGCAACTAAGTCGGTCACCCCCTCCAGGTAAGGCGCAAAGCGTTCGTAAAAATCCTTACGCCAATTGTCGCGTGTCTCGTTCATAGAGACGTAGGGGAGCACATCGTTGAAAAAACGTTCTTGGGGAATGGACGCCCCCCACGCAAAACGCTCACGCGCCGCGTAGGCATACGCCACGTTCTCAAGGAGAAAATCTGCCGTCAGGGTCGTTACATCCCGCTCGGGCATATAGGCTATCAGAAAGGCAAGCCCCTCCGCCTGCTCCTTGGGCACGCGCGCTAAGGCTTGGCGGAGCTCCGTCGCATTCTCTCCCGCACGCTGCAATGCTTCGTCGAGCAAAGCATGATACTGTGACGGAACGTTCGGGTAAGGCGATTGCCGACAGCCCCACAACAAGCTCAGCGGGAGCACGAGCAGCAAAAGAGCATAACGAGTGTACGACATGAGGAACAATAGATTCTGTTTCCGAAAGATAGAAAAACGCTACGACTTCGGTGCTTTCTTTCGCAGGTAAAGCATTTGCCCCACCTCGGGCTCTTCGCCGGGCTTCATACGGTTGCGGCGGTAAATATGCTTGGTCTTGATGGCATACTTTTGCGAAATCGAGTAGATGGTCTCCCCCTCCTCTACCACGTGCACCGCATGATTTACCTCCGCCTTGCGTCGCTTGGGTTGGATGTAAAGCTCCGTCCCCGCAGGGGGCAGCACCCGCTCTGGCAGCTCGTTATATTTTGCTAACTCCCACGGCATCATCTCCATAGCCTTCGTGAGCGAAAGGTACGTATCGTGCGGTTGCACCACGATGTATTGCACCCGATTGCGTTCGTAGATCTCATGCTCCTCACCCATCTTTATCACAAACTCGGGCTCTTTCGCAAGCTCACGCTTTGTGCCGACCGTGGGGGAAACAACCTCTATTTTAACCCCCGTGTCATAAACCGCCAATCCCTCCTCCTCGATTATCCGAATCAGATGGTCTGCATACTTCGGGTCTGTGGCATACCCCGCTTTCTTAAGCCCCTTAGCCCACCCCTTATAGTCCGTCGGCTTGAGGTCAAAAAGGAAGGCATAACGGCGCGCCCCACGCAGGAAAAGAGAATGATCCTCAAAGGAATGGTCTGCACTTTTGTAGACGCGGAAGCACTCCCCCTTCGCATCGTCGTCTTGGTACATCTTTTTGCCCTTCCACCCCTTGTGACATTTGATGCCGAAGTGGTTATTCCCCTGCGCTGCGAGGGCACTAAGCCCGTTGCGACTCTCGAGCATCCCTTGCGCAAGGGTAATACTGGCTGGCACGCCATGGAGCTTCATTTGCTCTATGGCCATATCCTTGTACTTGTCGCGGTAGGCTGTGCGCTGCTCCTTTTGCTTTGATTGCGCAAAAAGGGCGATGGGGAAAAGGACGGAAAGGAGGATGAGAAAGAAAAAGCGCGACGGCTTACGAAAAAGTAGCATGATTGTCCTGTTGTAAAGAAGCAGTTCGGCGTCGTGCGAAATGCGCCATTGTATTGAAAAAACGTGCCAAAATACAACATTCCTCCCTACACAGGAAAGAACGTTGTATTCTGACACACGCACCTAAACTCCCGTAAAACGCCGAAGGCAAGCGAGGCTACGTCGTTACTCCCCCTCGACCAACGCACGCACGCTCTGGATCTCGGGGGCGTGCTTCTTGATAGCCTCTACCACGCCGTTGCGTAGGGTCATAGCGCTAAAGGGGCATGTACCACACGAGCCAAGAAAACGCACCGTTACCTCCAGGTTGTCAGAAATAGAGACCAACTCCAAATCACCACCATCGTTTTGCATATAGGAGCGCATCCCCTCGATAGCCTCCTGCACCTTCTCGTTTAATTCTTTTGATACCATTGCTTTTCTTTGTTTGCAAGAATGTCGTAGGGACGATAATACCGTTTCGTATATCGTCCCTACGGGTGTTTTTACGCCAATTGTTCTAAGAACGCATCTGCGAGCTGTGCAAAGGCCTTTGCCGATGGACTGTCGCCTGCCGCCAATGGGCAACCCGTGTCGCCCCCTTCGCGTAGGCTCTGCTCTATCGGTATCTCACCCAAGAGCGGTACGCCGAGCTCCTCTGCAAGGGCTGCCGTACCTCCCTGTCCGAAGAGATAGTGCTTCTGCCCATCGCCTGCGTCAAACCACGCCATATTTTCCACCATCCCCAACACGGGCACAGCAATAGCATGGTTAGAGAACATACTGAGCGCCTTCTGCGCATCTGCCAACGCGACCCGCTGCGGCGTACTCACCACCACAGCGCCACTCAACGCGAGCTCCTGCGTCACGGTCAGGTGTACGTCGCTCGTCCCTGGAGGCATATCTATCAGCAAGAAGTCTAGTTCGCCCCACAGCCCCATGTGAATGAGCTGCTTAAGGGCATTCGAGGCCATCGGACCACGCCAAACGAGCGCATCAGACGACGCTACGAAGAAGGCCATCGAAAGCATCTTCACCCCGTACGCCTCTACGGGGAGGATAAGATCTTCGCCCTCCTCGTTCTTTACCTCTGGGCGCTCGTCTTCCACCCCAAGCATGATCGCCATACTCGGTCCAAAGACGTCAGCATCCAAGATACCCACCTTATAGCCCTTACGCGCCAAGGCTATCGCAAGGTTCACCGTGATGGTCGACTTACCCACCCCGCCCTTTCCCGAAGCGATGGGGACTATATGCTTGATGCCTGCAACCCCACCCTGACGTGGCGGCAAATCTTCCGGCTTCTGCACCTCAGGCACGGGGGCGTCTAAGGTTACCTCAACTGGGACGTCGGGGAATGCCTCTGAGACGATGCGCCGTGCTTGGCGTACGAGTGAGACGCCGAAGGGGTCGTTTGCACTAAGGGGCGCGAGGACAATTCGTATCCCATCGGTTTTGGCTTGCAGTTCGCGTACCAGCCCGAGGGTCACCACATCTTGCTTCTTTTCAGGATGGGTTAACTTGCGCAGGAGCTGGGTAACCGACTGTTCGTTCAACAAATAAGCCATGAAGAACGAATTAGCGAACAGCGATGGCCTCAATCTCAATCATTGCCCCCAACGGTAGGCGAACGACGCCAAAGGCTGCACGCGCGGGCATCTCCTTGGTAAAGTACTTTGCATAAACCCCGTTCATCGCAACGAAGTTATCCATGTCAGAGAGCAGACAAGTCGTCTTTACCACGTTGGAATAATCAAGACCTGCCTCTTTGAGGATAGCGCCGATGTTCTTGAGTACCTGCTCCGTTTGTGCCTCGATGCCGCCTTCTACCACCTTGCCTACTGCGGGGTCTACGGGCACTTGACCAGAGATATAGAGCGTGTCGCCTACCATAACAGCTTGGCTATACGGACCGATGGCAGCAGGTGCATTGGGGGTATTGATGATCTTTTTCATTGTTACAATCCTTTCTTAATTGTTTGCTTGGCAAAGATACAAAAACGCGCTAAGGGCGCTGACCTGAACTCCCCCGCACCACCCCTTCTGACACCCCCTACTTTATAAAAACCTAAAGCACTATTTCTAGACGAAAAGAAAAATAATAGACGATAGGAATAGACGACTGTCTATAAAACAACCCCTTTTTAGGCTAGGTAATTCTACCTACTTCATAAGGAGCATATAAGGCGAATGTAAGGCGAGTATAAGGGGCGTACTAGGAGTGTACGGCAGGAGTGCCTTGTAAAGGCTACGAGATTTAGGAAAACATAAAAACGAACGAGCCCCCTCCCTTCCC